>JANPGE010000306.1:0-16478 GCA_031423805.1 Segetibacter sp. | reverse complement strand
TACAGGATCACAGGTTCTTTCCAACAAAATAGCAGAACGTTTTGGCGCCCCCTTGGGTAAAATAAACATCCAAAAGTTCAGCGATGGTGAATTTCAACCTGTATTTATGGAAAGCATACGCGGCGATTATGTTTTTCTCATACAGAGTACCCATTCGCCGAGTGATAACCTGATGGAACTACTGCTGATGATCGACGCCGCACGACGGGCAAGTGCTTATAAAATAGTAGTAGTAATGCCCTATTATGGCTACGCCAGACAAGATCGCAAGGATAAACCACGGGTAGCCATTGGATCAAAATTAATAGCCAATCTCCTGGTTGCAGCAGGTGCAGACCGTATTATAACCATGGATTTGCATGCTCCTCAAATACAAGGTTATTTTGATATACCAGTTGACCATTTGGACAGTTCAGCTATTTTTATCCCTTACATTGAGCAATTAAAGCTCAAAAACCTTACTTTTGCCGCCCCCGACGTGGGAAGTACCAATAGGGTACGGGAAATTGCAAGTTATTTCAATTGCGAAATGGTGATTTGCGACAAGCACCGCAAACGGGCAAATGAGATCGCAAGCATGGTGGTTATAGGTGATGTGAGCGGAAGGGAAGTAATATTGATAGATGACATTTGTGATACGGGAGGAACTTTAGCAAAAGCGGCAAATCTGTTAAAAGAAAAAGGCGCAACAAGTGTAAGGGCTCTTTGTACACATCCTGTTTTGAGTGGAAACGCTTATGAAAATATTCAAAACAGCGTTTTAGAAGAATTGGTCGTTTGCGACACAATACCGATAAAACAACATGTTTCTAAAATCAAAACCCTGTCAGTAGCGGATTTGTTTGCAATAGCTATTAGAAATGCTTACGAAAACAGAAGTATAACAAGTCTGTTCATACATTCGCAGCTAAAAGCAAAAAGAGAGGGAAGACAGGAGTAGTTTTAGTATTGAGTACTTAGTATTTAGTATTTAGACTAGCAGCCAGCGAAATAGTATTTGGTTAGTGTATTAGAGGGGGTAATAACAGAGCACGGATTAAACATTAAACCCTAAACTCTAAACAAGTTTTTAATAACAAAACATGGATTAAACACTAAACCCTAAACATTAAACAAGTTTTTTAATCAATCATTATATAAAAATGAAAACAATTACAATCGAAGGACAACTGAGGACCGAAATGGGTAAAAAAGCCACCCGCCAACTTCGCTCTCAGGACATGGTGCCTGCTGTAATTTATGGTGGTGCTGAAGAAATTAATTTTTCGGCATCTACTAAGGCTTTAAAGTCTATAGTTTACACCAGTGAATTTCAGAAGGCCGAAATTTCTGTTAATGGCAAAAAATATGTGTGCATTTTGAAAGATCTGCAGTTTCACAAAGTAAGTGATGCATTGCTTCACATAGACTTTCTGGAGTTGGTAGGCGACAAAAAGGTAGTAGCTACATTGCCATTGCACCTTACAGGTGCACCTGCAGGTGTAAAAGCAGGTGGTAAACTGGTAGTTAAAATGAAAGCTTTGAAAGTTAAGGCATTGCCTAAAGACTTAAGAGAGTCTATTCAGCTTGATATCAGCAATTTGCAACTAAACGAAAATATTCGTGTTGAAGATGTAAAAGTTGACAATATGGAAATATTAAACAGTCCCCGAATTCCAATTGCATCTATCGTAATGACACGTCAGTTAAAGCAAGAAGAGTCTAAAGAAGAAAAGAAGAAATAATTTCTTTTGGTACCTTACTAACCCGGCCATTAATTTGGCCGGGTTTTTTTATAAAATCTACCGGTTCAGCTGCTGTGGTAATTAGCCGTTACCAATTTGATTATATCTCCATATTATTCTACTAAAAACTTGATGCTCAACGATATCCATAAAATATTGTAAGCAACTTTTTGAGTTTATTTATTATCAATGTATTATCTTTCAATATCGTATCAGGCTGATAACTATGTCTAAATTTTTAATTGTAGGGCTTGGAAATATAGGTGCAGAATATGTAAACACCCGCCACAATATTGGTTTTGATGTAGTAGATGCTTTTGTTCATAAGCATGGCGGTGAGTTTAACAACGAAAGACTTGCCTTTGTAGCAGAAGTGAAATATAAGGGTAAATTAATTATTTGCATAAAACCAACCACTTTTATGAATTTGAGTGGACGTGCTTTTAGATATTATTTTGACAAGGAAAAAATTTCTGTTGAAAATACCCTTACTATAGTTGATGATCTGGCATTACCTCTTTCAAAATTAAGGCTAAGAGGTAGTGGTACAGATGCGGGACATAATGGATTAAAGGATATTCAGGCTATTATGGGTACGGATGTTTATCCTAAACTAAGATTTGGCATTGGTAATGATTATCCAAAAGGGCAACAAGTAAATTTTGTA
Source organism: Segetibacter sp. (assembly GCA_031423805.1). Taxonomy (GTDB): domain Bacteria; phylum Bacteroidota; class Bacteroidia; order Chitinophagales; family Chitinophagaceae; genus Segetibacter. Next base: position 14,087 of record JANPGE010000306.1, on the reverse strand, counting down.
CTGGGTAGATGGACTGAAGCAGAGTTGCCAACCGTAAAATACAAGATAGAAAAATGTGTAGAAACCGTTGAAAACTTTGTTTTTTTAGGCCTGAACAGAACAATGAATTTGGTAAATAATCAAACGTTTGTATAATATTTTAAAAAAATGACGTTATAAGAAAGTAACTATAATATGACTTGTAGTAATTAATGCATCATTATTTCTATAATTGATCTATCAGAATTTGAGACTATCAGGTTTATATTTTAATTAAAATCGATCTATGAAAATCTTTTGTGTAGGGCGAAATTACAGCGAACATGCCAGGGAATTAGGGAATGCAATACCTGATGAGCCTATTATTTTTATGAAGCCCAAAAATGCATTATTACAATCTCATACACCATTTTATTACCCGGAGTTTTGCAATGAACTGCATTATGAGGTAGAGTTGGTATTGCGAATATGTAAAAATGGCAAGTATGTTAACGAAAGACATGCTTCTAAATATTATAATGGTCTGTCAGTAGGTATTGATTTTACTGCCAGAGATATTCAGGCAGAATTGAAGGCCAAAGGTTTGCCTTGGGAAAAGGCAAAAGCATGGGATAACTCGGCGGTTGTTGGTACATGGAAAGATATATCAATAGATTCACTAAGAAACCCTATTCATTTTTCATTACAAAAAAATGGAGAAACTGTACAGACTGGCGTTTCTTCTGATATGATTTTTCAATTTGATGAAATTTTATCGCATATTTCAAATTATTTCTCTCTAAATATAGGTGATCTCATTTTTACCGGTACTCCTGCTGGAGTGGGTGAGTGTGTTGTAGGAGATATTTTAACAGGTTTCTTAGAAAACGAAAAAATGTTTGAAATAGAGGTTAAGTAGATGTTCAAATTACTTTTACCAGATAATAGTTAGTTTTCCCTTTTTGTACAAAAAGATATTTTCCATTAATAAATAAAGGTAAATCTACTTTTGAAGCTATATCGGTTGCTTTTTGTTTATTTAAACTTACCCCACCACTTAGCACCATTTTTCTTGCCTCACCCTTGCTAGAAAAAATTGTTGTATCTGAAAGAAAACTTATTAAATCTACATTAGATTCAAAATGACTCTTGGTTACTTCTACAGCCGGTACACCTTTCAAAATTTCATCTAATTCCACTGCAGACATTTGGTTAATAATCTGCATGGTATCCTTGCTAAATAAAAGTTCAGTTGCTTTAATGGCTCTTTGCAGATGTTCATTACCATGTACAAATAGAGTGACTTCTTCAGCCAGCCTTTTTTGCAAAAGCCTTTTATTTTCATTTCCGGAATGATTTTGAATTATGGCATTAATTTCATCCAGCCGCAAAAAAGTAAAAATCTTAATATTCCTTAACGCATCTTCATCGCTTGCATTGAGCCAAAACTGATAAAATTCATACGGTGATGTCTTTTCAGGATCAAGCCACACGTTACCCTTTTCACTTTTTCCAAACTTGCTTCCATCTGCTTTGGTAATTAGTGGACAAGTGAAGGCAAATGCTTCTCCGCCACCTTTGCGGCGTATTAGTTCAGTACCTGTAACAATGTTACCCCATTGGTCACTGCCCCCCATTTGCAGTTTACAATTTTTGTTTTTATGCAAATAGTAAAAGTCATATCCCTGCACCAATTGATAAGTAAATTCGGTAAAACTCATTCCACTATCACCCTCCAATCTTTTCTTTACGCTGTCTTTGGCCATCATGTAGTTAACTGATATGTGCTTACCTACATCCCGAATAAAATCAAGAAAAGTAAAATTGCGAAACCAATCATAGTTATTGGCCATTTCGGCTGCATTGGGTTTAGCCGTATCAAAATCAAGGTATTGTTCCAATTGCTTTTTAACACCTGCGACGTTTTTGTTTAGTACGTCTTCGCTAAGCAGGTTTCTTTCTTCACTTTTACCACTGGGATCCCCTACCATACCTGTAGCCCCTCCTACTAATGCAATTGGTTTATGACCAGCCTTTTGCAGATGAACCAATAATAGTATTGGCACCAAACTACCAATATGCAAACTATCCGCAGTAGGATCAAAACCTATGTATGCAGTTGTCATTTCTGTTTGAAGCTGCTCTTCTGTGCCGGGCATTATATCCTGCACCATTCCGCGCCAATTTAGTTCTTCTATTAAGTTCATAAGCCAAAAATACTTTTAACAAAAATAGCGGGTTTCTCCTTTAACTATATTGTTTATATCTGAATATAAATTTGAAAAACACTTAGACTTATTTTAGACCCTTACTAGTTTGGGTGTAGCCTTAAATCTGGCATCTTTTAATTATGGAATTATTAATTAATGTTAATTTAATTAACAACATTTCAGACATACAATTACCATAAATATTTGTGGATCAGGTTGATGGTTATGAGTAAATTTACACTCTAGAATATATTTCTTAAAAGAAAACGTATTTAGTCTTAGGTACGACAGTGAATTTGAACAATAAATTGAATCCAATTACGTTACATAAGTTGCTTAGTAAAGACATTTTATGACAAAAAGATTACCTGGACTACTGATATTTCTTTTGCTTTCCCCTATTGGATTTGCTCAAACAACTTTTCACAATGAGTGGATTGATTATAGCAAAACCTATTACAAAATGAAGGTAATGGGCTTTGGACTAGATACTGCAGGCGCACCTATAAGAACAGGCATAGTTAGAATTCCCTACGCTACGTTGGCTTCTGCGGGTTTAGCATCTAATGCAGCAGAGCATTTTCAGTTATGGAGAGATGGCCAGGAGGTTACTATTTTTACTTCGGTACCTACAGGTTCCTTTGGCACTAATGATTATATAGAATTCATAGGAAAAATTAATGATGGCAAACTGGATAATGAAATGTATCGCAATAAAGATTTTCAACTTTGTGATAAGTGGAGCCTTCAAACAGATACCGCATCTTACTTTCTTACCATTAATACTTCAGGTATCAATAAGCGGTATCAAAATGTAAGTAATGATGTATCCACTAATACCCTACCCTCAACCCCGTACTTCATGTACACCTTTGGCAGGTATTTCAAAAATATATCCAATGGTTTTTCTGCAAGTATAGGCGAAAACTTATATTCCTCATCCTACGACCGCGGAGAGGGTTGGGTAAGCCGTGCGGTGAGACCTGTTGGCGGCGGTTGTGGTGCTACCTCTTTGCCACAAACATTTGTAAGACTCTATCCATACCTTGCCGGCCCACAAATGATTTTACGGGTAAATGCAGTAGGAGATATGCAAAACAGCCGCACTTTTAAAGTAGTCTTCAATGGTGATAGTATTAACACCTACCAAATGGATTACATCAACTATGCCAGAACAGAAGATTATGTAGATGTAATAAAAGCAAGCAGTGGTACTGCTGTGTTTTCGATAGTCAATCAAAGTCCATCTCTTTGTGATGAAATGCGGGTCTCTACTATTGAACTTACCTATCCAAGAATGTTTAATATGGATGGGAAAAATGTATTTGCATTTACAGTTGATTCATCAGCCACAGGCAGGTTTCTAACCATTACAAACTTTAATCACGGTGGTGTAGCCCCTGTTTTGTATGATATAGAAAATCAAAAAAGATACACTACAGATATTTCAAGTCCTGATACGGTTAAAGTTGTATTGGATGCTTCTGCAAATACATACAATCTTTTTTTAGCAACACAAACGGGTACTTACTACAAGCCGATTAATTCTATTGAAAGCCGAAATTTTGTAAATTTTAGTGACCCCGCCAATCAAGGCAATTACCTCATTATCAGTAATCCGTTAATTTATGGCACCGGCAACAAAAACTATGTAGAACAATACCGTCAGTACAGATCATCAACCCAAGGTGGGTCATATAATGCCAAAGTAATTGACATTAATGAGTTAACAGATCAATTTGCATGGGGAATAAAGAAACATCCACTTTCAATAAAAACATTCCTAAAATTTGCCCGTACCAATTTTGTAGATTCTCCAAAATATGTTTTTCTAATTGGAAAAGGTGTTATTTATAATGAATACAGGGCAAACGAGTCTAATGCACTTGCAGAAAGGCTAAATTTAGTTCCTACATGGGGCAATCCCGCTTCAGACAATTTACTTGCTTCTAACAACCTGACTGCAACCCCTGCTACCCCTATCGGCCGGCTAAGCGCAATAAATGCAGATGAAGTTGGTGTATATTTATTAAAAGTAAAACAACACGATTCTATACAACAATCTCCTATTCATACTATTGAGGCAAAAGGATGGTTGAAGAATGTACTTCAGATTGCAGGTGCCAATGATATTACCTTAGGCAATCAGATAGATGGATATTTGCAAGGTTATAAAAATACTATTTCAGATACATCCTATGGTGCCAATGTAACAGACTTTAGCAAAACTGCAGACCCCGCAGGCTATCCTGCTGCCATAAACTCTTTTAAGAGTATTTATGAAAGCGGCTCTTCGCTCATAACATATTTTGGACACTCTTCAAATACAAGCCTTGACTTTAATCTTGGTGATCCGGCCAATTATAACAATCAGTATAAGTATCCAATTTTTATAGCAAACGGATGTAGTGCCGGCAACCACTTTTTGTTTGAAACAAACAGGGTAAACGGAACAACAACAATTTCTGAAAAATTCATATTAAGCCCAGAACGTGGTGCCATTGACTATATAGCAAGCACACACTATGGCGTTATCAATTACCTTGATATTTATACTAAAGATTTTTACAAAGCCTTGGGTAGAAGCCGTTACAATCAAACAATTGGTTCTATTGTTCAGGAAGCAATCCGTTCTTCATTAGCTTCCACAGCTCCTAATGACTATTTTAGTCGTGTTCATGCCGAACAATATGCCCTTCACGGAGATCCGGCTGTTTATCTCAATTACACTCCATCACCGGATTTTGTAATTGAAAAATCTTCCATTACCGTTAATCCATCGTTTGTATCAGTAGCAGACAGTACTTTTTCAGTTAAAGTTAAAGTGTATAATATTGGTAAAGCAACAAATGAAGCAGCTACACTAAAAATAACAAGAGAAACACCTGACGGTCAGTTATTTACAATACTTACCAAAACATTTCCAACCCTATACTACTTAGATTCCGTTGAGGTTAATATACCTATAGTTGCTAACAGAGATAAAGGAATTAATAAAATTACAGCCTCTGTTGACTATAATACACAGGTAGATGAAATAACTGATACTAATAATGTAGCTACAATTGATGTTGTAATTTCAGAAGATGAGGTAAGGCCTATTTATCCTTATAAATATGCAATTATCAATCAGGCAAATGCTAAGTTATATGCATCTACTGTTAACCCGTTAAATGATTCTCGTTCTTATTTAATGGAAATGGATACTACAAATGAATTTAACTCTGCTTTCAAAATCACCAAAAATATTACTTCGGTAGGCGGGGTACTTGAGTTTGATCCTGCAATCACTTATCAGGATAACATAACTTATTATTGGCGTGTTGCCCCTGTTACTACAGGACTGCCAAACTGGAGAGATTTTTCATTTGTATATAAAATGAATAGTAGCCCGGGTTTTCAACAAGGCCACCTTTACCAGAACCTTCAGACTAAGCTTGACAGAATATCGCAGGATAGCCTTACCGGAAATTATAACTATACCAAAAAGGTTCATAATTTATTTATTGTAAATTCTATTTATCCAACCAGTGGAACAGAAGACGAGCATTTCAGTATTTCAATTGATGGAACAAGTACTATTTATAGTGCCTGTGTTGGTGCCTCTGTAATTTTCAACGTGTTTGATTCCTTGACCTTTAAACCATGGGCAAATACAACTCAACCATTTGGAGCTGCAGCAAGCTGTGCAGCCGGACGAGAATACAATTTTGAGTATTCTTACAAAACAGCGGCATCCAGAAAAAATGCAATGAATTTCCTAGATGCAATTCCTAAAGGTGCATATGTAACAGCAAGAATTATTATGGACTATCCTTATGGCGTATATGCAGCAAACTGGGCTGCTGACACCAGTTTGTATGGACATAACAACTCCTTATACCACAGAATGAAAGATGCAGGATTTGCCGGTATAGATTCGTTTTATTATCCCCGTACATGGATTTTTGTTTATAGAAAAGGGGATAGTTCATTTTCACCTACATATAACTTTAGTACCGGTTTATACGATCGCATAAGTACTACAGTAAACTGCCTTACACCTAACGTACAAGGTACAATAGAATCACCGGTATTTGGTCCTGCTACACAATGGAGTACTGTAAACTGGAGTGGTTATAGTATTGAACCAGGAAATGATCATCCGCTTGTAAACATAGTAGCTGTTAGAAATGGTTTGCCTGATAGTGTATTATATACCCTTGATGACACACAACATAGTTTTAGCATTTCATCTATTGATGTGAATCAATTTCCAAGATTAAAATTGCAAATGCTAAACACAGATAGTACTACTGCTACACCTTATCAATTGACTAACTGGAACATTAGTTACACACCCGTAGCTGAAGGGGCTATAGCACCCAACATTTACTTAAGTATTGTAGATAGTATAAATTCAGCTTCACCATTACCTGGTCAGTTACCCGGCATGCTTCATTTAGGAGTAGGTTTCAAAAATGTTTCTGAATATAATTTCGATATCCTTAAGCTTAAGGTTGTATTGTATGACAGTGCAGGTGGTTATATAACTTACCCACTATCAACACTGCGTGCCTTAGCTGCAGGTGATACAATGCATATAGACGAAGATATAGATGTCAGCACATTATCAAGTGGTTGGTATAACGTGTTTATGTATGTTAATCCTGACCAAATGCAACCTGAACAATACAGCTTTAACAACTACTTGTACAAGTATGTTTATATCAAGAATGGTACAACACTACCATTGAGTTTACTCGATTTTAATGCTGCTTTAGATGTTAATAAAGTGAATACACATTGGAAAGTATCAAACGAGTCCAATCTTTCTTTTTATGAAATTGAGCATGGAACAAATGGGGTTCAATTTAAAAAAGCAGGTACTGTAATTGCTGAAAACAGGAATGAATATGCCTTTACACATAACAATCCTGTAAAAGGCAAAAACTATTACAGACTAAAGATGGTTGACAAAGATGGTAAGTTCAGCTATTCTAAAATAAAAGTAGTGGAATTGAAGAATGATGGACTTGTGAAAGTGTATCCTAACCCTATGAGAGATGTTTTATTTATTAATTCTAATAATGCCGAAGGCAGATCTGTAGAGGTAAAAATATTAAACGGGTATGGTCAACAGATTTACCAGCAAAAATTTGCAGGAACAATAAATATTAGTACCAATAAATGGGCTGCTGGTGCCTATCTTATTCATGTGGTTGATGGCGATGCAACACAAACTTTCAAAGTTCAAAAACAATAGTTTATTTATCGAAAACAAAAACCCTCTTTAACTGTTATTTTTGCTGACTAAATGTATTCAATTACTGATACAATCATATGCAGCAAGACAGGTCAACATCCATAGTAGCAAAATGGATTTTTGTAGGGGTGGGAATGTTAATAGTACAGGTATTGCTGGGAGGCATTACACGGCTTACGGGTTCCGGATTATCTATTACAGAATGGAAGCCAATTATGGGTGCATTGCCTCCACTTAGTGAAAAAGTGTGGGAAGATACTTTTATCAAGTATCAACAAATTGCACAGTTCAAATACATAAATCAGCATTTTTCTCTTTCAGATTTTAAATTCATTTTCTTTTGGGAATGGTTTCACCGACTTTGGGCCCGGTTGATTGGTGTCGTTTTCCTTATTCCATTTATATTTTTTTTAGTAAAAAAATATTTCAAAGAATGGATGGTTGCCCCGCTTGTTATTCTCTTTTTATTGGGAGCTATGCAGGGTGCCCTTGGGTGGATAATGGTAAAAAGCGGACTGAACGATAGCGATGTTTATGTGAATCACATAAGACTTGCTGTTCACTTTATGGCAGCAATGTTACTGATTAGCTATGCGTTGATTTTTGGTTTAAAACTTACTGTATCTCCCTCACAAATAATTGCTGACAAATCATTGTATAGGGGTGCAATTGTTTTGATTATTCTAGTTTCATTTCAACTTATTTATGGAGCATTTATGGCAGGGCTAAAAGCCGCTGCTGCTGCACCAACATGGCCAACTATTAATGGATATATCATACCTCCCACAGGAAAAAATGGTTTCTGGAATAACGTTTTATACGATAAACTAATTATCCATTTCATCCACAGAACAATGGCATATACTATTGGTATTGCAGTATTTTATTGGTGGTGGAAATCAAAACAACAAATCTCATCAACCCTTTTTAATAAAGCAAAAAACTTTACGCTAGTTGTTGTAATTGCACAAATTCTTTTAGGAATACTTACAGTAATTACCAGCCCAAAAGCAACCGCAGGAAAATTTGGATTGTTTGAATGGATGGCGCAACTTCATCAACTGACCGGTATGCTTTTATTGTTGAGTTTGATAACAGTAGCATTCCTTTCCTCAAAAAGAAAAATATAGTTGCACTATTTTTTAATACCCATGGGTTGCAGGAGTTTAAAACAGTTTTTGATGATTTCTATTTTAAACTCTTCGGCCGTAATTGCGGGTTCACCATCTATATGCAACGGAGCATTTTTCAGATTTTTAATTATCAAAGAAGCCGTTTGAAAATAAAGGATGTCTTTCTTAGACATATCTTCAACTAACTGCTGCAATTTATTATTTCCCCTTATCTGCTGCAAAATAGCAAACGGCAATTTGGCTTTATTCATCTTTTGAGCAATCACGATATCCAGCAAACCATCGTTCAATCTTGCTTTGGGAGCAATTGTAAAATGATTTCCAAATTGGTTGCTATTGGCTACACTAATGAAAAATGCATCCGTAAAAAATGAAAACCCATCAATTACCACCTGAAACTGATATGGATGTGCTTTGAAATACTGAATAAGACTTTGCTGCGAATAAGCTAATAAACCCCTGCTATTACCTGTAGAAAAATCATGGGCAACCTGCGCATCAAACCCAAGACCGCTAAGCATACAGCTAAACCTGTCATTAATTTTAAAAGCATCAACATAGCCACTTTGCCCAAGAAAAATAATGTCCATTGCTTTTTTGGGATTTTTGGAAATGCCAGCGCAAAAAGCCAGACCGTTTCCACTTCCCATAGGTATGATACCAAAGTTTACACCTGTATCTGAAAGTGCAGATACAATGTTGTTGACCGTACCATCTCCACCAACCATTACAATATCTGTTACTTTTTCCTTTTCTATTCTTGGCTTTAGGTATTCATAATCGCCTTCAGCATTTGTATGTAGTATGTCAAAGAGAATATTATGTTCTGTTGTTCTTTTTCTTATCAGGTTTTCTATAGTATCCTTTTTTCCTGTGCCTGCTATTGGATTTATTAAGTAAAATATTTTTCTTTCCATAATTGCTGTATATTCTGTAGCCCTGTTTTAGTAAAGTTTGTTACTTACCGTGACAATTGTATTATCTGCAATAATATTACCACCGTATTAACGCACTACCCCATGTAAAACCGCTGCCAAATGCTGCCAGGCAAACTAAGTCTCCTTTTTTTATTTTGCCATCCTGCCACGCCTCACACAATGCTATAGGTATACTGGCAGCCGTTGTATTGCCGTATTTTTCTATATTATTAAAAACTTTTTCTGTTGGAAGCCTAAGCAACTTTTGAATCATTTGCGAAATGCGCAAATTTGCCTGATGTGGGATTAACATATCAATATCAGAAGTGGTTAAATTATTTTTATCTAAAGCTTCTTTTATTACTTCAGGAAATTTTTCTACCGCCTTTTTAAATACGGCCTGACCATCCATATTGGGGTAGTTCATGGCTTCGTCAATCATAGCATGACTCATAAAAGTATTACCCATTTCTGCATCCTCAAACTTTGCAAAATTGCCCCAATGATTACCATGTGTGCCTGGGTTATACATTGCCAAAACTTCAGCATTTTCGCCATTGCTGTGCAGATGTGTGCTCAAAATTCCTCTTTCACCGTCTTCAGTTGCCTGCAACAAAACTGCACCCGCACCATCTCCAAAAATTACACTTATATTTCTGCCACGTGTGCTAAAATCAAGTCCGAATGAATGCTTTTCGCTGCCAATCACCAATATGTTTTTATACATACCGGTTTTAATGAATTGATCAGCAATACTTAGTGCATAAATAAACCCACTGCATTGGTTTCTGATATCAAGCGCTCCTATTTCTTTCATTTTCATTTCCCGCTGCACCAAAACACCGCAACCGGGAAAGTAATAATCAGGGCTAATGGTGGCAAAAATTATAAAATCTACATCCTGTGCAGTAATTCCAGCTCGTTCCAAAGCTATTTTTGCAGCTTCAATACCCATGGTTGTGGTTGTTTCCCCCAACCTTTGAGCGTAGCGCCTTTCTTTTATCCCCGTTCGTTCCTGTATCCATTCGTCACTTGTATCCATATATTGGGTTAAGTGGTCATTGGTATATATGTTTTCTGGTACATACATTCCAATACCTGCAATGATACTTTGGGGCATGACAAATCGTTTTTGGGCTGCGAAAATAGTGGATAATAAGAAAACTAAAATAATATTGAATGGTTTAAAAAAGGCTCGATGTACTTATACATTTTTTATAAAATAAAATCTTTCTTTTACTTATCAATTACAATATTATTTTCAATTACCCTATCCTTCATATATTTTTGGCATGAAATTTAACCCACCTCTATAAAATTTTTCAAATGAGAAAATCAATTTTACTAATTACCCTTTTTACAATTTCGCTAAGTGCATTTTCGCAGAAAACTTATAAAACACTTGCTGATACGGTTAAGCTAAATAAAGAAAACCTAAGTGTTACTAATGACATTGTTACTTTAAAAGCAAAGCTGGAAATAGCTCAAAATGAATTGCCTGTTCTAAAAGCTAAAGCTGTAAGTGCACATAATACTTCTAAAGTTTCAGCAGAAGAAAGTAGCAAGCAAGCGGTCAAAGCTTCCAATGCAATCCTGGATGAATTAAAAGAAGCAGACAAAAAAGCATCAAGGGCTTTGAAAGATGGTTATGCTGCAAAATCTGCAGATGATGATGTTAAGGATATGGAAGATAAGATTGTAAGCCTGAACGAAAAGATAAAATCAAAACAAAAAAGATTATTAGAACTGGAAAGTATGCGCAGTACTATTTTAAGTGTGATTCATGCTACGCCAGTAATTGATTCTACTAACAATAAGCCTCAATAATTACAAAGAAAGAATGTAAAATATAACCCAAACTGCTTCAAAGAAGGCGCAGTTTGGGTTATTTTATTTTGCAGATTTTATATTCTTTTCATAGTAGTCGATCCATTCTTTTACATTCACTTTAGAAGCCAATTCACCAATTAATTCTATTGGAATATCTTCCGGCTTTTTATACCTGATACAGGCTTTCCCCATATCCAGCTTTTTTGTTGATATTTTGGCATGGGCATCAGTAAACCATTGTAATAAATCGGGTTTTGCACCCCAACCCATATAATATACTGCTATGAAATTCTTTTGCGAAGCAATATTCATAAACGGAAGGGGAAGTTTTGGATCACAATGATAACCATTAGGATATATTGAATGGGGAACCCAATAACCAATCATTCCATAACCCATTCCTTCTTCAAATCCTTTTGGTAAATTCTTCTTTACTGCCTGTCGTAATTTTTTTATGACTCCTATTCTATCTTCCGGTAACTCCTTTAAATAATCTTCAACAGTTATAGCTTTTGATTGCATAAATAATTAGTTTATTCAATCAAAGTTATTTAAAAAGTATATCCAGTTTACTACAGCACTGCATAAACAAAAAACCTCCAACGCTAAGCCCCCTCCTTACCGGCCTCATTATCAACCCCTTCCGTTTCAGATTTTGGGATACCACCCGTAGCACCGCCCATATCTGTCATATTACCGGTGTTTTCTTTAGGCTGTTTTGCTTCGCCTTCTTCACCACCATCGGGTATAGACGTGGCAGGACCTGTTCCTACATTTGGCACCATTCCTTTACTTTGTGTACTATCAAGGCCGGCTTTGTCGTTATCTTTTTTTTGAGTATCCATAATTATTTGTTTTTATAGATAACAAAATTTTTGTGCCACGCAAAGAACATCTTGAAAAGGCATGATTTTGATATATGATGAAACTTGAAAAAAGTATCATTAAGGTTAACATAACATAATGAACCCAAAAAACCGGATGCAAAAGCTTACCTTTGCACCCCAAAATTGATTGCCAGATTTTATCATTTAATAAAACATATCTGCTTTAGCAGAAGAAAAAGGCTTTTATGAATATCAGGAACATAGCAATTATTGCTCACGTTGACCACGGAAAAACAACTTTAGTTGACAGGATTTTGCATCAGACCAATGTGTTTAGAGCAAATCAGGAGACAGGCGACCTTATTATGGATAGTAACGATCTTGAAAGGGAACGTGGCATCACCATATTTAGTAAAAACGCATCAGTTGTATATAAAGATGTAAAAATAAATGTAATTGATACCCCGGGTCACGCCGACTTTGGTGGTGAAGTGGAACGTGTGTTGAAAATGGCTGATGGTGTTTGTCTGTTGGTAGATGCTTTTGAAGGACCAATGCCGCAAACACGTTTTGTATTGCAAAAAGCACTTCAGTTAAACCTGAAACCAATTGTTATTATAAACAAAGTTGACAAACCAAACTGCCGTCCTGACGAAGTACATGATGCAGTATTTGAATTGTTTTTCAACCTGGATGCTACAGAAGAACAACTGGATTTCCCAACCTTTTACGGTTCTGGTAAAAATGGTTGGTTCAATGATAAAAATGAACAGTGTGAAGATATTACCCCATTGTTAGATGGTATTTTAAAATATGTACCTGAACCAAAAGTGCCTGAAGGAAACCTTCAATTGCAAATCACTTCCTTAGATTATTCTACTTTTCTGGGTCGTGTCGCTATAGGTAAGGTTAACCGTGGAGGAATTAAAGAAGGTCAACAATTTACACTGGTAACTGCTGATGGCAACAAAAGATCAAAAGTAAAAGAACTTTATATTTTTGAATCACTCGGCAAAAGAAAAGTAACCGAAGTATTGGCAGGTGATATTTGTGCAGTAGTAGGTTTAGAAGACTTCAGCATTGGCGATACAATTGCTGATGCAGAAAATCCTGAAGGATTGCCTGTTATAAGCGTTGATGAACCAACCATGAGTATGATGTTCAGCATCAACAACTCTCCTTTCTTTGGTAAAGATGGCAAGTTTGTAACAAGCCGTCACCTTAGAGACAGGTTGATGAAAGAAACTGAAAAGAACCTTGCGCTACGTGTAGAAGATACTGACAGTGGAGATAGCTTTTTGGTATTTGGTCGCGGTATCCTTCACCTTGGTATATTGGTAGAAACCATGCGCCGCGAAGGATATGAACTTACTGTTGGTAACCCACAGGTTTTGGTAAAAAATATTGATGGTAAAAAGCACGAACCATTTGAGGTTTTGGTGGTAGATGTACCACAGGAATTGAGTGGTAAAGTAATAGACCTTGTAACACAACGCAAAGGAGAAATGCTTGTTATGGAAAGCAAGGGAGAAATGCAACATCTTGAGTTTGACATCCCATCAAGAGGTTTGATTGGGTTGCGTTCGCAAATGCTTACCAACACACAAGGTGAGGCTGTAATGGCACATCGCTTTCACGAATACAAACCTTGGAAAGGAACTATACCGGGTAGAAATAATGGTGTTTTGATTTCTAAAAATCAGGAGAAAACAACAGGATATTCAATTGATAAACTACAAGACCGTGGCACATTCTTCGTAGAGCCGGGTGAAGAAGTTTATACAGGACAAATAATAGCCGAGCACATAAAGCCGGGTGATTTGGTAGTAAATGCTACAGAACCTAAAAAGCTAACCAACCACCGTGCAAGCGGTAGTGATGATGCTTCCCGCATTGCGCCAAAAACACTGATGACTTTGGAAGAATGTATGGAATACATACAGCAAGACGAGTGCATAGAGGTAACC
>JANPGE010000305.1:0-21064 GCA_031423805.1 Segetibacter sp. | reverse complement strand
CATTGCCAAAAGAATAATATAAACGAAAAAATAATAATACAAGATAGCATCCCCAAAAAACAATAAACAAAATATCACCTGAACTATAGAAGGCTATACACCAATAAAAAGAGGCTGCCTCAGCTTTTGAGACAGCCTCTTCTTTTGTAGTAAATATGATCCTATCAGTACAAAACTCTAAATTTTATACTCACTATAAACCATCTACTATCCATTAATACTTACCCAATCTCATAAATCCCTAATTTGCAGTAAAACTGACCTGTGAATTTAAAAAGGTTTATTTTTCCTATGTTACTTGTGCTGCTGGTAATCGTTACCGGAACAGCTGGTTTTATGTTGTTGGAAGATTTTAGCTTTCTTGATGCCCTTTACATGACCATCATAACAGTTAGCACTATTGGTTATGGAGAAACACGAACATTAGACGATAGCGGTCGCATTTTCAATATGTTCTTAATTGCAGGTAGTTTAACAACCACAGCATTTGCAATTACTATGATTACAAGGTATGTAATAGATGGCGAAATAAATTTGTATTTTAAAAACCGGCGTATTATGAGTGAAATAAACAAACTAGAAAACCATGTAATTGTATGCGGTTATGGTCGCAATGGCAGACAGGCTACAGAAACACTAACCCAACATAAGGTTCATTTTGTAATTATTGAAAAAGATGAAAAGCGTATAGCAGAAAATGAATTTGACGCCAAAAAAATACTATATATAAAAGGCGATGCTACGCTTGATGAAACACTGATACGTGCTGGAATCAATAAAGCTAAAGCATTGATTACTGCCTTACCCGAAGATGCTGATAATGTTTTTATTGTATTAACTGCATGTTCATTAAATGATAAAATTCGAATCATTAGCCGTGCAAGCAATGCCGGTTCTGTTGCCAAACTTAAAAAAGCCGGTGCAGACAATGTTATTCTACCAGACAAAATAGGTGGTACACATATGGCCACCCTAGTAACCAAGCCCGATGTTATTGAATTCATAGATTATCTATCGGGTGAAGAAGGAGAGTCTATTCATTTGGAAGCAGTTTCTTATGAGTCAATGCCCAACGAACTAAAAGGAAAATCATTATCTGAAATTATGCTTTGGCGCAAAACGGGTGTTAATTGTCTTGGTATTAAAAACGAAGAAGGCAAGTTTGTAATTAATCCCGATGAAACAACAATAATTGAAAAGGGAATGAAAGTAATTGTATTGGGAACAAAGGAACAGATAGAAGAAATGAAAGGAAATGTGGCCGGTAAAAAATTATAATAGATAGCACTAAATACATAACATGACAGGCAATTATATAAAACCGGTAGAAATAAGATGGAGCGATCTTGATCCTAATTTCCATGTAAGACATTCAGTTTATTATGACATGGGGGCTTATGTGCGGATGAGTTTTTTAACTGACTATGGCCTTTCTGCAAAAGTACTTAACGAGCATAATATTGGTCCTATTTTATTCAGAGAAGAATGTTTGTTTAAACGTGAGATTAATTTTGGTGATAGAGTAACTATTAATCTTTTTATGAAGCAATGTTCCCCAACCTTTAGCAGGTGGACTATGCAACATGAAATACTTATTAACAGCGAAACAGTAGCTGCAATTATAACTGTAGATGGCGCCTGGATAGATACCAACCGTAGAAAACTAACTATACCGGAAAAACTGGTAAGTACAACATTTGACCAATTACCAAAAAGTGCTGATTTTATATGGTTGTAAACCCTATAAATAAATAGAGGCGCAATATTTTTTCGCCTCTATTCAATGAAGTTATTGAGTCAGCTTACATTATACTAAAGCCAAATCCAAAACCTGCTGCATATTTTTTACATAATGAAAATTCAACCCCTTAATAAACTCTCCGTCAATTTCAGAGATATCTTTTTCATTTTGAGCACATAAAATTATCTCCTTAATTCCAGAACGCTTTGCGGCCAAAACTTTTTCTTTTATTCCGCCAACGGGTAACACTTGTCCTCTAAGGGTAATTTCACCGGTCATTGCAAGAAAGGGCTTTACCTTTCTGCCAGAAAATGCGCTTGCTAAAGATGTAAACATTGTAATACCTGCACTCGGACCGTCTTTTGGTACAGCTCCTTCAGGTACATGTATGTGTATATTTTTCTTCTGAAATAATTCCGGGTCTATGTTGAATTTTTTTGCATTAGCCTGTAAGTAACTAAGCGCTGTAGATGCACTCTCTTTCATTACATTTCCAAGATTGCCTGTAAGCTTTAATTCAGCTTTCCCATCCCCTAAAATTGTTTCTATGAAAAGAATGTCGCCACCAACATAGGTCCATGCAAGTCCGACCGCAACACCCGGCATGTTGATGCTTTTATAAATCTCATTATTGTATTTAGGAAAACCAAGTATTGTTTCTACGTCCTGTAACGTAAGAATTGGTTTTATCTTTCCGTTCATGGCCATTTCTTTGGCAGTATAACGCATTATAGATGCTAATTGCCTGTCTAGCTCCCTAACACCACTTTCACGGGTATATGTTTCTATTATTTTTTCCAGCACCTTATCCCCTATTTTAAAGCAACCGTTCTTTAGTCCATGTGCTTCAAATTGTTTAGGTATCAGGTGGCGTTTGGCAATTTCTACTTTTTCTTCAATAGCATAACCACTAAGGTCAATAATCTCAAGCCTGTCTCTAAGTGCAGGTTGTATCTGATTAATGTTGTTGGCTGTAGCAATAAACAATACTTTACTTAGATCATATTCAAGTTCGAGATAGTTATCGTAAAAAGTATGATTTTGTTCTGGGTCAAGTATTTCCAGCAATGCACTACTAGGGTCTCCACGATGGTCGCTACCAACTTTATCTATTTCATCCAATATTATTACAGGATTGCTGCTTTTTACCTTTCTGATACTTTGAATAATTCTACCCGGCATAGCACCAATGTATGTCTTGCGGTGGCCTCGTAATTCACTTTCATCATGTAATCCACCTAGACTTAATCTTACATATTTACGACTAATTGCATTAGCTATGCTACGCCCCAAAGATGTTTTCCCAATACCCGGAGGTCCTATAAAACAAAGAATCGGGCTCTTCATATCACCTTTCAATTTTAATACAGCGAGATATTCAAGGATTCTTTCTTTAATTTTCTTCATACCATAGTGGTCATGGTCAAGCACTTCCTTTGCTTTCTTGAGGTCATAACTGTCTTCAGTATATTCTTCCCAGGGCAAATCTAACAATAGGTCAATATGATTGTACACTACAGAAAAATCTGGTGTGCTGGGGTGCATTCTTTCCAGCTTAGCAATGCTTGATTTGAAGAGTGCTTTTGCAGCTTCAGGCCACTTTTTAGTTTCGCCTTTTTTCTTCATTTCTGCCAATTCACGGTCATTAAGGTCTCCTCCTAACTCCTCCTTTATGCTCTTTAATTGTTGCTGTAGAAAGTATTCCCGCTGTTGTTTATCTAATTCTGTTCGGGTTTTGTTGGTAACCTTATTTTTAAGCTCTGCAAACTGAAGTTCTTTTTGCAAAATCTGCATCAATTCTTCGGCTCTTAATTTAATGTCGTTAATCTCAAGCAATCTTTGCTTTTCATTTAAATCGCTGTTGAGATTACTACTAACAAAGTTGATGAGAAATGATGGATTTTCTATATTGCGCAATATGATAGACGCCTCTGTTGGCATATTGGGCGACATAGAAATTATCTGTCCGGCCAGGTCTTTAATATTGCTAACGTAAGCCGAGAAATCCTCGTCCTGTGGTATTATGTCATCATCAATTAAGGTAACGTTTGCTTTGAAATAAGGATCTTCTGTTGTAATCCGATCTAGACTAAAACGCTTTTTACCTTGAATGATAATAGTTGTGCCACCATCAGGCATTTTAATCAGCTTCACTATTTTGGCTATTGTACCTATACTACATAAATCTTTTACTTCAGGATCTTCTATAGTGCTGTCAGTTTGGGCAAGCACACCAATAAGTTTATTGGATTTATAAGAGTCATTTACTGCTTTAATACTTTTATCTCTACCAACAGTAATTGGCAATACAACTCCTGGAAATAAAACCGTATTCCTAAGAGGCAATACCGGTAAGTCGTTGGGAACTTCTGTAATCTTATCGGCTTCATTCTCATTTTCATTTATTGGAATAATAGGAATAAAATCATTATCATCTTCAGGCCCTAAGAAATTATTGTTTTGAAACATAGTATAAATTTGGTGAGACAATATGTCACCTCTTCAAGATATTTCTTGATTGAAATATGAATGGCTAAAAGGTCAACTTTAATGCCATTTTGAATAAGTAGTTGTAAAAATAACAAACTGACATAAAAAGTAAAGTCCAAAGTCACAATCTACCTGGTTTTCTATAATTAGAATTTAAACCCTAATCCCATTTGTATTTGTTGACTTTTCCAGCTATCTGAATTTTGCAAATCATTAATGCTGCTTAGCCCAATAATATAACGACCAAATACTCTTATCTTTTTAATGTTAACTGTCAACCCTCCAATCATACTGAACTCACCGCTCTTTACTGCCTCTTTTCCATTAGACCATAGAGATTCATTTTTGTTAAGCAATATGCCATATTGCGGACCAAGATTAATACTCAATAACTTATTTACATTATATCTGAACAATATAGGGATAGTAAGATAATTCAACTGAATATCACTGGTATTTTGTTGCCAGCCATTAAAAACAGAATCAATACCAGAAGCTTTCCTTGTATTAACCTGATTAAAAAGCACCTCGGGTTGAATTCCAAAATCATTACTTAGTGATATTTCTGCAAAAGCACCAGCATTATATCCCAATTGAAATTCTTCTTGAAAAGCCTTACCTGTAATTTTTGTAAGATTAGATCCAACTTTAACGCCAATAGCCACATTTTGTGCATTTAAATTAAATAATATGACTAAAAACACAACTGATAAAATCATCTTTTTCATTTCCTGTCTGATTTTGTTTATTAAAATAAATAATTGTAAAGTTATGTTTATACAAATAAAAAAAGGCGTAGTTGCAAAAAACTACGCCTTATAAAATGTGAAAATTATTTAATTACTCTATTATAAGTTTTTGAGTTGTAGACACATCCTCTCCTATAATTGTGATATAATAAACTCCTGATGGATATACAGGTAGATTAATTTTAGAATATTCACCATTGATAATAAATGCTCCAACTTTTTCTCCTTTAGAACTATACATAATTGCCTGTAAAGTTTTTTTATTGCCAGGATATGTAATTGCAATTTTATCTTTTGCAGGGTTAGGTGTAATTGAAATATTTGAATTGGCCTTTTCAAATGTAAGCGACCTGATTTCTGAATAAGAATATTTTCCATCATTATCAACCTGACGTATTCTATAGTAATTTATTCCCTTTGCAGGTAAAGCATCAGTAAGCGTATAACTTTTAACAGCATTACTATTTCCTGTTGCTTTTACAGCTCCAATACTTTCAAATGTGGTGCCATTAAGGCTACGTTCAACTATGAATTGAGCGGTATTACGTTCTTGCAAAGTTGTCCATTTCAACAATGCAACTTTCCCATCCTTTTGTGCTGTAAAACTTCCCCATGTAAGTGGAAAAAGATTTGTAATTAAGGTTGTAGTATCTGAATTATTAACCAATTGATTAGAAGCATTGAACAATTTACCTACATTAAATACACCCGCTTCGTTTGTCATTGTAATATCATCAACATACCAACCATCGCCACCTACACCTGCATCAGAAGAGAAGATGAATCGCACTTTAACTGACCGCCCTTTGAATGAAGAAAGATTGATTTTTGTAACAATGAACTGATTACTCATACCTACAAAACCAGGCTTGCTATCTACACCTAACTGACTGTTATAACCATTCTGATACATAAAAGGTCCTGCATCAAACCAGGTAATACCACCATTAGTTGATAACTCAACATATCCACCATCATAAAACGCTTCAGTATTATAATAATGGCTAAATGATAAAGTTGATATACCTACAACAGGATAGGTAGCTGATGAAGTAAGCGTTTGCAGAGAAGTTGTACTTGGATCATTTGCTTTAAAACTGTAAGGCCCACTGCTTGTTTGCGCATTACTTATAGACCATGCACCAGAACCTGTAGCTGTGGCAGAGAATAGTGCAGTAGGTAAAGTAGTTGCGGTAACAGTTTCTGATAGTACTGTAGATGGTGGAGTATATGTACCACCTTTTATTCTTACCGTAAAATTGAAAGTTTGGCTTTGACCTTCAGTCATTGAAGGCACTATAAAAGAAACAGTTCGCAAAGCTGCATCATAAGTACCACCGCTCACATAATCTACAAGATTGGTATCTATGGTGTCTACAATTTTGTAATTATTAATAGGTGTACACTTACAGGAAACCTTAAGTGTATAAGTTATCTCCTGATTTTGATCTGCAATGGACTTATCAACTGTTTTTTTCAAAATTGCATCAGGAAGTGTAAAATCAGAGGTCTGATCTGTATGTAAATTTGAGCTTCCCTGCTTGGCTTTTACACCCAAACCTCTGCCTGCAAAAGCCTTCCAGATTATACAGCTATAAAGACCATTATAAAGTAAAGTATCTGCTTTAAGTATTCCATCTCTACCATCAACAAAACCGGGTCTGCAAGCCTGCAGCTTCATTCCTTCTGTTACTAATTTTAATGCAACACTATTTCCCCCCGTTCCAGAAGCATTATATAGGTCTGGATTAATACCATTTTTTTGAATTAAGGCCCAGGTCATGTCCCATAAAACAGTTGCCCAAATTTCACCAATGTTATGTGTTTCGCCACCAGTACCAGAAGCCAACATACCGTATGTCCATGGATTTATAGTTGTATTAGTTGAGTAAGGGTGTATTCTTATTCCAGCATCGGTAATGTTATCATCAAAAACATAGGTACCCATAGGTCGTGATTTTGTACCATCGGTTAACTGTGCAGTTTGCCAGTTTGTAGTAGTCATTAAAGCAAAATAATCGCTCCAGCCTTCACCCATTTGTTCTTTATTAGTTAAGCAGGATGAAATAGATGGGCCTCCCGTAAGTCTGTTTGATATTCCATGTGCATATTCATGACCAATTATTCCATTGTCCAGGTCACCATCAAGTTGAACTGTTGGTTTTAAGGATACACTTAAAGCTTCACCAGCCTGTGCTGCACTCTGCATTGCCTGACCATCAGCCTGAGTTACCATAACAGCAGGTATTGTAATGGTATTATCAGAACCCGTCATTGCAAATGGTGCTCCTGTGGTATTTTTTACCATTATTACAGCAACCGCACCGGCTAACTGTGCATTTTTTATTTTTACCGCATAGGTACAGGTGCTGCTTTGATCTATTAGTGCTATTTTACCGGATAAAGGGGTACCGGATAATGCTGTACAGGCAAAGTTGTTTCCTATAGTACCATATAAAGCAACACCGGCAGTAACAGGGCCAACATTAACTAATTTGTTTGCAGTACTTACACTTGATTCAGATGAAGATTTAAATCCTTTTAAAGTTAAGGGAGTATTAACGCGACACATTCTTATAGGACGGGCATTAAACAAATACATCTGCATACGTGGCGTACTACCCTCATCAGGCGTAGAAAAGTTAGCATTGTTAGTACCGCTGCCATCCTGTGCATCTGCATTTACGTAATCATTACCAAGACCGCCCCTACCTTGATTATCATTTTGAAAATTGCCTGAAACTTCATCAAATCCATATTGATATATCAAATCATGCATTATATTATTCCAATAAAATAATTGCGTTATTGCAAAACTTTGATTTGTTATATTAGTTGGAGTAGTTGCATCATTAAATGGAATATCGAAAGTTAAGGAGGGCAACGGGGTAGAAGAATTTGCAGATACTCCACCACTATTTGTGGCAAGTCTGTCTTCTTTTGCCCAAACGTTATTGCCTCTTGTGTAGTTGTAATCGGTTGATCCATCACTATGCCAACCTAAAGTTGTAACAGGGTTACCGGCACCTGCATTATTAAACGGATCTGTTACAAGTATTGGGGTTCCACCGGGATGTTCAGGACTTTCTGCCGGATAGGCTATTACCCGATAGTTACCCGCAACAGATGATGTTGAAGTTACACCTCTGTTTTGATGAAATTCTTCATTTGGCCTGTTGTCATTGATTTCACCTGTAACAACATGAGTATTTTCATTTTTTATTTCGCTTTTGTCCCACTTATCATAAACCGTAAGGTTATCCTTATTTATAACATTACCTGATTTTGAATCAACATTAATATACCAATAGTCAGAAGTATTTACAGGCAAAAATTTAATCTGCCAGCATAAATAAACTTTTCCATCTTCAGCTTGTACCCACAATAATTTTGCAGTAATATTTTCTTTAGAAACTCCATAAGCGGGAAATTCATACTTCAAAATTGAAGAGCTTGTGGGGGCAATCGTTGTAGTAATAGTTTTACCTACATGAGCTGCAGCAGCATTTACAGCTACAGATGCGCTAATATCAGGTTGGCCTGAAGGCAAATTAGCTTTGTGACCTAATTTAGTAACAAAAGGGCCGGCTACCGACAATACTTTTCCATTTCTAAATGCCATAGATTTAACAGCATTGTAAACAGGAACACCTTTGAAACTCTGTTGTACATAAACAAGATTTGCATTTGCAATCTTATCAAAATATGCATCAGAAATAATGATGTTTTTGAGGTCATCTTTTGTAAAACCAATTGCCGATGCATTTGCTGCTACCAGGTCCAGGGCCTGTGTTTTACTAAAGCCATTACTTTGAGCATAACCATTTTGGCCAATTAAAACCAAAATAAACAAACCAATAATTGAATGCAGTGTAAATTTTCTCATGTTGTAGATATAGTTAGATAAATTAGAGTGTGAAAATAACAAAAAAAACAAATGAATTTTTGATAATTATTAATTTTTACCCCGAAAAGTAAAATTGAATTTTACAAGTTTTCATTTAATGCGTTACTTGATAATAATTGTCTAATTTTTTTAAATAATAATGATGGAATTTTAAACTAAAAATGTAATAAAATATTCTATATTAAATATTTCACGTTTTCGTTCAAAACAAAGACTCCTCAAAATCAAACGGATGCCTTAACATTATTGAACTTTTTTTATTAAGTGGAAAACCTGTGCATTAAGATTTGGAACAAAAAGAATGATTTATATTTTAGTTTCCGATATTTGAAAAATAGTGTTTGCTTTTAACGAGAAACTATAAACTATGAAATGGAATGTTCAATTGTCACCCAATGACTTTTCAGCCTACGAGTTTACCTCTGAAGAAGGTAAAAATCTATTCAGCAAATATAATCGTAATCAAGGTAGTTTTAGAATGAAATGCAATGAACAATATGGTGTTTTATTAGCTGAAACAACACAATTAAATCATAGAAAGTTTACGCTTTCAAACGTTTACGGTAGCGAAATAGGAATGGTGACAAAAAACCTATGGCATGAAAACACCGGCAATATTATGCTCACTCAATCAGGCAAAAAGCTTCATTACAAAATAGATACTTATTCTTCCTTTATTGAAATAAATTGTGAGGGGGCAATCCAATATTGTGATCTTAAAAACATTCCACATCCCGGCAGAGAAATGCATTATATGCCCATTTTAATAGCCCTTGGGTGGTTATATAGTGTGCCCATAACTCAGAAGATGGAAAGTGCTACTTAAAATTTTTTCAAATTTCCTTTCTACTAAAATAGTTTAACTCTTTATTGAAATCAAGATCAGGCAACTGTTGTTGTAAAAACTTAACTTTCTGAAATGAGTTTTGGAGAAAAGCAAGATGTGCATCAGTATCGGGGTGAAACGGCTTATGCTTAAAAGCGTTCATTATTTTGCGAATATCTTCCATGTGAGCAATGGTTTGTTCATCAAAATAACTCCTTTCGAATTGACTAAAAACAAATTCTGTAGCCGAATAATTAGGGTGCACTAAATCAATATCAAAAAAACGATAATCTCTTAAAATATCAATAACCAATTCATAGGCTGGAAAATAATGAACATGGTCATAGGTATCTGTTATTTGATGTACAGCCTCAATTAGCCGGGCCTTACTACGGTTATTTTCAATTACCCCATCTCTTATATGCCGAACGGGACTAATAGTAAATATGATTTTAAGATTGGGATTAAATAGCTGTAGGTTTTTAATGGTTTTTGTTAACGCAGTATGGGTTTCTTCAACGGTTAATAAATGTTTGGTAAATGTTTGTCCGGGAGCCCTGTGACAATTTGCAACAGATTGATTGTTTTCCTGTAAGTGATAAGAAAAAGATGAACCAAGAGTAACGACAAGCCATGAAGCTTTTGCTAAATGATTATGGGCTGCCCTTTGGGATTCATTTATTTTAGCTAAAACTTCTAATTTATTTATTCCTGAAAAATGTGAATGATGATTCCAGCTTTGCCAAAGCTCATTTAGAAAAAAAAGATCTTCTTTATTGTAGCTTTTAGGTTCTAGGTATGAATGAATGCTTTTAGTAACACTTATGGGGTCAAACAATATTCCGTTTGGGTTTTGCAACACAGGGAATTTAAGATCCTCTAACCGTTTTCCAATATGCTCTGTAAAACACGATCCAATCAGAAAAAATTTATCTTCATAAGTAATTTTGTTTTTTGGAGATTTTATTTCAATATCCAACATTAGTTTCATAAGAGTATGGCATTAATTTATAAAACAACCGCTTTGGCCGAATCTGCAAATATTTCATCAGCAAATTGCAGTGCTTTTTGCAAATGATATTCTTTAATTACAGTTTGCATTCCAATTTCGCGGAAATAATTGATCATTAACTCACTGTTCATATTTCCCACCAATTGGTCACCTGCCATAGGGCACCCACCTATACCATTTAAAGCCCCTTCAAAACGTAGACAACCTGCATCAATTGCAGCCTGTAATTTCAATTTCCAATTAGCAGCGGTGGAATGTAAGTGTGCGCTAAATTCTGTTTTAGGATATGCGGGTATTAATGCATTAAGTGCAAAACTTATTTGTTCGGGGGTTGCCATACCAACAGTATCAGCAAGTGAAATAATTCCAACTTCTTTCTTAACCATTTCATCTGCCCAATGAAGCAGAATTTCTTCATTATAGGCATCACCATATGGATTACCAAAACCCATACTTAAATAAATCACTAATTTTTTATTATTTTTAAAACAGAGTTCTTGTATTTCTTCTACTCTTTTTACACTTTCTACAATTGAACTATTGGTATTTCGCTGTTGAAACGTTTCAGAAATAGAAAAAGGAAAACCAACATAATCAATATTTTCAAAAGTAACAGCTTCAGTAGCCCCCCGGGTATTAGCAACTATAACCAGGATTTTAGTTTTAGTAACCGAGGTTAGTTTAGAAAGCACCGCTTTAGTGTCTGCCATTTGAGGTATTGCTTTATGAGATACAAAACTACCGCAGTCTAAAGTGTCAAAACCAACCTGCAATAGCCGATTGATATAGTCAACTTTATTTTCTGTTGATATTATTTTTTTTAAACCCTGCATAGCATCGCGGGGGCACTCTATCAGTTTTATTCTCTTGGTATGCATAATACTGTAAAGTTAAAGACCTTTTTTACTATTGAACCTATTAAAATATATAATCAGCTAATATGTAACTAAAATACAAAAATTGCCAGAATATATTGAATATACATTTTTATTTTTTTTGAAAATGTTTTAATTGTTAAATAGCTTAATTATTTAACTCCTAACTAATAAAGTGAACTACTATCAACTATTAGCCATCATAATCTCCATTTGTGTACCCATAAAAAAACCATTTTACAAATTTGTAAAATGGCTTAAAATACTATGCAAAAGATAATGAGTTAGTACTCGTCTTCATTAAACATAAAGTCTTCCTGACTTGGATAATCCGGCCAAATGTCTTCAATACTTTCGTATACTTCACCTTCATCTTCTAATTCCTGTAGGTTTTCTACCACTTCTATAGGTGCACCTGAACGGATAGAATAATCTATCAATTCATCTTTGGTAGCCGGCCATGGGGCTTCTTCAAGGTAACTGGCTAATTCAAGGGTCCAAAACATGTGTGCTTGTTTTTAAATTTTTGCAAATGTAGTCGTATAAACGATATAACCAAATCAGGATTTTATTAAATGATTCACAACTAAAAGTTTGCCAAAATCATTCCTGCTAAATTGTATCCTGTATGTTTGTAATAATTTGATAAACCAAAGAGAAAAGCAGTTGCATGCTCACAGCAAAAAATATTATTAAAAATTACGGATCGCTTCAGGTATTAAAAGGTGTTGACTTATCCATTAACAAGGGTGAAATCGTAAGTATAGTGGGTTCGTCTGGTGCGGGGAAAAGTACATTACTGCATATATTGGGTACATTAGACAAGCCCGACCATGGTGAAGTTTATCTGGCAGAACAAAGAATGGATACGCTAAAAGGGAAAGCCCTTGCTAAGTTCAGAAACCATCATATTGGATTTGTATTTCAATTTCATCACCTTTTACCTGAATTTACAGCACTTGAAAATGTGTGTATACCGGGTTGGATAGCTGGTAAAAAGAAAAAAGATATTGAAGAAAGGGCAAAAAAACTTTTGAAAACATTACAATTGGAAAGTAGAATTGAAAATAAACCTCAACAACTTAGTGGTGGAGAACAGCAAAGAGTCGCTGTAGCACGTGCCTTAATTAATAATCCTCAAATAATATTTGCAGACGAACCAACTGGTAATCTGGACAGTAAAAATGCCGGACAAATGCATGAATTATTTGTAAGACTAAGAAATGAATTTAATCAAACATTTCTTATTGTTACCCATAACGAAGAACTGGCTGCAGTAAGTGACAGAACAATACACATGAAAGACGGTAATATTGTTTAGTTCACTAATAAAATAACTCACTAAGTATTTTTCTAATATCCAAAGTATTAATTTTAAAAAATATTTTAAATTAAGTTGCTTCACTTATTCCTGGATATTTTAATTATCTATTTTTATAATAAGATTCCCTTTCCTACATAAATATTTCACTATTTCACGTTATGCTGTAATATTGCACCCGTTCAACAAATAGAAAAATTTCAATTAACGAGAATTATCGGTAACCATTTTGTTGAGAATAAAGGGGGCTAATCCCAAAAAGCAGAAAGTATAAAACAAAGGAAGAATGAGTAAGAATTTATTAATAGTAGAGTCACCTGCCAAGGCAAAGACAATAGAAAAAATATTGGGTTCAGAGTTTGAGGTTAAGAGTTGTTATGGCCATATCCGAGACCTGGAAAAGGACGATATGGGAATAGATATTAATAATAACTACCTGCCCCGCTACAAAGTACCTGATGAAAAGAAAAAAGTGGTTAACGAACTAAAACAACTTTCAAAAAAAGCTAAGGAAGTTTGGTTAGCCTCGGATGAAGACCGCGAAGGTGAAAGCATAAGCTGGCATTTAGCGGAAGAATTGGGACTTAATCCTGCTACTACTAAAAGGATTGTATTTCATGAAATTACCGTACCGGCCATTAAGAAAGCTGTACAAAACCCCAGGCTCATTAATATGAATCTGGTAAATGCACAACAGGCTCGCCGGGTACTTGATCGTTTGGTAGGTTTTGAGCTAAGCCCGGTATTGTGGAGAAAAATAGGCATGCAGGGTGGCCTTAGTGCCGGCCGTGTACAAAGTGTTGCTGTTAGGTTGATTGTGGAAAGGGAAAGAGAAATAAACCAATTTGCTGTAGAAAGCAGTTATAAAGTTGAAGCTTTTTTAATAGCCAATGATATTACCGGAAAACCTGTCACTTTTAAAGCAGAGGGACCAGTAAAACTAGCACAACAGGAGGATGCACAAAAATTTCTGGAGTCATGCTTGGGCGCAAAATATACAGTTGCGGATGTAAGTGTTAAACCTGCAAAACGTACACCTGCAGCGCCTTTCACTACCTCTACCTTACAACAGGAAGCTAGCCGAAAGCTGGGTTATGGTGTAAGTAAAACCATGTTGCTTGCACAAAAGCTGTACGAAAGCGGTAAGATTACTTATATGCGTACAGACAGTATCAATTTGAGTGAAACTGCTATGCAAGACATTCAGAAAGAAATAAACAACAGCTACGGCGAAAAATACCTGCAACCCAGAGTTTATAAAAATAAAAACGCAAGTGCACAAGAGGCACACGAAGCCATACGCCCTACCTATATGGAGAACCATACCGTGCCGGACGAGGAAGGCAGGCGGTTGTATGAACTGATTTGGAAAAGAACAATTGCTTCGCAAATGAGCGATGCTGCTTTTGAAAAAACTACGGCTAAAATCAACATTTCTACCAACCGGGATCAACTTACCGCAAGTGGAGAGGTTATGAAATTTGATGGTTTCTTAAAGGTTTACAACGAAGGTAGAGATGAAGAAGAAAGTGATGAAGATAAAGAAGACATGTTACCTCCCCTTTCTGCATCACAATTATTGGATTTTAAAGAAATGAGGGCTACACAGAAATATAGTCGTCCTGCCCCACGATATACTGAAGCTTCTTTGGTGAAAAAAATGGAAGAATTGGGCATTGGCCGACCAAGTACCTACGCTCCTACCATTACCACAATTATGAAGCGTAATTATGTTGAGAAACGCGATAAGGAAGGGGTAAAAAGAAACTCAAATGTCATTATCCTCAAAAAGGACAATACAATCGAAAAAACTATAGTTGTTGAAAATACCGGTGCAGAAAAAAGTAAATTGTTTCCTACTGACCTGGGAATGGTGGTAACGGATTTTTTGAAGTTGCATTTTCAAAAAGTAATGGATTACAGTTTTACAGCCAAAATAGAAGAAGAGTTTGACGAAATAGCTGAAGGAAGACTGGTTTGGAACAACATGATAGATGGGTTCTACAAACCATTTCATAGCAACATAGAAGTAACCCTTGAAACGGCTGAACGAGCCAAAGGCGAACGGGAATTGGGCATTGATGCAGCAACCAACAAAAAGGTTATTGCCAGAATGGGGCGTTTTGGCCCTATGGTACAAATAGGCGAAAGCGGCAACGATGAGGATAAGCCAAAGTTTGCAAAGTTAAAATCAAGCCAAAGCATAGAGACCATTACTATGGACGAGGCGATGGAATTATTTAAACTTCCAATTACATTGGGAGAATATGAAGGAAAAGAGGTGGCGGTAAACCTGGGCAGGTTTGGCCCGTATGTTCGCTGGGGCGAAGATTTTGTTTCACTTCCTAAAGGTGAAGATGCATTTAGTGTTGATATGGAAAGGGCAATTGCTATAATTGGTGAAAAGCAAACTGCTGATGCACCTATTGCTATGTATCAGGACAAGCCGGTAACAAAAGGCAAAGGTAGATTTGGCCCATTCATTAAATGGAACGATTTGTACATAAACATTCCACGGGCATATAATTTTGATACCCTTACCCAAAATGATTGTGAAGAGCTAATAGAAAAGAAACAGGAAAAAGAGGCCAACCGATATATTCAGCAATGGACAGGTGATAAAATTTCTATTGAAAATGGTCGTTGGGGTCCGTTTATCCGATTTGGTAAAAAGATGTTGAAAGTTGTTGGTCAAGGCGCAACTGGTAAATATACATCTGAAGAACTTGCCGTCATTTCTCTTGATGAAGTTAAAAAAATGATTGAAACACAGGAACCTGATGCATTTGCTAAAAAAGCTGCTGCACCTAAGAAAGCAGCTGCAAAGAAAGCCCCGACAAAGAAGAAAATATAAACCGTTTTCATTATGAAAAAGCCCTGCTAAAATATTAGTGGGGCTTTCTTTTTTAATATATTCCTATGCACATTTTCAGACAATAAAAAATTGAATAGCAGTGGTATGGTTTTTCAAGTTACATAGCAAATGAAAAAGTATTTATTACTGTCAGGCGTTACTTTGCTATTGTTAGTTACCGGATTTATATTTTATTTCAGTGTTACCAAACTCAAAGATTTTGAACCAACAATAAAAGATAAACTACAATCGCTGGTTAGAAAAGCTTCTGATGGCCTCTACATGCTTGAATTTGATACCCTTGAAGCCGATATATTGCAATCAAAAGTAGTTTTTAAAAACCTGCGGATTTTACCTGACTCCATCATAATTGTCAAATTAAAAAAAGGAAATGATCCAATCCCTGACATATTCAAAATAGAATTGAATGAACTTACAATAGAAGGCGTTAGTATAAAAGATTTTATTTCTTCAAAAAAAGTAGAACTTGATGACCTTTATTTTAAACAACCGCGGCTGGAAATATTTCATTACAAAAAACCCGATACAGCACAAAAGAAAGGTCTTAAAAGCATTTACCAAAACATTTCCACTCAAATGAACCGGATTGTGGTTAAGGAGTTTTTTATAGATGGCATGTCGGCCATACATCACAACATGAAGGGGGACAGTGTTATTAGCACTACAGTTTTCAAAAAAGTGAATGTAGACCTCAACAATATTTTAATTGACTCTGTTACCCAATTTGATAAAAGCAGGTTTTTGTATGCAAAAGAGGCAAGCATTTCCCTAGCTCACCAGGAATTCAGGACACCTGATAGCTTGTATAAAATAAAATTTGGGAAAATCTCTATAGATGCAACTAAAAAAACTGCCGATATATTGGACATAAAATTTGAACCCCGGTATAAAACAGAAGCATTTATTAAAAAACTCTCCTTTGTAAAAGAAAGATATGATGCTGCTTTTGCAAGTCTATATTTCTCTGATATTGATTGGTGGAGTATTATAGCTTCAGAATCATTTATTGCCCGGGAAGCAAAGCTTAGCAATGGGCACCTTAATATTTATTTAGACAGGAGCCTCCCAACATTTCCTAAGACAAAAGTGGGCAACTATCCGCACCAACTTTTAATGAAATTAAAATTACCAATAAATGTAAATAAACTTGACGTATCTGACCTTGACTTGAGTTATAAAGAATTCAATCCAAATTCGGGCAAGGCAGGCGAGATTACTTTTAAAAATCTGGAAGGCACAATAACCAATATAACCAATAAGCCTACAAGTATAAAATTGAACCATTACCTCAAAATGAAAGCCCAAGGCTCACTTCTTGGAGTTACAAAAGCAACTGCTACATTTATATTTGATTTGGCAAAGCATAAAGAAGGTAGTTTTTCTGCAAATATTAAGTTGGCAGCAATGGATGGAAGATTGCTTAACCCCGTAGCTGAGCCGCTTGGTCTGTTTAATATTGAAAAGGGAGATATACTGGGTGCTGAAGCAAACATTAAAGGGGACAACTTAATGGGGAGAGGTTCAGTTACATTTTTATATAAAAACCTGAAAATAAATACACTTAAAAAAGGAGGTGAAAATCAATTAAAGAAAAGGAAGTTAATAAATTTTCTTGCAAATACATTTTTAGTAAAAAATGAAAATACAGGTATTGGAGAAAAGCCAAGAACGGCTATTGTATCTTATAACAGGAATATAAAACTGTCTTTCTTCAATGTCATTTTTAAAACAATACTTATTGGAATTATGAAAACTGTTGGATTAGGCGTTGCTGTGAAAAAATTGAAGTGAGGTTTCTTCATAAGCATTTTACAAGCATTATCTAATTTCTGAAAACAATTCAGTTATTTACACATAAAAATATAAATAAGAAAAGCCCTTATTTACCAAATTTATCTGCATGAATTCAATCATTGGTTAATAAACATTTTTCAGAGTCCTAATAATTAACACCTATAGAATAACTTCTTGCTTGTGATTTCAAAAAAAAATACGTAGTTTGAAGTAGAATTGAAATCCCAAATTTAAAGCACCGCCCTTCAACATCATCCTATGCAGGAAACCCGTGAAATATCGGCCCTTTTCTCACTAATAGACGATCCTGATCAGGAAGTCTTTTCTACGGTTAGTAGCCGAATTGTTGACTTAGGACGCAGCATAATACCCAATCTTGAAGATCTTTGGGAGAACACCCCCAGCGAAGAAATACAGGATAGAATTGAAATGCTCATTCACAAATTGCATTACAACGATCTCATAAAAGATTTTACCGATTGGAGAGATAACCCCTACCACGATTTACTTTTCGGGTCGCTTTTAGTTGCCAAATTTCAATATCCCGAACTAGTAACTGCCCCTGTATTACAGGAATTGGAAAGAATAAGAAGAAATGTATGGCTGGAGTTAAACAGTTTTCTTACTGCCATGGAACAGGCCAATGTAATAAGTAGCATTGTTTACAATTATTACAATCTAAAAGGTGTTGAATTGGGTTATAATAATCCTGATGATTTTTTCATTCATAAAGTTATTGAGAGCAAAAAAGGTAATGCAATCAGTAACGGAATATTGTATCTTTTACTTTGTGAAATGTTAGATATTAATGTGAAAGCGATAAACATTCCAAAACAGTTTATACTTGCCCATTTTCACGATAACTATGATCAATTGACTGAAAAAGACCCTCAAAGCAAAATTCATTTTTACATAGATGCCTTAAGCGGACAAATATTTACGCACAAAGACATGGAGGCTTATTTCAAGCGTATTTCAGTCCCAATAACACCCTTCTATTTTAAACCGCTCACCCACAAAAGAATTATTCAGATTCAGTTAGAGGAATTAGCCAAATGCTTTAAAAACAACAAGTACAACTACAAATATCTCGAGTTGATGAATCTGAGCAATTTGTTGGATTAAAATGTTTGTACAGATTCATTTGAGGGAAATGACATGGTTTACTCCCTCATCATGTCCTGAATAGCTTCAACTATATCCTCCACATTTGGTTTACTAAAGTAGTCACCATCGCTTCCATAAGCAGGTCTATGGGCTTTTGCGGTTAGCGTTCTTGCTGCTACATCTAAATATCGATAACCATTTTGCTCCTCAATTACTTTGTTATACATATATGCAGCAGCACCACCGGGTACATCTTCATCAACAAAAATAATCCGGCTTGTTTTCTTAAGCGATTCAACAATTTTATGATCAATGTCAAAAGGTAGCAAAGTTTGCACATCTACGACTTCACAACTAACACCCATCATTTGCAACATATCTGTAGCTTCTTTTATGATGCGCAACATTGATCCGTATGAAACAATTGTTACATCTTCTCCTTCAATAAGAATTTCAGGCTTACCAAAAGAAACTGTAAAGTCTAATAAATTTTGAGGTAAGTTTTCTTTTAGTCTATAACCATTCAAACATTCAATTACCAATCCCGGATCGTTGCTTCTTAACAACGTATTGTACATACCCGCAGCCTGCACCATATTTCTTGGAACGCAAACATGTATGCCACGTAAGGAATTTATAATCATACCCATTGGTGAACCACTGTGCCAAACCCCTTCAAGGCGGTGACCACGGGTTCTGATGATTACAGGGCAGCTTTGTTGTCCTTTAGTTCTGTAATGTGTCGTAGCAACATCATCACTCAATGGTTGTAATCCATAAAGCAGATAATCAAGGTATTGTATTTCGGCTATAGGTCTTAGTCCACGCAAAGCCATGCCTATGCCCTGCCCCATTATGGTTAACTCTCTTATGCCTGTATCAAAGATTCTGTTTTTACCATGCTTTTCCTGCAAGCCTGAGAAACCCTGATTAACGTCACCAATTTTTCCTAAATCTTCGCCAAAGGCAAATACTTTTGAATTGGATTGGAATAACTGATCAAAATAATGATTAAGTACTTCATAACCATTAAGTGCAGTCAGTTCATTGTCATACTTTGCTTTCACTTCTGCTACTTTCATAGCAGATTTCTCACCTTCATTGAAAAGGCAAGAGTTGTACAATTCCTTGTTTTCTGATTGTAAACAATTCCAGTATTCCTTTATTTCATTTGCCGAGGGCACTAACTGCGCCACAAGCCTAAGCGCTTTGGCTACATCTCTCCTTGCAGGTTCACGTACATTTTGTAATTCAGAAATATATTGGTTAACCTTTACGGTTATTTCACTATTGCTGCTTTGCACATTTTTCAATAAGGTCAACGCCTTATCAACCTGAATTTTTACCGGGGAAATATAATTTTCCCATGCTGCATTTTTGCTAACTCTTACAAAATCCTTAGCCTGTTCATCAATCTCCAATAATTCTTCCTCGGCAGCTATTCCATTGGCAATAATCCACTCTCTGAATTTCTTAAGGCAGTCCCATTCTTTTTCCCATTGCAACCTGTCTTGTCCTTTATATCTCTCATGGCTGCCGCTTGTACTATGCCCTTGAGGTTGAGTTATTTCTTCTACGTGAAAAAGTACGGGTGTATGTGTAACCCGCATATCAGCCAAAGCTGTTTCAAATACTTCACACATGTTGGCATAATCCCAACCTTTAACCTTATAAATATTAATCCCGTTGGAAATGGTAGTTTTTTGAAAACCACTTAAAGCTTCACTGATAGAAGCTTTTGTTGTCTGATATTTTTTAGGGACAGAAATGCCATAACCATCGTCCCAAACAAAAACTGCAAGTGGAACCTGTAATACACCCGCAGCATTCATAGTTTCCCAAAAATGACCTTCACTGGTGCTGGCATCGCCAATGGTGCAAAAACAAATCTCATTTCCGTTATTGGTTAAGCTTTCAAACACTGTTGAATCACCAAGACTTCTAAACGCCTTAGAAGCCATAGCCAAACCTAATGCCCTTGGCATTTGTCCTGCAGTTGGTGCTATATCACTGGAAACATTTTTTTTATTAACAAGATCTAACCATTTGCCTTTCCCATCTACAAAAGGTGTAGAAAAGTGGGCATTCATTTGCCTTCCGCCACTAAAAGGCTCTTGTGTTACATCAGGATTAGCATATAATTGAGCAAAGAATTGTTCTACAGTTGCAAGGCCAGATGAAAACATAAAAGTCTGGTCTCTGTAGTATCCTGAACGAAAATCGCCGGGTTTAAAAAATTTAGCCATAGCAATTTGTGCCAACTCTTTCCCGTCCCCAAAAATGCCAAATTTGGCCTTTCCGGTGAGCACTTCTTTTCTACCCAACAAACTGGTTTCGCGGCTTTCAATCGCAATCCTATAATCTTTT
>JANPGE010000304.1:0-1649 GCA_031423805.1 Segetibacter sp. | reverse complement strand
TTCTTAGCATAGTTAACAGAATACAATTGGCGATCCATTGGGGAGTTCATAGCTGCGGTAAACCAAACTGTTTTATTTTTCTCATCTACACCAAGAATATTATCAACATCATACTTACCGCTTGTAAGTTGATATACCAATTTACCCGTCATATCATACAGGTAGATGTGTTTGTAACCATCTTTTTCGTTAGTAGTAATAAAATGTTTACCATCGTTAGTAAATGATAGTTCATCATTTATTTCAACATAGCGATTGTCCGTTTCATCATATAGGGTAGTGGTAGCGCCTGTTGTAGCATCTGCAGTAAACCATGTGAGGTGATTCTGTAGCCTGTTCATCCATGCTATGCCGAGTTTGTTTTCGTCGGCAGTCCATTTTATGCGTGGAATGTAAATGTCAGTCTCCTGACCAATGTCAGCTTTTACATTGTTGCCGTTACTCACGTTATAAATGTGAATTTCTATTGTTGAGTTTGCTTCACCTGCTTTAGGATATTTGAAAGATGATGTTTCAGGATACAATCCTTTGAACATTGTCATGCTGAATTCAGGAACCTTACTTTCATCAAAGCGGTAGTAGGCAAGGTAGTTGCCATTTTTGCTCCATTGAAACGCTTTGCTCACTTTAAACTCTTCTTCATAGACCCAATCAGCGTTACCATTTATTATTTTATTCCATTCACCATCGGTGGTTACCTGAGTGGTTTGGTTTGATTGCAGGTTTTTGATGTACAGGTTGTTGTTTTTTACAAAGGCCACTTTGCTGCCGTCAGGGCTATAG
Source organism: Segetibacter sp. (assembly GCA_031423805.1). Taxonomy (GTDB): domain Bacteria; phylum Bacteroidota; class Bacteroidia; order Chitinophagales; family Chitinophagaceae; genus Segetibacter. The sequence continues at coordinate 866 of JANPGE010000304.1, read as the reverse complement.
GTAGCATGAAGTACTTTTTCGTTATCTACTTTTTGAGTTTTTTTTGTTTGTAAGTCGTAAGCATATACAAATGCCGTACTGCTGTAGCGGTATATTTTTTCGCTTTTGGTAAAAATGAGAATCTTTTTCTCATCACTATTCCATTCTATATTATCCAAAGGAAGTGATATACCCGATTCATCTTTTGCATCTCCCTCTTTTATTAGTGTATCTATTGTAAGGCCGGTCAAAAAGTTGTTTTTTCGCACATTTCTACCTGAATAATCAGTATAAAATTTGCCATCTTTCATGCTATGAAAACCAGGAACACTTTCAGGTGCAAAAGTGTGTAAGCGATAAATTTCGTCGAACGATATTTTTTTCTGCTGCGCAAAAACGGTAAAAGGAAAAACAAAAAGAGCAAGCAACAATTTCTTCATTTCAATAAAAGTTTAGGGATAAAAATAGTTATTACCTACAAATCCACCGTAGAATTATGTATAAAGATTGATAAGACATCTATTGGGCAGGATGAATGGTGCATTTACCAATCGCATTTCAGTATGCATTGCAGCTAATCGCCAATGTTTGCCAATTATTATCCCTTCAGCAGCCGCTTTGTACGGCTTTATTGGCAGCTTGCCCCGTCAATTTTGCAGGATCGCACTCTTGTGCTGTGGGAGTGATATTGGGCTTTTATGTGTTTTGCTATTAAATCTTTTTCGTTCTACACGACAGACAGAATATATTTGTATTGAACTATTTCCCCTACAGAAATCGAGAAAGATGGGCTCACATTAATATTGTGGGGACTAAGCAAAAAGTTTGTGTAGCCTAAACAAAAAAAAGGAGATATCCACTACTCCTCTTTGGTTTGCCCTGAAGAG
>JANPGE010000303.1:0-3241 GCA_031423805.1 Segetibacter sp. | reverse complement strand
GGGTAATGTAGTCTTTACCAATAAAACCACACCTGCCGGTTACACAAGTGTGTGGGATTTTGGAGATGGTTCGCCATTGGTAACAGGAGTTAGCCCGTCTCACATTTATACTACACCGGGTACTTACACAGCCTGCATTACTTCTACTATTATATCAGGGGTAGATACCTGCCGGTCTAAAAAGTGTAAAACAATAGTGATAGATGCACCATGCAAACCCTTAGCTAAATTCAAAACCAAGTTCTGCATTTCATCGCCACTATCAGTTGATTTTATAAATAACTCAACCGGTGCAGTCACTTATCTTTGGAATTTCGGTGATGGCAATACATCCACATCTGCAAGCCCAACACACGTATATGGGGCACCAAACACTTACATAGTTTGTTTAACAGCTTATGCAAGTGCCGGTTGTTGGTCACAATCATGCTATAGGGTTATTGTTTCTACGGCTACATGTACCAGCAGTTGCACATCTTTGCCTGCGCCTCCATTTTACAGAATCAGCCGCAAGCAAATGTTCGATGGAGAAATCTTTAATGATATGACTTTGGAAAGCTCTGTGACAAGTGAAAATGGTGAACTAAAAGATAACACCAAAGCTTTAAAGGCAACTGTACCAACCGAAACAGTGAAAGAGGAAAAACTATCGTTGTTTCCAAACCCTGCTTCGCAAATAGTACAGGTAGTATATGAAGCCGTTAACAGAACAAAGGCCGAAGTAGTAGTTGTAAATGCACTAGGCAACGTAGTATATAAGAAAGCTGTTCCTTTTAATGAAGGTAAAAACCAATTCAGCATTCCGTTACAAACATTTTCTAACGGCAACTATTTCTTAAAAGTAAACTCGGGTGGCAACATTAAATCAACTTTGTTTTCAGTAAAAAATTAAACCGGAAACAAAAAAAGGACTTGATAAAAGCCGCCCCTAAATCATATTGGGGCGGCTTTTTTTATAAAATAGCCCTACAACTATTTTCAGTGACTAAACATCGATTTAACCTTGAAATTTTAATTAAACTATTGTTAAATTAAATCTACTTTTGAAAGTAGCACTTTATTCTTTTCCCCCAATATCCCAGTAAGACCAGCAACAGGAGTTTCTCCTAAATACCAATTTTTTTTTGGGAGTAAGCTGAAAAGCCCATTAAGTGAGTAAGCGCAATCTAAAACTAACGATTATGAAAAAGAGTTTCTTCTTGTTCATTGTTTCCCTCATTTCTTTTAGCGTATTTAGCTATGGGCAACGGTTCCAGGTAACAACAGGTACAACTGCGGCTGAAGAAAAATGGGCTGTCGTTGAAGACCCGGCCCTAAGCGGTTATGTAGCCATAGGAAATGCCACTAGTAGCACCGGCATAAGCCAGGTTTGGATTTCGAGCTACAATGCTACTGGAGTTATTAGCACCAGTGCAATTGCCACTAATGGCAGGCAAATGATTGCACGGGACATTTCCCTTGCACCGCCACTTGCAGGTCAGCGAACTTATTATGTTACCGGCTGGACTGTGTTGCCCAGCACGCCTGTCACTCACCAGATGTTTGTTGGAAGAATTAGGTTGAACGGCACTTTTGTATGGTATACTGAAAGCCCGGGAACAGCGCCCAACAACAGCGAAGAAGGCGTAGCTATCACAACGGCGCCAAATGGCGATGCGGTGGCAGCAGGAAATGTTTTTTGGCCGGCGATAGGCTTTTTTCCCGCAGGCATGAGGCCAAGATTAGCAAGATTTACACCCGCAGGCGCTGTGGTTTGGAGCCAGGAGTATAACCAAACCGGCAACTGGATGGTGAGGGAAATAGCCAATGGTGTGCCTGCCCCGGGATGCGCTCCAAGCCCTATCTCAATGCCCGGTGAGTTTATCATAACCGGTGAATGGACACAAGGTGCGGGTGGCGGCACACCGGGTCCCATCAATACTTTTGCCGCCGTTTACAATGGTGGCGGCGTTGAGTGCTGGAGAAATTTTTATCCTACAAATAATCCTTTATCGGGTGGCGATGCAGGTTATGATGTGGTTTACAATCCTTCTACCGGAAACTATGTAATAGCAGGATGCGCTCAATTTGGTACACTACGGGCTTCTGCTTCTTCCACTCCTTACCTTGTTGAAATAACACCCGCCGGCGCTCTCGTGAGCGGAGGCATTTATTTAAGTCCCGGTGGCGCTCCGATGGGTTTGTACCCGAGAACAATTACACAGGGACCTGGCACGACCCCGATTGTAGTGAGTGGCTCTGATTTTGCAAATACAAAACCTTTTCTTGCCCAGTTCTTTACTTTGTCCGCTGCCGGCATATTCTATGACTACAACGGCTTTGGCACATCTAATTCGCTGGCACAACCCTTTTTCCTGAACGATGCACAGCCTGAATGCATTTTGCAAACCAATCTTTCAACCAAGCCTGGATACCTCATAAGCACCAACGCAGGAACAGGCGGCGCTTTTGGTGGCGGTGACGGGCATTTCATTAAAACAGACCTTGCAGGTAAAACGCCTGACAAATGCAGGTTTGTGCAGTTGCCAAATTTTCCGCAAACTGCAGGGAGATTAATTCCTTCACTTTCCACAGTGTTTCCTATTTCGTTGTGGGCAAGCGCTACACCGTCAAACTTTAGTTATCCGGTGCTGCAAGACTCATGCAATGATACATGCATTGTTGCTGCCTCTTTTAGCTACACTACATCGTTTGGCACAGTGTCTTTTGCAGGCAGTGGCTCTGGCAATGGCACCCTGTCTTACTCATGGACTTTTGGCGATGGAGGAGTCTCCTCATTACAAAACCCCGTTCATACTTATTCTGTGTCGGGTACTTACAACGCATGCCTCACGGTAACCAATGTAAACTCTGCAGGCGATACATGTACTGCTGTTATTTGCAAGCCCATTTCGGTTACTGTATGCAATGTGGTCGCCGGCTTTACTTATACGGTGGCCTGTAAGTATAAGGTAACATTTACCAACACCAGCACAGGCCCCGGTCCGCTAACATACAATTGGTTGTTTGATGATGGTTCTACTTCTACTGCCATAAATCCTGTAAAAACATTTACCTCTTGCGGACCTCACGTTACAAGATTAATAGCATGCAATTCTATTTGTTGCGATACTATCTTTATAACGGTCAACATCCCTTGTTGCGCTGTCGTATCTGATTTCTGCCTGCAGGATTCAGGTCTTTATACCAAACTGATTTACAGCACAGGCATGAACTTGCCAACCACTACTTACACAGTATA
>JANPGE010000302.1:0-2731 GCA_031423805.1 Segetibacter sp. | reverse complement strand
GTAGGTTTGCTGCTCGGTATAGTCGTTGTTGCCGCCTACTACCACATTGTAGTTGCCCTCGGGCAGTCCGCTAAGATTTATATTGGCTTGTTTTGCATTTACAGTATCTGCTTCTTGTACCAGGTTTCCTTCTACATCATAAACAGATACGGTTTGTACCATTTCGGTATTCAGGCTGTCGGCATCGGGGTACAGTTGTGCAAAGTTGTCTTCTGATAGCGTTGCGACATCTATTTGCAGGTGGTTGGTTGCTGCGCTGTCTTCGGATAGGATGAAGCGGGTGGGGGCGGGGCGGTTGACAGCTATTCCGCAACCACCAATATTCTTAAGTGTTTTTCCAGTGCCATTAGTATTACAATCGTACCGATATATAGCACAGGCTTCGCTGGTACCGCAAGCATTGGTAGAACTGGCAGTGATGTTGTAATCCTGATAAAAATTACCTAAGCCATAGCAATCGGGAATAGAAAAATTAACAGCCGAGCCAATGTAATTTGGTATTACATAATCGTCCACCTTCCAAGTGTAAGGATAATCTGGACCCGTAGAGATAAATTTGACGATCCCATTCCAAACACCCGGCGACATTTGTTTTGGTTGCCCTGGATTGGCAAAATACGGAATGACAGGCTTACCTACAGTAATTGGTAGTGATAAAGTTATATTTCCACAAGTACCTTCTATTCTTACCAGTAATATAAGATGCCCACCAAAATTGGCAACACTATTTAACTGGACTGTATTGGGCTGAGCAGTATTGGTAGTCAAAACTGCTATCCTTGTATTGCTTATTGACCATGTATAAGTAGTATTATCACCAAACGGAACAGTAAATATTTGTGAAGTACACACAGTTGGATTGCCAGCAATTGTTAGGCTATTGGAACAAAAAGCACTACAGTCCGTATGAGGTGCCGCGTCAATAATATTAACCCTGTTTAGTTCGGCAGCAAGCCAGTTGGCTGTTCTTAAATAAAGTCCCTCATGGGGTTCATTGCCCTTTGATGTAATTGTAAATCCATTTATATTAAAATTTGAAACACTAGATTGATATGCTGTAGTAAAATTAATAAATGGTGAATTATAAGGTGGTGCAGGGGGTGCCCCTCCAATATATCTTGCCATATAATTGCTATTGGTCAAAGGGGTGTTGCCGCCTCCTATATCTAACGCCGAGGTAGTTGGTATAAATGAAAACCTTCTTTGAATATCAAAAGCGTTATCATAGTTAAATAACCAATCACTGGAAACTGCACTCGGCTGATTTGCAATAGAAACAGTATAAAAGCCACCCGGATATGTATCATAAGGCAATAAACCTGTAGGAGCAATATAAGTTTTGTTGGCAAGCGTAATAGTTGCAGATAAAACCCAAAGGGCTTTTACAGTTGTTGTAAGGTTCCCATAATATACCTGATTGCCTCCGCCATTTGCTAAAGCCCTCATATCTAATGTGAGGTCAAATTTGGCGCTGCTGCCAAAAAATGTTCTTAGTTCTGTACTCCTGTGGTGATATAAAAGTGTAGAACCTGCTGCAAATTCCTGGTCTATGCCACATTCGCTGCCATCACTGATGGCAATGCATCTTATATTGGCCGGATAATACCATTGTGTTCGTAACTCCTGATAAAATTGCTGGTTATCACCATTGCTCTCATTGTACCAAAAATTGATTCTATGATTAACTAATTGTCTTGCAGCAGGCTGGTCTTCTAAAAATAAAGCTTGTAAGGGACTAACGCTGTTACGCAGAAGTTGTACTACTTCTATTAACGGAGCAAGCCCTATGCTTAAATATAAACGGGATGCATGCCGGGCTGCTGCCTGATAGCCCAATGGTATATTTGCCCCCTGGTGTGGTGCATCTAAACTTACATACAATCTTGTTTGGTGTGCCTCAAAGCTGGTAGCTGCCTGGCTGTTTATAGGCCCTTCCCTTCTATCCATACGCCCCAAAGCCATGCGTGCTATTACACCTCCCATGCTAGTGCCTAAAACCACATTGGGTTGTCTTACACCATTTAGTGGATACTTATGTTGATTTACCCATCTTATAACCTCTTCTAACACCAATTCATTTCTTTGTAAAAAATCAGTCCCATTCCGCCAATTAATATATATAATATCATACTCGCTTGGATTTCCTATCACTAAAGGATTACCACTAATCAACTTTCCTAATGTTGCACTTCCACTCCCTATTACTGAATTTATAAACCCAGTAAAATTATTTTGACCTTCAGGTTCTTCTGGATTTGTTATGTGACCTACATCTAAGCCTTCTGCAATAATTAGCGGTTTTCGTATAAACCAATCGCTTGCTTTTCGATAGCTAATTCTAATATCTGCTTCACCATATTTTCCATTGTAAGGTTCAGTTGCCACAATGTGTATTGGTATTCCATCAGCTATCCCTCTTGAAGAGGAACTTTGACTAATAGTAAAATTGCTTATATTATTAAAGTGAACTTTGCTATGACTGTACAATTGTTGACCATTGGCTAGATTAACACGAAATATCCAATGCTTGAAACCCGTATCAGCATAGTTTAAACTAATGGGTTCATCAAATTGAAAATTTCTAAATCCTTGCCCGTCAGACTGTGAAAAAACTAAAATCATCGAAAAAACCGTCAATTTTCTTGAAGTAGAAATGCATTAGAAGCTCATCTAAGCAGCCTTTAAAAATGAAGCAGAAGTTTGTCTGGAAAAAATGGAGTGCCTCAATGGC
>JANPGE010000301.1:0-24568 GCA_031423805.1 Segetibacter sp. | reverse complement strand
AAATGGGATGCCTAAATACAACATTAAAGAATCTAAAGCATTTAATTTAGATTAGTTTATTTTCTCCGTGTGCTTAGTGTGATTTTTTCTTTGTGCCCTCTGTGGTTCAAAAAACATACTTACTGTAGGACATTAAAGGGGTCAACAACAAAACAAATACATTAATGAGAATTCTCCATATAATTACCAAACTCAACGAAATGTATGGGGCACAACGCCATGCCGTTGAAAGTGTAAAAGACCATTTGGCGCATGACCATACTTGCATGGTTATAGCCGGTGAAGTAGGTGCAGCATCAGGCATGTTGGAATCTATGGGTGTAACGGTAAAACAGGCCTCCTTTCTCAAAAATTCTTACAACCCCATAACCGGTAATAAAGCAATAAATGAAATAATAGCGGTTATTGAAATGTTCAAACCTGATTTGGTCATTTCTCATTCTACCATTGCCGGTATTGTAACAAGGGTAGCGTGCTATCGCAAAAAAATACCAAACATATTTACTGTACAGGGATGGCCTTTTGAAATTGGTACCAGTTGGCATCAAAGATTAGCCGGGTTGGTCATAGAGTATTTGCTAAAGCCATTTAGCGACAGCTACTATTGCGTTTCCCATTACACAGCTAAATATGGAATTAAGACTTTAGGTTTTAAAAATACCAACCGCATTTATGTTGGTGGAAATATGCACATAGACAAAGTCTATACACCTGCAGTGCCATTTCGGGTTCATAAAAATGTATTGATGGTGGCTGGTTTTCGTGGGCAGAAAGACCATATTTCTGCACTAAAGGCTTTGGAAATAATAGTAAAAGAAAATAAGGTGCCGGGTTTAACTTTAACTTTTGTTGGCAATGGCCCCAAACGCAATGTTATTGAAGCGTTTATTCAAGAAAGAAATCTTGGGAACCATATTAATCTTGCTGGCGAAACTGATAATGTAGATGCTTTTTACGACAATGCCGACATCATTATTTTACCTACTTATTACGAAGGCCTACCGCTCTCACTGTTAGAGGCAATACAAAAGGCAAAACCTGTAATAGCCACGAATGTAGGCGGCAATAATGAAGTAGTAATAGACAATGTAAATGGGAACCTTCTGGCAGTTGAAGATTATACAGCACTTGCAACTCACATCATTGACTACTATACCAACAATAAGCTCCAACAATTATCAGTACAGTCACGAAAAGTGTATGACGATGTACACAGCTATGAAAAAGTGAGCAAGCAATTGAACAACATCATCAATAAAGCGGTAGAAACATCAGTCTTTAAAAAGTGAGGCTTACCTCACTAGGAAAGATGTAAACATTACCAGGGTTAATTTTATGACCGAAAAAAATCTCTATATCATTGCAGGGTGCAATGGGGCAGGAAAGACTACTGCCTCATTCACAATTTTGCCTGAAATAATTAATTGTAAGGAATTTGTAAATGCTGATGAAATTGCAAAAGGGCTTTCGCCATTTCGGCCCGAAAAGGTAGCTTTTGAAGCCGGGAGAATTATGCTGAACAGGATTAACGAATTATTAGGCAGAAGTGAGAGTTTTGCTTTTGAAACCACATTATCATCAAGGGGTTATAAGCAAATAATAGAACAAGCAAAATCTAGCAACTACTCTGCTATCCTTCTTTTCTTTTGGCTCCAAAATGTGGAATTGGCTAAAGAACGGGTAAAAATGAGGGTTGCAGAGGGTGGACACAATATTGCAAATGATATAATTGAAAGGAGATACTTTAGGGGAATAAAAAACCTGTTTAATATTTATTTGCCTTTAGCTGATGGTGCTTTGATTTTTGATAATTCTTTAGGCAAACACCATTTGATTGCAAAAAAAACTGTAGATGGCCAAGTTGATATAATTGATCTTTCTAAATATAACCAGCTAAAGCATTATTATGATAACGATTGAGAAACAAAGAGAACTTTTTGATAAAATAATTTTTGGACTGGAGAAAGCTTATATAAGTCTTATTGAATCGAAAAAACAAAACAATACCGAAATTGTTATTCTGCAGAATAATAAAATCGTAAAAATTAGACCAAAATAAAAAAGCATTTTCTCCAGTGGTCATGCAAAACATAAATGGAAACCTGCTTGCAGTAGAAGATTATACAGCACTGGAAAATCACATAATTGATTACTATACCAATAATAAACTGCACCAATTATCAGTACAGTCACGAAAAGTATATGACGATGTACACAGTTATGAAAAGGTGAGCAAGCAATTGAACAACATTATCAATAATGTGGTAAAACATTGGTGTTTAAAAAGAAGAAATAGTTAATCCAATGATCAGAAGGATGGCTCCGCTTTTGAGATAGATAATCATAACCTTAAATACAATATAAGAGTTGTCAGAATCACCTTCCGATACATCATTTTCCATGAAATTATTTAATTTTGAGAAAACTCATCTATATGGCTCACACTGTTAAATATTTGGTAGATGAAAATGGGCAGAAAACTTCAGTATTAGTGCCAATAACTACCTGGACAAAAATGAATGCTGATTATATTAAGCTCCAAAATAAACTTCAGGTTCTTTTGGGGATTAAATCAGCTTACAATGAAGTTAAGTTGTCTAAAAAATCAGGAAATAAATTACAGACATTAACAGATTTCCTGCGTGAAAGTAATAGTTAGAATTACTGCCAACTTTAAATCAGAGGTTAAGCCTTTGTTGAAAAAATATAAATCTCTAACTGCAGACCTCTTAAAATTACAAAAGGAGTTAATCGAAAACCCAAGGCTTGGAACTTCTCTTGGTAAAGATATTTATAAAATCAGGCTTAAAATTACCAGTAAAAATAAGGGTAAGAGTGGTGGGGCACGGGTTATTTCCTTAGTCGATTCAATCTTAATAGGTTTTGCCGAACAAACTTCTTCTGAAGAAATAACGGTAAACCTACTTTCAATTTATGACAAATCTGATGTTGCTAACCTAACTGATAAAGAGCTTAAAGATTTAATTAAAAGTTTTCAGGAAAGGTCTAAATAGTAACAAAGGTAACAACAACGACATGCCCTTTAACATCATCAATAAAGCAGTAGAAACTTCGGTGTTTAAAAAGATGAAAGGATAATGGTACTCGCCATATTAATAGCCTTGGTTATTCTCAATAAGGTTTTATACAAATCTTATCTCAATCCTATTTTTCTGCAATCGGTGTTGTGGTTGGTGTATTATTGGTTTCTGCAAAGCAATATTGATGAATACGATGTGTATATGCGGGATGTGGCTACTCTAATCGTGTTGCAGTCAATAGGATTCTCAATTGGAGGCTTTGTGTGTTTACTCTTTACTCGATCTAGCTATATAAAAACGAGTCAGCCTGCGCCTATAGCTGATTTAGAGCAGGCTTACAATAATGTGAACTTGCTTTATCCCTATGTTTTTGCGATAATAGGGGCTTGTTTGTTTGGCTTGCTGCGTGAAGGAGCAAGTCTATCCATAAGTGGTCTTAGTGATATTGCGGCTATAAGGGAAAATCTTATTGAAGATCAAGGTCAGAAATACGGATTATACGGAATCATACAGTTTTTAGTGTGTGTTTATTTCCTTGTATATTTTGTAAGCAAGCCAAAGAATGAGCTAAAATATTGGTTGCTGCTTTTTGTTTTTTTTGTTTTCACTTTGGTATTAAATTCTAAAGGGGGTTTTTTATTTTTCGTAGCTCCCTTAATTTATGGGTTGGTTTGGGAAAAGAAAGTAAGCCCTTTATATGTTCTCTATGGATCCATATTTATCACAGGCTTGTTTGTGTTAATCACCTTAATGCGGTTTAATGGTGCTGATTCCGAATTCCTCTATTACATCTTGCTTGTTTACACAATTACGTCCGTACCGGCTTTGGTGATTGGCAACAAAGCTGCATCCTCACCAATAATAGGTTACTACACTTTGCGTATTCCACATTTGTGGCTGAATAAAATAGGTTTTTCTTTTGCAATTCCACCGGTGTTGGCGGAGTTTACTGCTACGCCTTTAGGTGCCAACACATACTCTTACATGAAGCCGTATTTTATTGATTTTGGGATCGTTGGTGTTTTTGTCTTTCCCTTGTTGTTGGGTATTGTGACCAATTTCATCTATTTCAAAGCACGTAGTGGAAGACTACCCTATATCATACTTACTTCGCTGATGATTTACCCGCTAATCATGCAAATTTTTGATGAACACTATTTTCTTTGGATGTCAAACTGGGCATATTTTACAATAGTTACTTTACTTCTTACCGTAGTAAAAATTTACAAAAAGGAGGTAAAATCAGATTTGGTATCAAACGTAGATGACAAACAAAGTCTGCTTCAAAACCCTTTTTTTAAAACTGAAAATTCATAACAATATAAATTTTGAAACATCTTTATCAAAACAAGGATATTTATTACTACTCTACAGTTCGGGAAGATTTAATTAACCTCCTGCCTAAAAACCCTTCTCAAAAAGTGTTAGAAGTGGGGGCTGCAAAGGGTGATACCTTAGTTGCTATAAAAGCAAATAAGCTTGCCTCTGAAGTAGTCGGGATGGACTTCTGTGATATGCCAGAAACCAATCAAAGCAATCCTTTAATAGACAAGTTTTTAATCTCTGACATTGAGAAAGATGATTTTTCATCGCTTCCAAAAAACTATTTCGATGTTATCATTTGTGGTGATGTGTTAGAGCATCTTGTAGATCCATGGGCTGCTGTTCAGAAATTACAAATATTGCTCAAACAAGGTGGAATCTTTATTGTCAGTCTTCCAAACATTCGTCATGTTTCTGCACTCTATAAGATTGTTGTAAAAGGGGATTTTCAGTATGATCCGAAAGGAGGATTGCTTGATAAAACGCATATGAGATTTTTCTGTAAAAAAAATGCAATAAACTTATTTCAAGACAACAACCTTTCTCCTATTACATATCGCCCCAACTTTTTAAATTCTCCTAATTGGAGTAAATCAAAATTTTTAAACCTGATTACATTTACATTGTTCGAAGAGTTTTTGACTGTTCAGCATATTGTAGTTTCCAAAAAAGTAACTTAAAATTAATTCTGAAAGGATTTTCGCAAAAAGTATTCTTAACTTTAACAAAATAAATTTAATGTTATGGCTAATCCAGTGATTATTTTAAACTCAATTCAAGATTTACTTACAACTCCAGGTCAAGTGGGGGATATAGTAGCTGTAAATGATTTACAAACTACAGCTGGTAATTTATTTAGCTGGCAACAAGTTGCTACCGCCAACCAAATTTTTAATCCTGTTAATCCAACAGAAGTAATGGGAGGTACAATATATAAAAATCCAAATGGTTTTTGGGTGATGATGTATGATGGCCCAATAAATGTTCGATGGTTTGGTGCAAAAGGAGATGGTGTTCAGGACGATACAATGTCATTTCAGGCTGCAGTTGACACCTTAGCTGCTTCTATATATGTTCCATCTTCCGAATATGGAAGGGGGTATGTAATAAATAAAACCGGAATTATAATCAGAAATAATGGTATAACCCCAAACCCAAGCTTTGCACTAACAATATTTGGTGATAATAAAGTAAGATCTAAAATATGGTCTGTCGTTCCTGAATCTACTATTTTTACAGTACGGTCTCAGTTTGTTAAAATTGAAAGTTTAGACTTTGAGAATCGAGGTACAAAAGACTCCAAAGGAATTCTAATTGAGGCTGGAACTTGTACAATATCCGACTGTTATTTTGGGGACTTCCCTGGCTTAGATCGTAGCTTCATCGGTATATACAATAGTGTAATATTTACAAACGATGACCATAATATTAAGGGTTGTCATTTTCAGGAATGTTCAATAGGAATAGAGTCAGATGGTGAATTTAAAAATAGTCGTATCAATGAATTTTGTGAGTTTTATAATTGTGATACTGCTATTAAGTTGTATTCTCAACCCGGTCCAGATAAGGATACAGAAGGAGTAACAATACATAATTGTGCTTTTTATTTTTGTGGTAATGGGGATAAAAAAATGCCCGCCATTAATATTGATAAGTGCCCCTACACATATATCATTGATTGTATGGTTGACCAATGTCATTTTAACGCATTGCAAATGACAAACTCCAGTTTTTCAAAGTTAATGGGTTGTTGGTTTGCATGTCCAAAAGCTCCTGACGATACTTCTGTTGTATTGTTAAATGGCCTTAATTCAGATTTGTTTATTAACAACTGTAATTTTAATGATTGTAAACGATATGGTATAGAAATAGTTGGAGACAAAATTCCCAACCCACGCCCAGAACCGCCTTATCCCGCGCTACATATTGTCATAAGCAATTCGTCGTTTTATCCTTATGTTGACCTTACACCGGATGCTGATGTATGTAAGCAACATGCGGTTGGGCAGATTTATATTCACAACGCTAATGATGTTTTAATTCAGGCGTGCAACCTCTATTATATTAATGACTTTCAAACAAAATGCTCCGCCCCGCCAGATACATGGAATGCTATTGTAGCCTCAAAAGATGATTATAATCTGTCAAGCGTTTTAATAGATGCATGTTATATCAATGGTAACATATTTAAAGGAAATCCAAAGATTGATGTTAGGTTAACAAATTGCAGAAACAAGTTTACTGTGAAAGCAGGTATTGGAGTAATAGAAGCTAATTCTAATGTTTTCACTGTCGATCATGGTCTTACTGTTTTACCTGGGCAAGCTATAAGTGTAACCGCAACTAATGGTACGAATTTTGATTTAATAACCGCAGGAATTTTTAATAATCAAATTAGATTTATTAGGCAGTTTATAAGTAATCAGGCTATTTCTATCAGTTATTACGCAGCCGTTTTTAATGATTTTTAAAATTTATTGCACTTTTAATAAGCATATCAATTTAATTAGGTTTTTTCGCTATTATAGATGTTATCTCCAACTGGCTTAAGTGTTCCAGTTGCTTGTTGAAGTTTTCACATTTGCAGGTGTTCTTCACCTGCGAAGAGCAACTGGCAGGAATAAATTATTTTAAAGTTTACCTAGAATAACTTTTGCAGTATTAAGTTCATTATAAAAATAAGAACGGCGAAAAAGCTGTTCTTATTTTCACCAACAGCGACATAAAAATTCCGCCTTTGCAGGTGTTCTTCACCTGCAAACCATACATAACATAGAATGCTGCTGGTGAAAACAAGCTGACCGAGAACTAAAAGAAGGCTTTGAGAATTGCTTAAACTGCCGCAGGTCTCCGTCACCTACCCGAATGTCTTGGAATCAAGAGGTAATTCTTGGTCAGCCTGAAAACACCAACAGCGGCGTGAACCCCCAGTAGAGTGATTTGGAAATATTGTTAATTACAGAATAAATATTTATGAAAAAATGAAGTTGCCACGTTATGAACTCAAGGCCGAAAAGTCTTTGATGGTTTTTGAATTTACTAGCGATGGGCCGAAAGGGAAAATCCCAAAACTTATTAAATTCAGTGAAACCACATTAAAGGGGTTTTATAACCTTGCGTTTGGTGATAAGAACTTAGAAACAGGGGACATTGATGATAATATAGTTTCAAATAATGGTGACAGCGAACAAGTTTTAGCAACGGTAGTTTCAGCAGTTTATTCATTTACGGCAGAGGAAAATGAAGCTTGGGTTTATGCCACAGGTAGTAGTAAATCTCGGACAAGGCTTTATAGGATGGGGATTACCAAATATTTAGACGAAGTAAAACATGACTTTTTGGTATTTGGATTGCAAAATGGTGAATGGGAAGATTTTACCAAAGGGATTGATTACACCGCTTTTCTTGTAAAAAGAAAATAATTTAATTTTGATAAAATATCACAGCATTATGAAAACAATAAAAGAATTAAACGAAAAAAAAACTCCAATTGTTCGCATTGACAATTCATTAGAAAAATATAAAACGATGCCAATTTTTCAAGATAAAGTGGATAAAGCAAACGAAATGCTAAGAACCATAGGGCTTCCAAAGTCAATGACTAAATAATACAATATTATAATTTTTCCGCCTTTGCAGGTGTTCTTCACCTGCAAACCATACACAACATAGAATGCTGTTGGTGAAAACACCAACAGCGGCATAAACTTCCCTGGCGTTGGGAAAATGGTTCTCTATAAATTTACTGTATTGTTTTAACTTTGAAATAATATGTTGACATTAAATACTATACTAAAAGATATCAAAGACGTTCCTGTTAATCGGCTGGAAGAACTTTATCAATTTGTACATTCACTTACTCCCAAAATAAGCAAGAATGACACATTGCGAAAAAAAATTCTTTCTTATGGGGGTGCTTTTAGTGATTTCAGTGAAAAGGATTATAGCGACTTTCTTAAGCAAACAAAAAAAGCGAGGGAGGGAATGTTTGACCGTAAAATTGAATTATGAAATCATCCATGCTTGACACGGATATACTTTCTGAATTTTTTCGAGGTAACGAAAAGGTAATATCAAAAGTTGACGAACACTTAAAGGAATTCTCCGCCTTTGCAGATGTTCTTCACCTGCAAACCATACATAACATAGAATGCTGCTGGTGAAAACACCAACAGCGGCGAAAATATTATGCTTCTGACTTTAGATGTTTAAGTAATTTTGTATAAATGACTCTATTGGTCTTGGTAATCCATATCAATAGATACATATTGAAATAACTCAATTTTGAAAGAAAATCTTGAAAAATTATGGGAGCCATCCGTATTGAAATATTGAACAGCAAAGCGATGAAACTGCTTGAAGGTATGGAAGACCTGAAACTGATAAAGGTGACAAAGGAAATTACTGAAAATACAGACGAACTGCCACAGTGGCAAAAAGAAATAATTGATAACCGATTGTCCCGGATTAATAATTCTGCGAATTATATTCCTATAGAGGATTTTATCAAAGAACTTGACCGGGGCGAATGAGGAAGTATAAAATTTCTGTTGACTTACTTGCAAGGCAGGATGTAAAAGAAGCTGGTAAATGGTACAATCAACAACAGAAAGGATTGGAGCGGAGATTAAACGCTGATTTAAAAACTGTATTGTTATCGATTGCAGCCAATCCCACTTCATTTGCAATCAGGTACAGAAACATCCGATTGGCTAATTTGTCAATTTTCCCATTCGCTGTTCATTTTTTTATTGAAGAATCCGCTGCAACAGTATTTGTTGTTGCTGTAATTCATACTTCACGACATCCTTCTTTAGGAGAAATAAGGATTAGCTAAAACTGGTTTCGCCATTGCATATCCATAATTTAATCAACTATCTATCACACAATTTTTTGAGGAAATAATATAATGCAAACAGGCGCAGTCATCGTCACTTACAACCCGCAGTTGAGTGATTTGGAAATATTAGTCACCAACATTATGACTACCGTTAAGATGGTAGTGTTAGTGGACAATGGCAGTAAAAATATAGAAGAAATAAAAGGTTTTGCCGGCAGGTTTCCGAATGCCCGGGTGATCTTGTTAGGCGAAAACAAAGGAATTGGCTACGCACAAAACCGGGGAATTGAAATGGTTTTTGCCGACCCTGCAATACAGGGTGTAGTATTGTTTGACCACGACAGCCACCCCGAGCCTGATATGATAACCGTGCTTTCTAGTGAGTATGAAAGGTTGACGACAGCAGGTGTAAAAGTAGGTGCTTTGGGCCCTGTTTACATAGATCCACGAACACAAAACCATTATCCGATTTCTGTCTTTGCAGGGTTTTCGCTTAAAAAGTTTTACCCAACAGAAGGCAACAATGATCCTATCCCCGCCACATTTATCATTGCCTCGGGTTCATTGATTCCCCGGGCAACATTTGAGACAGTAGGTGGAATGAACGAATCCTATTTCATTGACTACATTGACATAGAATGGGGCTTTAGGGCAAAAAAATTTGGATTTGATTTGTATGCCTGCCCTGCCGCAAAAATGTTTCATCAGGTAGGAGATTCAAGGTTGAAAATATTTGGAAGGGAAATCTCGATGCACAGCCCTTTGCGCAGGTATTATTTGGCTCGTAATTCTATTTTTATGCTGAAGACCGGCTACATAGATTGGCGTTACAAGGTCAGGGAATTTTTCTATTCCATATCAAGAGTAGTTGTTTTTGTAGCGGCTGTAGATAAAAAGACAACTTACCTCAAATACATTTTTCGCGGTTGGTACGATGGGTTAGCGGGAAATTTTGGCCCTTGTAAAATAGTTGAGCGCAACAAGGGCTAATCCAATTATTGCTTCTGCAATTAAAACTGATTGAGCAATAGATGCTACACTGTTATTGGTAAATACATTTATTGTAAAAACCAATACTATAGCAACCGAACCAATAAGTAGCAAAAAAAAATTTTTCGCATAGTTAAAATGGTTGGATACCAATAATTGTAAAAAAGGTCTAACATTAAAAGTGATCACTAAAATTGTTAAAAGAAAATAGAGAAGGCATTTGGTAAACAAATTAGTAAATGCCGCCGGTTGCCTTAAATAATTGAAAATGTAGGGAGAAAAGTAATAGGTAGCAGTGCAACCGACTATTACAGCCGCATAAAAAAATAACAAGATTCTGTTTGATCTTTGAGTTTTTACAGAACCTTCCTGACAGATAACAGGATAAACTGCATTTATGAACACTGATATTAATGCACGAATAGCCATAAAAATTTTTTCGGCAAAAGCATACACCAGTACATGGCTGCTGTTTTTTATAAATCCTATAAAAAGACTAAGACAGGTAGTAGGGGTCATCATGAGAAATGAATTAGCAACAAGCGGCCAATCTCTTTTTATGACTAAAACTGCCTGTTGCAAAGTAGCTTTTGACAGGCGGAAATTAATCCTGTAAACGGCGCAAAAGCGTTTAAAAATAAGCAGGCTGATTAAAGTGGTTCCAAGTCCCGCCAACGGCATGAGTGAGAAAAAATCTACTTTGAAAAATATGTAAAGCAATAGTAGCAAAAGAAAAAACAGTCGCCCAAGAAAATTGGAAATAATAAAGAAATATTCCTTGCTGCTACTCATATACAGCCAATAGAAATTCATGTTGTACCCAATAATAAAGCTGTAGGCAAGTATGTTTGAAAGCAGATTTTGGGAGAGCTGTGGTACAAAAAGGCATAAAGCAAGCCAGATAAAAAAGCCCAAGCCCAGTATAATTATTTTTACACCGATGTAAGATTCAATGTCTTTGATAATATCGTCCGAGACGTTTTCTTTTGTTATGCCGCCGGATTGCAAAGCATCTTTAAGCAAGATAGTATTGGACGAATAATCAGAAAACAGCAGATAGATATTTGCAAAGTTCAGCAATAAAAATATAGATGCAGTTTTGCTACTGTCTGCCAGTTTTAATAAAATAG
The DNA here is from genome assembly GCA_031423805.1 of Segetibacter sp. Taxonomy (GTDB): domain Bacteria; phylum Bacteroidota; class Bacteroidia; order Chitinophagales; family Chitinophagaceae; genus Segetibacter. The sequence goes on along the minus strand of JANPGE010000301.1, from coordinate 13,244 downwards.
CAATAATCAATACAGGAAAAAAGGAATTGAATATTTGCGAATAAAAAACACGGAAAAATTTCTTCATCAATAGTATTAATTGAACCTCAAAGAACAATAAAAGTAATGAATCCCTTATTATATCTCAAAACCAGGAAACTATCTGTAGTAGCTGGAATGGTAATTGACAAATTATTTCATTCTAAACTTAATGGTTTTGATAAGTTAACTCATTTGTTCAAAGACAAATACGGGATAGAAATTGGAGGCCCGAGTCGTTTTTTTACCGATGGAGGTTTTATGCCTGTATATGAGTTTTCTAAAAAAGTAGATGGCTGCAATTTTAGTAGCCAAACCACATGGGAAGGCCATATTAATGAAGGCGAAACTTACCAATATAGTCCGGGTAAATATGGGCACCAATACATTTGCGAAGGTGCCGAGGTTGCTGTAATACCTAAAAGCAACTATGATTTTGTGTTGTCTTGCAACAACCTGGAACATATTGCCAATCCGCTTAAAGCAGTCAAAAATTGGTTGGGGCTTTTGAAATCACAAGGAACAATTGTGTTGGTATTACCCCGCAAACAATCCAATTTTGATCATAATAGACCTGTTACAACATTTGAGCATTTACTAACAGACTATAATAACAACATTGGCGAAGACGACCTGACCCATGTAGAAGAAATATTGCAACAGCATGATTTAAAATTAGATCCCTTGGCCGGTGATTTTGAAAATTTCAAAAAGCGTTCTTACGATAATTATCAAAACCGTTGCCTGCACCACCATGTGTACGACTTGCAATTGTTGGAGCAAATTTGTGCATTTTTTAAACTGACCGTTGTTGCTAAAACAAGCCTCACCGCCGACCATGTTATTGTGGCAACTAAGGGATAAATAGAAAATATTAAGTTAACTACTTCTTTTATAAAACACACACCCCCATTGCCTGTAATAACAGCTTCTATTGTTTTATACAAATCAGGTCCGGAAGTTAGAAAGGCAATTAATGATTTCCTGAATACAGCTTTAGCCGTCCATTTATATTTAATTGACAACTCGCCAACTGATACGTTGAAACATGAGTTGAAGGATGTAATAGAACAAGAAAGGGTAACCTACATTTTCAACAACAAAAATCTGGGATATGGGGCAGGGCACAATGTGGCTATGCGGCAGATAATAAAAACTTCAAAATATCATTTGGTGCTTAATCCTGATATTTCTTTTGAGCAGGGCACTTTGGAAAAGTTGTTTGCTTTTGCTGAAGAAAACAAAGAAATTGGCTTGGTAATGCCAAAAGTTATATATCCCAATGGCGAAATTCAATATGTATGTAAACTTTTACCTACTCCACTCGATTTAATTTTCAGAAGATTTTTACCGGCTTCACTAACCGCTAAAAGAATGGAAAGGTATGAATTGCACAAATCTGGGTACAATCATCAGTTTGAAGTTCCTTACGTGCATGGTTGTTTTATGTTTTTACGAACAGAAGTGTTGAAAACAACAGGCCTTTTTGACGAACGTTTTTTTATGTACCCCGAAGACATTGACCTTACCCGTAGAATATATGCTGTAAGCAAATGCGTGTTTTATCCCGGCGCAGAAGTGGTACATGCACATGCAAAAGCTTCGTATAAAAATTTTAAATTATTCTTAATACACCTTACCAATCTGGTAAAATACTTCAACAAATGGGGTTGGATATTTGATCGGGAACGTTCCCGAATCAATGAAAAAATTTTGCTTCAATTTGAAAGAGTTCGATAAGCTTTTTTATCAATAAAATCAAAGTTTCTGTAGTTTTTAATAATATTTCATTTTTTTTGTTTCACTTACAGGTCTTTTACTATATTGCTTAACATTTATAACTAACCGGCACAGGAAAATGAATATTTGCATCATCGGAGGATCGGGATTTATAGGCGGGTATTTAATGAAAATACTAAAGCAGGAACACAATGTTTTAAACATTGATAAGAACAAGAGTTCCAGGCATCCTGATGTAAAACATGAACAATGTGACATACGGGACTACGAAAAGCTAAACAGCATTATTCCTGCCGATACTGATTTTATTGTATTACTTGCTGCCGAACATAGAGACGATGTAACACCAACTTCTCTTTACTACGATGTGAATGTTGAAGGTGCCCATAATGTGCTGAAAATAATGACCGAAAAGCACATAGACAATATTCTGTTTACCAGTTCAGTTTCGGTTTATGGGCTCAACAAAAACAAACCTGACGAGTTTTCTCCTACTGCGCCTTTTAATCACTATGGCAAAAGCAAGTTGGAAGCCGAGAGGATCTTAAAACGTTGGTTCGAAAATGATCAAAACGGTAAATCACTAATTATAGTTAGGCCAACGGTGGTATTTGGACCGGGCAACCGTGGGAATGTATATAATCTGCTTAAACAAATATCTTCAGGAAGGTTTATGATGGTTGGCAAGGGTAATAATCGTAAGTCTATGGCATATGTAGAAAATGTTGCCGGTTTTATTAATCATTGCCTTAACGCCGATTATAAAAAGTTTCATCTGTTTAATTATATAGATAAGCCTGACTTAAGTACCCGACAATTGGTTACCCAGGCAGAAATAGCAATAGGTAAACGAATTTTACCCATAAAAATACCTTATGTATTTGGCTACAGCACAGCCAAAATGTTAGACGTTGTATTGGGTCTTTTGAAAAAGAAAAATCCGATAAGTGCAGTGCGGGTTAAGAAATTTTGTGCTACCACACAATTTGATTCATCTACCATACAGGCAACCGGTTATAAACCACCTTTTTCTTTAGAAAAGGGATTAGAAATAACTATTAAGAGTATTATAGAAGACCAAAATGCACCCTTGCAGGCAGCTTTAAAACCTGTTTTGCAGGCAAACCCATCTTAAACACTTACTTTCTTATTGTTCCTTATTTTAGTTCAAAAAAAAACTTCAAATTTCTTAGAGTTTGTTTAATAATGATTCAAACAAACTCCTTGTTATACTCTTGTTGCCAATCTCTATTTTCTCTGTGGTAAAAATGGCAATAAAAACCACAAAGTGGCACATAGAAGAATTGCAAAATCAAATAACGAATACAAGAAAAAGAAGCCTTATAGATTTAAACAACTTCAGCGTGTTGGAACTACTTCTTAATTGTTCCATAAAGAGATTTTTTACTTTTGATATCTAATAAAAATACAAATAATAAACCCCGTCTTCTTATAATTCTTAACCGGTTTGTAATAGGGGGGCAGGCAGTAGATACCATTCCTTTGGCATGGCATTTACAAAGTTATTTTGACATACTAATTTTGTATGGAGAAAAGGAAAAAGATGAAATAGAACCTGTTTTTTTACTTGAAAAATATCCCGGCTTACAGTTACAAAAAATCAAAAACCTGCGAAGAAGTATCAATCCTTTCAATGATGTTTTGGCTTTTTTTCAGGTTTATAAAGCTATAAAAAACTATAAGGCAGACATAGTTCATACACATGGTGCTAAGTCTGGGTTTACGGGTAGATTGGCTTCGTGGATATATGGCGTGCCGGTAATCATACATACATTTCATGGCCATTTTTTTCATTCTTATTTCTCCAAAAATATCTCTCGCTTTATAGCAGGTATAGAGCGTTTGGTGGGCAAAATAACAACTGCTGCCATTGCCCTTAGTGAAGCTCAAAAAGAGGAGCTTGCTGAAGTGTACAAAATATTGCCGCCTGCTAAAATTAAAGTCCTTCCTCTTGGTTTTGCATTTGACCAGGAAAATAATGCTTCAACATTAAGACAAGAATTCAGAGATAAATATGGCTTACAATCCACAGATGTTGCAGTAGGTATTGTAGGAAGAATTGTTGCAGTAAAAAATCATGCATTTTTTGTAAGAGTTATAAAAAATATGCTAGCTTCTGAAGAGGCCGCCAATACAGCGTTTCTAATTATAGGCGATGGTGATTTGCGCCATCAGGTAGAAGAAGATTTGAAAAAAAATAATATTGAATTCAATAACACATCCGTAACCAATACCTGTAGAGTAGTGTTTACCTCATGGATTACCGACATGTATGGTGTTATGAACGCACTTGATGTTATAGCACTTACTTCTCTGAATGAGGGCACACCTTTATCAGTTATAGAAGCACAGTTTTTTAAGAAGCCTGTAGTATCTACTGATGCAGGCGGAGTTAAAGATACAATGTTGGATAATGTCAGTGGATACATAACAGCAACTAATGATGAAATAGGGTTTGCGGAAAAATTAAAAAAAGTGGTTAATGATGATCATTTGAGGTTGCAAATGGGAGAAGCAGGGTTTTCATTTGTATCAGAAAAATTTTCTAAAAAGAAGGAGATTGATGCTACAATGAATTTATACCTTACTTTGTTAGATAACTTACATAAAATTTAGTTTCCTTTTTATATACTTTTATCTAAACCGGCATTCGCCGGTTTTTTATTTTCTGAAATATTTGGTTTTGTTGACTTATTTATAAAAAAGATTTTATCATTGTTTAAAAATTTAATTAATAAAACCTTAAATAGTCAAACAAAACAGGGTTTTAAAACACTATAAATCTTAATGATATAAAAACTAAAGAAATTATATGGAAAATTAATATTCAATAATAAAAATCATTTGTATATTTAATATTAAGCAATAGTAATGTAAAAACTATTTGTAAAAAGTTTAAAATTTTTATCATGCTCTCTTCTAATTTTATAGAGAATATTGGGATTTATGCGTAAAACTTATTTTAAAAATTACGGGTAAATAACAAGAAATTGATTGCTTAACAACAAGTAAATAAGGTATAAAAATTCAGGCTTTAAAAGAAAACTATGCAACCAAATCGTTTGTATCTTTTTATCAGCCAGATCAATAAAATGATAATTCAAACTACTGATCTGGAAACCTTATTTAAGGAAGCCTGTCGTATTGTGGTAGAAGTTGGTCAGTTTAGGATGGCATGGATAGGAATTCTTAATGAAGCCACACAAAAAATATATCCCGTAGCTCATTTCGGCGATGATAAAGATTTTCCTTTAATAATTCCAAATCTTTCAATAAGCGATGACCCACAAGAAAGAGGTCCTGCCGGTACTGCAATAAAGCAGGGAAAATATCTTGTTTGCAACGATTTAGAAAACGACCCATTGCTTAAGCCATGGAGAACCGAAGCTATTAAAAGAGGTTATCGCTCTACCATATCTTTGCCTATCATAAAATTTGAAAAAGTGATCGGTGTATTTTCAATTTATACATCGCAGATCAATTTTTTTGATGAGGTAGAAATTTCTTTATTAAATGAAGTTGCTCATGATATAACGTTTGCAATAGAAAATATTGAAAAAGAGCAACTAAGAATTAATGCACAGTTAGCTATATTAGAAAAGGAGAAACGTTATCATACCCTTACAGAAATATCCCCGGTAGGTATATTTTATACCAACGAAACGGGCTTTACTACCTATGTAAATAAATTTTGGTGTACTTTAGCTGATATAAATTTTGATGAAGCTTTGGGCGTTGGATGGTTAAATGCAATGCATCCTCTGGATAGAGACAGGATTTCTCAAGACTGGAATCAGGCAAAGGGTAAAATGGAAACCTCGATATCTGAATATAGATTTCTAAAAAAAGATGGTACAATAACCTGGGTAATGGGACAAGCAATTCCCGAACGAAATGCAGCCAATGAAATAATAGGTTATGTTGGTACTACAACTGATATTACAGATAGAAAGAAGGCGGAACAGGCAATTTCACTTAGAGAGGAAAAATACAGAACCCTAATTGAAAATGCATCAGATGGTATATTCCTTTCAGACGATTCGGGTAATTTTATAGAGGTTAATAGTCGTGCAGCATCAATGATGGGATATACTGCAGTAGAGTTAACCAATCTTTCATTTAAAGATTTGGTAATTGTTGATGAGAATTTTATACCATTTCGGTTTGAAGAATTAAAAGCCGGTAAATCAATCCTTCAAAAAAGAACTCTATTACGAAAGGATGGTACAATTGTAATTGGCGAAATAAGTGCTAAGCAATTGCCCGATGGTAATATTTTAAGTATTGTCAGAGATCTTACTGAAAGAATTCAAATAGAACGAAAACTTCAACTGGAAAAAGATTTATCCGATAAAATAATAAATAGCCTTCCCGGTATTTTCTATCTTTCTGATCCCACCCCAAGATTACTACGTTGGAATCAAACCTTTGAAGATGTTTCAGGATATACAGCAGAGGAGCTTGCTACTAAAATACCTATATCCTTATTTGTGGAAGAGGATCATATTAAAATGCGCAAATCAATTGAGAAAACATACCATGAAGGATCTGCAGATATAGAGGTAAGGTTACTTAGCAAAAAGGGTAATACCATACCCTATTATTTTACCGGTGTCAGAATTGAATACATGGGTAAACCAGCAATGTTGGGTACAGGTATAAATATTAGCGAAAGATTAAGGGTCGAACAGGATTTAAAAGAAAGTGAAGAAAAATATCGCACATTGGTAGAACAGGCATCTGATGCTATTTTCATAGCTGATGCTCATGGAAAATTTATAAATGTAAACCCAAGTGCCTGCAATCTTTCCCGGTATAGCGAAGCAGAATTACTCCAAATGACAATTTTTGATTTTGCTGTTACTGAAGATTTAGAGCTACATCCATTTCATTTTGAAGCATTAAAAAAGGGACAATCTGTTATTACAGAAAGGTTTATGAAAGGGCGTGATGGCGTTATCAGAGATATTGAAGTAACAGCCAAACAGCTGTCAGACGGCAGATTGCTGGCTTTTATAAGAGACATCTCTGCACGTAAAAATGTAGAGCGGGAAATTATAAAAGAAAAAAACCTTTCGGATACTATAATTAACACCATGCCCGGTATCTTCTATTTATTTAACAGCGAGGGTAAGTACATCAGATGGAATAATAATTTCGAAAAAGTAACAGGTTATAATAAATCCGAGATTGCTCACATACAACCTATAGATCTCATTATTGAAGAAGAAAAGGAAATGCTTCGAGATTGTATAAACAAAGTTTTTGTTAATGGCTCAAACAGCATCCAGGCTTTTTTACAACTAAAATCCAAAGAGAAAATTCCTTATTATTTTTCGGGTATTGCAATAGAATATGAAGGACAATCCTGCATAGTAGGAGTTGGTATTGACTTTTCTGAAAGAATAAAAGTGCAAAAAGAAATAGAAGAAACTTCTAGCAGGCTTAGGGAACTAACTGCCCATCTAATAGATGTAAGAGAAGAAGAACGAAAGCGAATTGGCCGCGAAATACATGATGAATTAGGTCAACAGTTAACAGCTATAAAAATGGATGTTTCGTGGATAGACAAACAAATAAAAGATGATAATGAGATCATAAAAACTAAATTAAAAAAAATCATTAAACTTTTAGATGGAAGTAATCAATCTATCAGAAGAATACTCAATGAACTCCGACCATATATTTTAGATAACTATGGATTGTCTGAAGCTATAATGTGGTTAGGAGAGCAGTTTACTGAAAACACAGGTATACCTGTATTGTTCTCAACTGATGAATTTGATAGTAAGCTACCCGAGACAGTAGCAACCTGTGTTTTTAGAATTTATCAGGAAGCGCTTACCAATATTACACGTTATGCAAGTGCACAAAAGGTACAAACCACTTTAAAAATTTGTGATAATGCGATCTCTTTACAGATAGAAGATGATGGCAAAGGTTTTGAACCTCACCTGCTTAAAACGGAGAAAAAATTTGGAATTTTAGGAATGAAAGAAAGAGTATATGCTCTGGGAGGTAATTTTGAAATAGTAACAGCATTGGGAGAAGGTACTAAAATACTTATTTTGCTTCCTTTAATAAAAGATTCGTCTAAGATAAACTCATGAAAAGATGAAACGTATATTATTAGCAGATGATCATAGTATTATAAGATTGGGATTAATTCAGATATTGAAAGATGAATATCCATCGGTAATAATTAAAGAGGTAAGTGATGGAGCAGATTTGGTAAAGGAAGTAGGATTGCAAGATTGGGATTTGGTCATTTCTGATCTTGATATGCCCGGTCGTAGCGGGTTAGAAGCCCTGGAACAGATAAAAGTTATTAAACCATCCTTGCCGGTTTTAATACTAAGTATTTATCCTGAAAGCCTCTATGCAATAAGAGTACTAAAAGCAGGTGCTTCAGGCTATATGAACAAAAATTCTGCACCCGAAGACCTTATAGCGGCTATTCATAGAATTAGCCTGGGTCGAAAATATATATCTCCGGAAATAGCTGAACAGCTCATTGATATAAAGGGAGACCGACCACCTCATGAAATTCTTTCTAATCGTGAATTTGAAGTTTTTAAGTTGCTGGCTTTGGGTAAATCATTAACACAAATAGCAGAGCTCCTTTCTTTAGCTATAACAACAGTAAGTACGCACCGTAGCAGAATAATGGAAAAACTTCACTTTTCCACAAATTCTGAATTAACCAGATATGCCTTAGCTCACCACCTCATATCTGATATAGCATTGTGATAATTTATAAAAAAATTTTATTGTAGTAGAAATACTACATGAGACCATTGTGTACTTACTACATAAAATAGAATAATAATTCTATTTTATAAAATACTACAATAGGTGTTCTTTGTGTAACAAAACTAATTATTATAAGGCCATGCGTATTCTGGTTATTGATAATTCTAAAATAATAGCAGAACGCCTGGAAGAAATAATAGCTAATGAAAAAAAGATAAAGTGTATAGAAAAAGCCTTTACTTATTTTCAGGCTATTAAATTATATTATGAACTAAAACCTGATGCAATTTTACTGGATAGTGAGTTACCTAAAAATGAGGCTTTAAGGTTGTTGAAAGAAGTAAAAAAGGACAATAAGAAAGCAATTGTCATAATATTATCTGTTCAATCAGATATCTATTTTAAAGAAAAATGGTTGTCTTATGGTGCTGATTATTATTTTGATAAATACCATGAGTTCGAAAAAATTGTAGAAGTAATAAAAACCGTATTTGAACATAATTATTTAACGGAATAAACAAAATTTGGAAGACCGAAGTTAATAAGCACATTCAGTTTAACCGAGTAGTGAAATGTGAGAAGGTTGTTGAGCTGTTTGTGCTATTTTATTCACACATACTTTTGGAAAATATTCAGATTTAATATTTGATCCTTTTAAAATGTAGTACCCTATGAAATTAACTATTAATTCCAGTTTAAAGTCCAATTTGCTATTCTAACCAGAAATTCAGTCCTATTGAAACTTTCTAGTATTTAGTAATTGAAAATCTTAACCCCCCTTAAGTGCCCAAAACACAAAGCCATCCCTAACTGGGGTGGTTTTGCTATTTTAGAAATGCCTGTTTGTTTTAATGAAACAATAATTCCTAATGGGTCATTTTCTTAAACTTCTCAATCAACTGATGCATTTCAGTATTGGTGTAAAATTTATAGATTTCAGGCATTGTATTATTGTCGTCTGTTTCAATAGTATTGGATATTAAGGTAAATGGCCCATAAATCTTAGCATGGATGTTGGGCGTTATTTTTATGATTTGCCCGGGAAGAATAAAATAATTTCTACCGCCAAACTCTACATTGTCACCTTTAGTTAGTTGGGTCAGGCTATCTATTTTCAGTTTCAATTCTTCCTGTGTTATTACATTTTTGTTACTAAGGTCAAGACCTACTAATTGAAGGCTGCCAACGAGAGTATCCGTTTTCAGATTAAGAATATAAACACCTCTTTCTTCAGGTATTGTTACGGTTGATTTTCCTTTTGGCGTTGTTACATCCCATTTTACAGGTTGGTTGCCTTCTATATCTTCACTTTCTTCTGCATAGCCTGTGCCATCCTGCATTTCAACTTTTTGGTCACTTACTATTATTTTACCCCTACCCATAATAATGACTTTTCTGGTTACGGGTTTGTGACAGGCAACTACCATAAATATCAATGCAATAAAGGCAAAATGTTTTTTCATTTTCATGCGGTAAGATAATAAAATAAAACCCCGGCAAATATACCGGGGCTTAAAGATTTCAAAATTTCTTTTTAAAAAATTATACTTAATTGCTGTTGTTTATATCATAACCTTACCAACAATACATTTTCTCCATTTTGTATGTTTAAGAAAACCAAAGGCTGCCTTCCAAATTGTCGCCAAAAGTTGCCCTAGCAATTATGCCGGGGAAGTATTCACAGAAAAGACTTTTGGCTTTAGCCAAACAAAGTATTCGGAAGGATTTTGGCTAAAGCCTTATAGCTGACTATTATCTACTACCCGACATAAATGTCGGGGCAAATCATGTCGGGCCAAATCATGTCGGGGTGAATCATGTCGAGGCAAATGAAAATTATGTGCAACAATTTCACCACCCGTTGTTGGTATGGCAAAGCCTACCAACAACAACTTTTCTCCATTTTGTATTTTTAAGAAAACCAAAAGCAGTAGATAAATTGATTTGAAATTTGTATAGTTGTACAAGACTAAAATCTTTGCTACCAGGTATAGATGTAAGTATCCCTGTCCTAAAAAACTAGTTTAGAAAAACGCTACAACAACAGTAAATTTTATTCATTACCTACGGGAAATTTCCCGTATTAAAAAGGGGAAATTTCCCGTTGTACAGCAATTCTAATACCCTCATCTTTACTTGCTGTAAATCAGCAACTTAGTAAATAAGTTGATTTATACAACAGAATTACAAAACCTAACCAACCAAATGAAAATAGAAAGCGATAGCAGCCCGCCAAACAGATTGAATAGCCAACATAAAACAACCTATTTTCGAAAAAAAGAAACTATGAACAAGAATAAAATTTCACTCGTACTGATTGCTATATTTCTATATGTTACTGCTAATAGCCAAATTAATAAGGGGTATTGGTTGGTGGGAGGTAATATTAATTATAGCTCTACTAGTTACCAAAGTGATTTTGGTTCAAGATCACAAGCTTTTGATTTTAAAGTAGCACCAAACCTCGGATATTTCGCGGCTAATAAATTTGCTGTTGGTTTTAAATCAAATATTGGTAAAAGCGGATTTAAGCTTAATACCGATGTTGGTAACCCTTATTATATTGATTTTAACCTTGGTCCTTTTTTGCGATATTATTTATTACCAGTTGATAAGCAATACAATCTTCTTACTGAAATATATTATCAGTATGGTTTTATTGGTTCTAATGGTAAATCGAATGTTTCTAAAAACACCTTTTCACTCCAAGGAGGTACAGAAGTTTATTTTAATTCAAGTATTGGGTTAGAATTTTTAATAGGATATACTACAACAAAATATGTTGGTTATTCGGGAAGAAACAATCAAGTCCAATTTGGTATTGGACTACAGGCTCATTTAATCAAAGATAAATAATTTTCAAAAAAATAATTATGAAATATATTATAAAAAGAATTTTTATAATCGGCTATTTTTTAGCAAATGCAATGTTTTCTTCTTCACAAAATGTTGCAATTGATTATTCAGGGTTTAGTTCATCTGATTGTGACATATTCAATGCTAGCACAGATGTAGCTGCAACAATAAATGGCGCTACCGGAAACATAAAACATGTTACGCTTATAGGCGATGTTAAATATAATAGTAATGCTAGTGCAGTCTTTTTAGATGTAGACTATGGATCACCTTCATCAATATTAGGTACAAGCTATAGATTGAATTACGATTTTAAGCAAGGTAATAAATACATTATAACGGTATCTGCATCTTCGGCTGTATCTTCCAACAGTCCATATTTAAACCTTGCATTAACAAATAATGGAAATAGTGGTGGTACTACTTGTGTCGGGCCTGGCACTGTAAATTCAAGTACAAGTGGTAATCCTGCAGCTGCTCAAATTACTGAATTGTCAGCTACAGATAAACAATTTGCATGGGCATCCGCTCTTACACAAAATTTTCCAACTTTGGAAATTGTTGCTATTCCAACTGTGAGTGCAGTTAATGCAAACTCAATTTTTATATATAAAATTACGATACAAGAAACTGCACCAGTAATTCTTCCACCCAGTTTCACCCTTGCCCCACTCACAGTAGCAAAAGCTTGTGGTACGGCAATAAGCCAAACATTTACTGTTACAAATGTAAACAGCACAGCAGGGGTTACGGGTTATGCATGGACAATTGGAACGGGTTGGAAATTACAAAATGGTACTATTCCAGTATCTCCTTTTACTACACCCGGGCCTACATTAACTCTAATCTCCGACGCAAATGTGTCTAATTTAGGAAATGTAAGTGTAGCTGTGCAGGTGAATGGTTTAAGTGTGCCTGCATCAGGCAGTTGCGTTGTTAGTAACAGTATTCCATATAATTTTTCAATAAATGGTTCACCTACAGTTTGCACAACTTATTCTTATTATTCTGTGTCAAACCTTCCTACTGGAGCTACCGTTAATTGGCTAATTAACCCTTCATACATTGTAAGTCAATCCTCAACTCCTATACCAAATCAAGTAAAGCTTACTCCAATTGGTACGGGGGATATTATTTTAAAAGCTTCCGTAAATAATATTTGTTCAACACCTGTTATAAGCAACCCCCTTTCCATTCATGTAGGTATTCCTTCCATCCCTTCTCTTTTAAGTGCAGGCAAGGTAAAAGGAACATTACAAACCAATGGATCAATTACATATAAAGGGCAGGCATTTTTACAAACACCTGCACCTAATTATCCTTATCAATGGAAGGTAGATGGCTATATTCAACAATCTATTGGTTCAACGGGAGAGTTTAATGTTCCTAACTGCTCCAATACTGTCAATGGGATTACACAAGATTATTCAATTAATGTAAAAGCTACAAACACCTGTGGCAGTTCAGAGGGTTGTGGTATATTTAGATATGTATGTAAAGCCGGTACAAGTTCTACATTAAACCGCATAATAGATTGTACCGTTTACCCGCCGGGTGTTACCAGAACGGCCCCCACCCGTTTCATACTATCTGAAGACAGCGTAGCGGCAAATCAGCTACAAATAGACGTAGCCACCCTGTCAGAAGACAACTTTGCGCAGTTGTACCCCGATGCCGACAGCCTGAACACCGAACTGGTACAAACCGTATATGTCTATGATGTAGAAGGAAACCTGGTACAAGAAGCAGATACTGTAAATGCAAAACAAGCCAATATAAATCTTAGCGGACTGCCCGAGGGCAACTACAATGTGGTAGTAGGCGGCAACAACGACTATACCGAGCAGCAAACCTAC
>JANPGE010000300.1:0-5727 GCA_031423805.1 Segetibacter sp. | reverse complement strand
ATGGGTGCTGATGTTGTGCTGCTAATTGCAGCATGCCTTGGAGAAAGCGAATTGAAATCGTTATATCAATTATCAAAATCGCTGGGTATGGAGGTTTTGTTTGAGGTTCATTCCATAGAAGAGTTGGATAAAATACCCGGTGATGATTTGATAGTAGGCGTAAACAATCGAAACCTTAAAACAATGGAAGTAAGTTTGCAAACATCCTTCACTGTAGCAGAAAAATATGCAAATCATTTCACCATCATTTCAGAAAGTGGACTGTCCTCCGCAACAGAAATTATTAAACTCAAAAATGCCGGATTCAATGGCTTTCTGATTGGTGAAAGCCTTATGCGTTCGCCAAAACCTGATAAAGCATTGAAACAATTGATTGCTCAAATGAAAAATTTGGAACAATGAAAATTAAAGTCTGTGGATTAAAGTATCCAGAAAATATGTTGGCCATTGACGACTTAAAACCTGACTTTTTAGGATTTATATTTTATGAAAAATCACCAAGGTATTTTGCTAATGATTTTGTTCCAAAAATTACTGCAAAAAAGGTAGGTGTTTTTGTAAATGAAACAGTTGAAAAAATTGAAGGAAAGTCAAATGAGTTTGGACTGGATTATATTCAACTGCACGGATCTGAATCTGTTGAATTCGTTGAATCTCTTTGTCAGAAGGGTTTTAATATTATCAAGGCCTTTAGCATATATGATAGAATTGACAACGAAATGCTAAAGCAATACGAGCCATTTTGCGATTACTTTCTTTTCGATACCCAAGGAAAAAATGCAGGTGGCAACGGTGTTAAATTTGATTGGAATGTATTGAGAGAATACAGATTGGAAACTCCTTTCTTTTTAAGTGGGGGAATACAGCCAAAAGATGTTGATTCAATCATAGCTATTCAACATAAAGGATTAGCTGCCGTTGACATTAATAGTGGGTTTGAAACTGCTGCCGGAATAAAAAATATTGAACTTGTAAAACAATTTATCTATGAAATTAGAAGCAACAAGACCAAAGCCTAATAAAGGTTTTTATGGTCAGTTTGGCGGTGCTTTCATTCCGGAGATGCTGCATAGAAATGTGAAAGAATTGGAAGAAAATTATGAAGCTATTATACAGGACGACGCTTTTCAAGCCGAATACCAATTATTGTTAAAAGATTATGTGGGGCGTCCGACACCATTGTATTTATCCGATAAGCTATCTCAAAAGCACGGTGCAAATATCTTTCTAAAAAGAGAGGACCTTAACCACACAGGTGCTCACAAAATAAATAATGCAATTGGTCAGGTATTGTTGGCGAAGCGTCTAGGCAAAACCCGCATTATTGCTGAAACAGGTGCCGGACAACATGGAGTAGCAACTGCAACAGCATGTGCATTGTGTAGCATTGATTGTACCGTTTTTATGGGTAGTATAGATGTCGAGCGGCAAGCAAGCAATGTTCAGCGAATGAAATTGCTTGGGGCAAAAGTCATTGCTGTTGAAAGCGGAAGCAAAACTTTGAAAGACGCAACCAATGAAGCTATCCGTTATTGGATCAGCAATCCTGTTGATACACATTATGTGATAGGTTCTGTTGTAGGTCCACATCCATTTCCGGATATGGTCGCTTTGTTTCAATCTGTAATAAGTCAGGAAATAAAGGCTCAATTATTGGAACAAACAGGTCGGGAAATGCCGACCCATGTGGTGGCCTGTGTAGGTGGGGGTAGCAATGCCGCCGGTGCCTTCTATCATTTTATCAATGAACCATCCGTACAATTAATAGGAGTGGAGGCTGCAGGTTTAGGAATTTACTCCGGCAAAACTGCTGCTAGTTTGGTGGCAGGTATTCAGGGTATAATTCATGGTTGTATGACTAAAGTTATGCAAACTGCCGATGGGCAGATTATAGAGCCCCACTCTATATCTGCTGGTTTAGATTATCCGGGAATTGGACCATTACATGCTCATTTGCATACTTCACAGCGAGCCACATTTCTTAGTGTCACAGACGATGAAGCATTGCAGGCAGGGCTTGAACTTACCAGAAACGAAGGTATTTTGCCCGCATTAGAAACAGCTCATGCTTTGGCCGCATTGGATAAAATTAAATTTCAAGTTACAGATGTAGTTGTTATTAATTTGTCTGGCAGGGGTGATAAAGACTTGTCTACCTACTTAAAATATTACGATCATGAATAGAACCGGTGAATACATAAAATCCAGGCAGAACGTACTTTCTATTTACTTTACCGCCGGATACCCAAACAAAGAGAGTACTAAGGAAGTTATTCTTAGTTTGCAGGAAGCAGGTGCAGATATGGTTGAAGTTGGTATTCCCTTTTCAGACCCTTTAGCTGATGGTCCGATCATTCAAAAGAGTGGGGAAATTGCCTTGCAAAATGGATTTACAGTACAGGGCTTATTCAGTGATCTGAATGACATTCAATCTCAATTGAAAATTCCATTGGTATTAATGGGTTATTTTAATACAGTCTATGCCTTCGGTATCGAAGCGTTTTTGAGTCATTGTCAACAACTTAATATCGATACCATTATTTTGCCGGATCTGCCGGTAGATATTTATGCAGAAAAATACCGGGATATATTTCATAAATACAATGTTACCCCGGTATTTCTTATATCTCCGCAAACAAGTGACGACCGCATTTCAGTTATTGAAGCGTTGTCAAACGCCTTTATATATGTTGTAAGCGACAATAGTATAACCGGCAAAAGCAGCGAATTATCAGAAGGTCAATTAGCTTATTTTAAAAGAATAAAAGGCATGTCGTTTAAGTCGCCATTATTACTCGGATTTGGTATAAGCGATAGAGATTCATTCACCATAGCCTGTGATCATTTCAACGGTGCTATTATCGGTTCTGCTTTTATTAAAATGCTCGAAGCTTCATCAAATTTGCGTAATTCCATTCATACATACATCGCTTCTATCAGGCCGGTTAAATGATTTTATTGCACTCTCGTAGCTTTCCTAAATGATTTTTTAGTATAGTGCTTTCTTGCGTTTTGCCGGAGTATTAAGCCCATTGCAATGTAATAAACCCTTACGTTGAAGGGGTATTAATCCTTTCATTGTGGTCGCCGGTTTATTTATTAGTATTCTAAAACCTAAAAATGAAACGCCTGATAAAGCGGTTTATTTTTGTCCCGGCTGATAGATCTTTACTGAACATTCTTGCGTCGCACACTTGTACTTTTGGGTAATGCTATTCCAGCTTTTTCCACATTTTATCACTAATAATGATAAGGTCTTTAAAGCATTATAACTGGTGTCACCATAGCAAAAAGCCACGGCAACAATTGCAGTGGCTTTTTGCTATGGTAAATGTTATAGCCCCTAATTATGCTTTTTGAGATGTAGTCGCTTATTGTATCCTTGTCAATTTAATAAAGGAATGTCGCTGTACAATACTGGGGTCTGAATTACTTGAATTTTGAGCCCACTGCAGTTTTACAAAACCCGCTGTAGCTCCTACAGTAAAAGTTCCGTTCATTTTACATGCCGGGCTTTTTGTTATATCAATTTGTGTTTCGGCATTAGTAGATGCACTGGATGTGAGCCAATTTCTTGTCCAGTGGAAGTTATCATTCAGGTTTATCTCGCTCAACACGTTCATTGTAGTACCCGTTGGAACATTGAGGGCTACTTTCATGCCACCACTACCTCCGCTGGCAGCGGAAAGACCCAACAATATTTCAATTTGATAGACACCATTGGCAACTACAGGAAGAAAAAGTTCATCATCGTCCTGCAACGTGGTACTACTACCCAGACTTTCATCTACACTCTTACGAACTACTTGTCCTATGCCAATACCTACATTTGTCCATGTTAATGTACCACTGCCGTTTGTCATCAATAGTTGTCCAAATGTGCCATCAGTTGAAGGCAAAGTATAAGTGGTAGAGCCTGCAGTAGTAGGAGCCTGAAAACCTACATAACCTGATGTAGAACCTGATAAACGGATCGCTCCTTTTACATCTAATTTAGAGCCCGGTGCATTGGTGCCAATACCTACGTTACCTGTTCCGTCTATCCGCATTCTCTCATTGGTGCTTTGTGTGCCACCTCCTGTTAAGAAGGCTACGCTTTTAGCAGCTGTACCTGTACCTATCAGCAGGTTTTGTCCCAGGTTGTACAGATATGCATCGTTAGCTCCACCAAAATAGTTTGCGGTGTTAGCGCTGCTGTTGATACCCATGTTTACATAGTTGCTGGTTTCGTTACCGTTGTCAGCAGTAGCTACTATGTCAGAACTTGCACTGACCCCTGCAGAAGCATTTTTAATATTGAATTGGAGGTAGTTGTCAATGTTTCCTTTTGCTACAATTGCATTGATGGTGGTTGAACCTGCATCTACCAATAGTTTTTCACGGTTACCAAAAGTGAATGTTTCTGTGCCTACGCCTACACACAAACTTGTGTTGGTGATATCTCCAAGTAAGAGCACGTTTGTTTGCGTTACATCAGCATTATAACCTACCGCTGTAGAGTTAGATGCTGATACACTTGCATTAGAACCCAATACTGTTGCATTGGATGCAAAACCGGTTATAGCTGCATAAGATCCTATAGCAGTTGCATTGGTTCCGTTAACAGCAGTGTTGGCACCTATTGCTGTTGCATTGGCACCGGTCAGTAATCTTGCAGAGTCGCCTATCACCAGCCCTTTGCTACCTGTTGCTGTAGAGTAGCTACCTATGCTTATAGGGTTTGTAATGCCCGAACTGGTCACTGCCCCTGCACCCATTACAATAGAGTTGCGGCTGTTAGACACAGCATTGTTACCAATAGTGATAGCACTGATGGCAGTAGAAGAGGATTGGTTACCCATTGAGAATGAACTATCTGCTGTCACTGCTGCACTGCTGCCTATTGCGTAAGCGCCTGTTCTGCCAGAAGATACGCTGGCACCAGATCCCATTGCATAAGAGTTGGTAGCGGTGTTAGTAGTGGAGCCATTACCTAAAGCCATAGCAGTGGAATCCATCCTGGCAACCTGTATACTGTTTCGCCGAAAGACTATTGATTGTGCATCTGTTGTGCCCAGGAAGTTTGTACCTGCTGTAGTACCTGCATTACCTAAGGTTGACCACTGATTGCCAGCAGTAACGAAGGTTGAAACGGGCAGCTTTCTTACCAGGCCATTTGTAATTGTTAGCAAGCTATCTGTGGAAGTATTTGTTCCTAAGGCAACCCCCATAAGGGTAAGAGGGTTAGCACCTTCCACCTGTAGTTTTGTTGTTGGAGCTGCCGACCCTATGCCAATATTGCCATTAGCGAGGACCCTCATTTTTTCAGAACTGTTTGTTTTTATGACAAAGTCCACGTTATCTGTTGTACCCAGAAAGTCTGTACCGGCAACAGTGCTACCGTTACCGCTTCTTGCCCAGCCGGTATTGGATAACAAGGATGACAGGTTCAATGCATTTGAAGCAACCCCGTTCACCCTCGAAGTTAAAAAAGTGCCGCCCAGGCTAAGTGCATTGGTATTAATGGCAAGTGCCGTATCAGCCACTCCGTTTACGGTGCTTGTAATAATATTGGTACCCACCGAACCTATACTATTGGTAGTAGATCCTGTTTGGTTACTCCATGTAAGTACGCCGCTACCATTGGTAGTCAACTGCTGACCGCTTGTACCATCAGCACCTGGCAGGGTATAGGTAGTAGAACCTGCAGCCGCTGCCGGTGCAAAGCCTACATAACCTGAAGTGGTG
>JANPGE010000299.1:0-26087 GCA_031423805.1 Segetibacter sp. | reverse complement strand
AATAATAGTCAGAAAGAAAAGCAGTCTCATCCATACAGTTGGGGCACCATGAACCCATCAATTGAATAACCACAACCTTATCCTTAAATCGCCTGTCATTAATTGAAATCATATTGCTGTCCAAATCAGGAAAACTAAAATCCAGTTTAGATTCTCCGGGTTTTACATACATGGCGGACTCATTAAATTTCACTGTTGCTTTTTGATTTTTTACTGCAGTCCATTCTTCACTAAACTTTGGGCCTGAATAATATTTACCATTTAGGGTTTTGCTATCTGTTATGTCAGCTTCAAACATTAAAGCATGTGCACCATCAAAACCCGAAATTATCATGTGGTTGCCAGTTGCCACCCCTTCTAAGAAGCGATAGTCTCCTGTTGGTGTTAAGAATGTGCCTGTCACTTTGTTTCCATTTTGTACAAATTCTGCAACAGAAGTAAATATTTTACCAGTATCCGAAGCAAATTTTACTGCCCATCTTCCGTTAATTTTTTGCCTTGCATTACCATCTGTCAACGGGTAGCGTAGGTTAGATTTTGATGCTTCAAAAGCCATTTTTAAATCATTTCCGGAGGAGCCCCTTGTCCACAGACCTTCCCATCTATTACTAGAAACTTTTGTGGTAATGGAAGACTCAAAAACAGGCATTTTTATTACTACAGAATCCCCAACAGTTACAATATTTTCTACTTTAAGTCGCTCTGTTGCATTTCTAATAATCAGAATCGGTTTTTGTTTTATTTTCTTTTCTTCAAAAGTGAAATGAATGTTTTTACCATCTGCACGTTTTAATATTGCCTGCCATAAAACAGGGTTATTTTTTTTCTGCTGCGCAAAAATTGAATGATTAAAAGTGAATATAAAAAGGACAATGGTTATAGCATATTTCATAATGGAATAAATAAATTTTCAAACCCAAAGTTCATGGTTTATTGTTGAAATGAATAAACAGAAAGAGTTATTATTGATGAAATGAGATTATGATGACTACAATACCAAATATCTTTGCACAAATTATTTTGTTTGAAACACCTCTTATCGCTTAATAAATATTTTTGGAAATACAGGGTAAGGTTTTTTATTGGATTCCTTTTCATTATAGGCTCCAATTATTTTGCTGTATTGGCACCACAGGTTACTGGCTATATCATAAATCTTGTACAACAAAGGCTTCCAAATGCTAAACCAGTTGCCACTCACTTGCAGGATGATGCTGTCATAGATTGGTTTATAAAAGTTACAGAACCATTAAAGGAGAATTTTGGAACATTGATTGCTGTTTGCAGTATTACCATCCTGCTGCTTGCTTTATTACGTGGTGTACTAATGTTTTTTATGCGGCAGACAATCATTGTCATGAGCCGTCATATAGAATACGATCAGAAAAATGAAGTTTTTAAACACTACCAAAAATTAGATACAAATTTTTACAGGACCCATAGTACCGGCGACATGATGAGCCGTATTACAGAAGATGTTAGCAGGGTAAGAATGTACACAGGACCGGCTATTATGTACCTTATAAATCTGGTAACGCTAATAGCATTTTGCGTGGTTAATATGGTGAGAAAAGATGCCATGCTTACTTTGTATGTGTTGGCACCATTACCTATATTGGCATTGATTATATACCTTGTAAATCAGGTAATTTATAAAAAGAGTGAAAGGATTCAGTCGCTTTTGTCTGACCTGACAACTAATGCCCAGGAAAGTTACTCGGGTATAAGAGTGATAAAGTCTTTTGTACAGGAGAAAGCCATGTTGGGTTTTTTTGCAAAAAACAGCGAGGAGTATAAAAGAAATGCCATAGGACTTGCAAAGGTTGAATCTATCTATTTTCCAAGTATGGCATTAATGATAGGCTTAAGTACATTGATTACCATACTAATTGGAGGTATTCAAGCGCTGAACGATACATCTAAAGTTGGTTTAATTGTGGAGTTTGTTATTTATATTAATATGCTTCAGTTTCCGGTAAGTGCTATAGGTTGGGTAGCAAGTATGATACAACGTGCATCAGCCTCTCAAGCCCGGCTCAACGAGTTTTTACATACTGAACCATCTATAGCTGATACAGGAGATACAACAGGTCAGGTAAGGGGAGATATTGAATTTAAAAATGTAGATTTTATTTACCCGCATACAGGAATACATGCCATTAAGAATTTCTCATTAACGGTAAAAAAAGGAGAGAAAGTTCTTGTGCTTGGCAAAACCGGTTCCGGTAAATCAACCCTTGCACAACTATTGCTTCGTTTTTATGAACCACAATCAGGCGCTATTACCATTGGTGAACATAACATCAAAAATTATGCGCTAAAAAACCTGCGGCAACAAATCAGTTATATACCGCAAGATGTATTTTTGTTTAGCGATACGATAGCTCGTAACATAAGTTTTGGCCTTGACACCAATTTCATACAAGAGGAAGTGGAAAAGGCTGCAAAACAAGCAAGTGTTGATGGAGAAATAAACCGCTTTGAAAAAGGTTATGAAACATTGGTTGGTGAAAGAGGCGTTACATTAAGTGGAGGTCAAAAGCAAAGACTATCCATTGCAAGAGGACTTATTAAACAACCTGAAATAGTTGTGTTTGACGATTGCTTAAGTGCAGTAGATACAGCTACAGAAAACACCATCATTCGAAATTTGTATGAATACCTGCAGGATAAAACTGCAATTATTATTACCCACAGAATTTTTGCCTTGCTACGCTTTGACAAAATAATAGTAATAGAAGAAGGTCAGATACAGGAAGAAGGTACCCACTATGACCTAATGGAAAAGAAGGGTTATTACTTCGAATTGTATAAAATGCAAAGCATGGTAGAAGCTTAAGTCTGTTGGGTATTTCTTTTACATTATTGCCCAAAGCTTTTCACCTGTTCTATAAAGTTTTCAACCAGATTATAAGGGGACAATGCGAAGCCGAAAACCAATAAAAGGCCTATGCCTGCAAGTGCTCCAAACATGTGGGCAGAATGATTGATGTTACCATCTCCTTTGCGATCAAGATAAGCAGTGACACCCAGATAGATAAAGCCGAAAATAAAACCCGGAATACCCACAGGTATAAAAAACAGATATACCTTTTGTAACGGATAAAGCATTATACCTGCAAATATTACTGCTGAAACTGCACCGCTTGCACCAAGGCTTCTATAATAATAATTGTCTTTATTTTTAAAATAGGTTGGTAGCAAACATAAAAACTGCGACAAAACATAAAGTAAGATGTACAAAACTGCTCCCTTTGCTCCAAATAATTCGCCAAAAGTCTCTTCCACAATTTTACCAAACATAAAAAGTGAAAACATATTAAATGCCAAATGCCCAATGTCTGCATGAATCAATGCGCAACTCAAAAACCTGTACCATTGCTTGCGACGATCAATTGCAGGCGGAGTGAATATAAGATCATCAGTAACTTTTTGGTTATTGAAAGCTGTGAATGAAACTATTGCCGTAATTGCAATAATGATATTGGTAATGCTAAACAAGGACGTGTACATGCAGGAAAGATAATAATTTATTGGTGATGATATTTTTCATTTCTAATAATAGTGCAGGCACGGTACAATTGTTCGGCAAGCATTAGCCGCATCAGTTGATGGGGAAATACCAATTGCGAAAATGACCATACATATCCGGCACGGGCATTTACATTTTCATCTACACCAAAAGCACCACCTATAAGAAATACCAACTGCTTAATACTATTATTGGCACGTGTTTCAATAAAAGCGGCAAGCTGAACAGAACTCATTTGTTTACCTCTTTCATCTAATAATACAAGGTAGTCATCTTTGTGTAGTGCATTAAGTACTGTAATACTTTCCTGCTTTTTTACATCCTTTTCTGTGGTATTTACAGTTTGTTTGGCCGCGGGTAATATTTTCCATTCTACAGGATAATATTTTGATATGCGGTTAGTAAAATCCTCAATTCCCTGTTTCACATAGGGTTCATGTGGCTTACCTATGGTGTATAATATTATTTTCATTGTGCCGGCAATTCAATTTTTAAATAATGATCCGGTAATGAAAGTTGGATAGTAGTATTCTTAGGAAACAAACCAAACACAGTGCTGCCACTACCACTCATAGAGGCATAAATGGCACCTGCATTATACATAGATTGTTTTAAAGCCTCAATTTCGGGATACAATTTAAAAAGTGGTTTCTCAAAATCATTTACCAATTCATCTTTCCAACTTATTACGGGTTGCTTAACAATTTCATTTACACTTTTTGTTGGTACTACAGGTATAAGATTAGAAAATGCTTCTTTAGTAGAAATATGAATTCCGGGGTTGACAATAAGAAATTTATATTCTGATAAATCAACCGTTACGGGTGTCATTATTTCGCCACGTCCTGTTGCAAATACAGGTTTATTTAAAATGAAAAACGGGCAATCACTTCCCAACTGCAAGGCATAATTAATCAGTTGTTCATCATTTAATTGTAAGTTGAACTTCTTATTGAGCAATGAAAGCATAAAGGCTCCGTCAGCACTACCTCCACCAAGGCCTGCACCCATAGGAATTATCTTATGAAGATAGATTTGAACTGTAGGCAAATCCGGGAAATCAGTTTTCAATAAATGCCAGGCTTTGATACAAAGATTGTCTTCTGCATTGCCATCAATTTTAAGACCTGAAGATTGAAAAGAAAGATTTTCAGCTTGTACAGCTTCTAAAATGTCCTTTAAGAAAATGGGGTAGAATACAGTTTCAAGATTGTGGTATCCGTCGGGTCTTTTACCAGTAATATTTAAACCAAGATTTATTTTACAATTGGGAAAAACAACCACAGAAGTAGAAAATTAATTATTGGATTCAGGGAAATGAAAGATTATTTCTTGCGTTTATTTAATTCATCTCTTATGGCAATAGCCCTTATGTAGTCCTCCTGTTCAAGTACCTCATTCAAT
Source organism: Segetibacter sp. (assembly GCA_031423805.1). Taxonomy (GTDB): domain Bacteria; phylum Bacteroidota; class Bacteroidia; order Chitinophagales; family Chitinophagaceae; genus Segetibacter. The sequence goes on along the minus strand of JANPGE010000299.1, from coordinate 21,151 downwards.
AAATGGTCTAATTCTTCCACGCTAAGTCCGGTGAGGTCATCACGGCTGCCGGGTTCTGCTGTCGTACTTACCGGTTTTTTCTTTGTGCCGCCGGAGCCTGATTCTTCCATAAGAATACCTGCACTATCCAGAATGGTATCATAAGTATATACCGGGCATCCAAATCTAACGGCAAGTGCTAAAGCATCGCTTGTGCGGCTGTCTATTTCTACAGTATCATGTTCACTTACACAAATGAGTTTTGAGTAGAAAATACCTTCCTGCAAATCGTTTATAATAATCTCCTGAAGTTCTACATTAAAAGCATTCATAAAGTTCTTAAGTAAGTCATGGGTAAGGGGCCTGCTTGGTTGCATTCTTTCTAATGCCACTGCAATAGCTTGTGCTTCAAAACCACCAATAACAATGGGCAATCTCCTCAATCCATTTACTTCGCCCAAAACAACGGCATAAGAATGAGTTTGGGTAATACTATGTGACAATGCAACAATTTCCAGTTCTATTTTCTTCATACCTGCTTTGCTTCAAAAGTGTAAAGGAACGGCAAATGTAAAGATTTACATTTTTAATCCATTGTGTTCATTAAGGAATGTGTGTGGATTTTTTAATAAATAAATAAATAAAGCCATTTTAAAGGTCTAACGAGAATTTATCCGGGTAAAAAATATTCATTTTTTAGTTTATAAATACTTCCCAATAGATAAGTACATAATAATAGATTTAGGCCTTTTTTCGAATATTCATATATTTCAATAAAGAAATGAATGAAATGACCGTCCATGCACCTTCTAAAATGATAAATGGAAGATAATGAATTAATACCGAAGCAAGACAGGCCAGAGCACCACCAAAAATATTGAGTAGTATATAGGTAATACCATCTTTAGAAAGCCGGTTGGAGATATTTAAAAAATACGCTATCAGAATTATAGATACTCCAACAAACCCGATCCAGTCATTTAATTTCATAATAAGAAAGTTGTTGATAAAATAGTTTACCCCTGTTTATCTCAAAATATTCTTGAATTAAACAGGGGTAAAGTTGGTAATTATTATTTCGGCTAATTATTTAGCCATACTGTGAATGACATCATATTTGGTAACAATGTGCATATTTCCACTATCATCTTTACCTAAAACAGCTCCATTATCTTTGGTTATCATTCCACCAAGCCGCTCAACAGGTGTGTCAAAAGATACAATAGGATAGGGGGCTTCCATTACACTTTCTATAGTAGATGTTTTTATTTCGGGGTTGCTGAATATTTTTTGAAACAAGCCGCTTTCGCTGATAGAACCAATAAGCGTTTCACTTTTCATTACGGGTATGTTCTCTATATCGTATTTACGCATTAGGTCTACTGCTTCTGCCACTGTTTGCGTAGCATCTATAGTTACCAGTCTTTTAGAAGCACGACTGCTTATGATGTCTTTAAATGTTTTAACATCCAAAAATCCCCTTTCCATCATCCATTGGTCATTGTACACCTTGCCAACATAGCGGCTGCCATGGTCGCAAAAAATCACCACAACCAAATCGTCTTTTTTTAATTCACCTTTCATTTGCAGTAATCCCTGTAAAGCTGATCCGCAGCTATAGCCAACAAAGATTCCTTCTTCGCGGCTTATGCGGCGGGCCATAACAGCGCCATCTTTATCAGTAACCTGTTCAAAACGGTCTATCAGGTTCATCTCATAATTTTCAGGTACAAAATCCTCACCTATACCTTCAGTTATATAGGGATGCACCATGTTCATGTCAACTTCGCCGGTTTCATGAAATTTTTTCAATAGTGAGCCAAATACATCTATAGCCCACACTTTGATGTTTGGATTTTTTTCTTTCAGATATTTTCCCGTTCCGGAAATGGTGCCGCCTGTTCCTGTAGCTACTACCAAGTGGGTAATTTTTCCTTCAGTTTGTTCCCAAATTTCCGGGCCGGTAGTTTCATAGTGTGCCAACCTGTTGGCCAGGTTGTCATACTGATTCATGTGAAATGAATTGGGGATTTCTGTGGGTAATCTTTTAGCTACAGAATAGTAACTGCGGGGATCTTCCGGTTCAACATTTGTGGGGCAAACTATTACTTCGGCACCTACAGCTTTTAATATGTCTACCTTTTCTTTAGATTGCTTATCAGTAGTGGCGAAAATGCATTTGTATCCTTTTACAACTGCAGCAAGGGCAAGACCCATTCCGGTATTTCCACTTGTACCTTCTATGATGGTTCCGCCGGGCTTTATCTTTCCTTCTCTTTCTGCCGTTTCCAGCATTTTCAAGGCCATTCTATCTTTTATAGAATTTCCGGGATTAAAATATTCAACCTTAGCCAACACAGTGCAGGGAAGGTCTTTGGTAATATTATTAAGTTTAATGAGCGGTGTGTTTCCAATTGTTTCTAAAATACTGTTGTACCACATATTGCAAGCTTATTTAAAAATTTGCGGCAAAGATAATAAATGTGGCTGTAGGGAGTGGAAACGGTTAATAGGGTCCTTAGCCTATGGCATTGAAAATTAAAGATGGGGGATTAAAAAAATAACTGTAAATTGTATAGCACGCATTTAAAATACAGTTTACAATTTTACCAATAAATAAATTTTTGAAATGAAATTTTTTCAAGGTCTAATAAAAATAATTTCAAATTTTTTTAAAAAAGACTGTTGCAAATAGGCCATTTATAGAAACAGTTATCGATGTAAAACTATTTTGGAAAAACTTTATTGTTCAAAGTAAACCATCGTGCCTCCCACCCATGTTTTATCCTTGTTATATCGAACTCCAATCATTTTTCCTTTGCTTAATCGGCCAAGATTATTTACTGCAACAGGTCTTGCATCACCATCTTTCCAAAAATAAAAAATTCTGATCTCTCCCTTTGCAGGTCCATCAGGGGTTACAATAGCATCAGCATATTTTACTTTGCGTTGCAGTATCCAGTTTTCAGGATCTGTTACATTTTCAATATCCTGTTTTGTAACATCTATTACTACCCCTTGACCTGCAAAAGAAAATAAGGGTTTAAGTACATAATTCTCCAGGTTTTCAGGCATTTCTTTTATTTCGTTCAGAAAACGTGTTTCTGGCACATAAGGATTATTAATAAATGGAAGTGTAAACTTACTTATTCTAAAAAACCAGTTAGGATGAGGGACCCATTCTACATCAAGTTCATTTAGCAGTAATTTGCCTCTTTCCTGAATTTCAGGGGTTTGTTGTTGTAATTCGTCAAAAATAACACGGTTGTAAATTCTTTTTATTTCTGTTTCAACACCATTTTTAAGATAGAATAATTTTCTGCCTTTCAAAATTAATTCTGTAATGCAAACTATACTAATGCCCGTATAATCCTGTGTAAAATAAAAATCGTTTCGCGTCTTTTGTTGATGTGGTAATATCTCCAGTAGTACAACATTTTCAGGGTTGTGATGGCCTACTATTATCTCTTTAAGTAAAACTGCATAGGATTGTTCATCATATCCGTTTAGATAGTTGGTGTAATTAGAAGGGATATTAAATATTTTTTTTCCAACCAATGCCTGAAAGTCCTGAAATGCAAAGAGTGAAGGAAAGCCCTGCATTTCAATAAGTTGAGGTTCCAGTTCACCTTTTTCATTTTCGCAGATACCAAAATCAAAGGCAATAAAATGAGTGTGACTATTTTCATTAGGAACTTTTACATTTTCAGGTAGAGACCTGTCTGTCATTGCTTTGAAGCCGGGAGATACAATAACATCCACTATACCCTCACATGCTTCTAACATTTTATTGGTAAAATCTTTGCTACAAAAAATAGGGGTTTCGGCAATTCTATAATCAATACTATCAGGGTATTTTTTACCCAATTCTTCAAGATATTGGTTATATTTTTCTTCGGTAAATGAATCATTAAAGGCTTTTCTTATTGATGGAACCATAACAATAATTTATTTTGATGTAAAATAAAGCTTCTGTTTGATTGTGAAAATATTTTTTGTGTTTCAATAATTTTTTACAGAAAAAAAAGGTTTTGAATTTAAATACAAAAGGCTAATAGTGAAATAAGCCAGAATAGAATTTGATTTATTGATTTGTTATAAATGGAGTGTTTTTCTTGTAGTAAATCATAATATCATGAACTTTATAGAACTAAATATTGTCACCTATTTTTGAAAATATTATGACTGAAAATCGGGGTTCATACTTTAAATAGAACAAAAGATGAATTTATTTAACAGGTAAAGATTGATTGACTTTATTTACTATAAACTATTATGCACAATTTAGAGCCATTTTATAACTGGAAACATTTATATAGTCCTGAAGAGGATAAAAAATCGCCATTTTTCGGAAATACTTATAGTGAGTTTGAATTTACGCAAACTGTTTATAACTATTACATTCATCCACAATGGGACGATTTTGGGAGTAAAACATTATACATGAAGGTTTTGTATGTAGACTATCTAGATGGTATTGCCATTATTGAGTTTATTGGTGAATGGAATGATGCCATAGAAAATGATATAATGACACTGAAAAGAGATGTAATAGATTCAATGTTAAGAAATAAAATAAATAAGTTTATATTAATAACTGAAAATGTACTCAATTTTCATAGTGGTGATAAGGACTATTATGAAGAATGGTACGATGATGTTTCAGAAATGGATGGCTGGATTATTGCACTAAATATGCCTGAACAGACACAATATGATTTTTTGCAAAAAAAATTAAACTATTATATTGAATTAATTGATATTCCGAATTGGCGAATTTTTAAGCCTCAACACATATTTGAAAATATTGATTCGGTAATTAATAAAAGATTAAAATAAACAAAAAGTTAAAATACGAGTTCAAATTTATTATTTTTGCATTAAGGCAGCCTTTAACTAAAAAATTCTGTCATTCTATTTAATATTAAAAAAGGTTTATGAAATTGAAATTATACTATTTATCCATTTTTTCTTTGTCATTGTTAATTATAACTTCTTGTCAAAAAACAAGTGGTTACACAGACCTAGGGGGTCAGATTCTTAAGCAATTTGACATAACGATGGCTACAACCAATGAAAATCATACTGTGGTAAGTCCTTTTTCTTCCGTTACTATGAGCCTTCAGGTTTTAGATAGCAGAAGCATTAATTATGAAGTATTTATTGACAAAGCTAATAAAGCAGGTGATTATGTAACAGTTGTTGAAATCAAATTAGGTGATCCCTCAATGGTTGATGGTCCTTTACTTGTAAATCTTACCGGTAAGTTCAGACAAGGTTGGGCTACGGGGCTTGTTAATGGGTTAAGACAAAGTCTTATCGACACCATGCTAAACAACAACATTCCTAAATATATCAATGTAAAAACACAAAGAGAACCATTAGGTTTAGTACGTGGACAGATTAATGCTAACATTGTTATTTCAAATAATGTTTATTTAGCAGGAACAAATTTGCGTCCTGCAGTTTCAACAGTAACAACCGGTCTAGCTTTAGTAAGAATTACGTCTGATTACAAATTGTATAGTCAAATCATTATTAGTGCCGATGAAACAGGTGTTGATCCTGTACAAAATGCAAATCTTATAAGCGGAAATATAGGTGACAACGGAGCTAATATTATGACTTTAGTAAGTTCCCCTACTAATTTTGGAAAATCTCAAACGTTTCCATTAACAGTTAAACAATATGAGCAACTTTTAAGTTCTTCGTATTATATAACAGTAGCATCTGCAGCATATCCTGCAGGTAAAATAGGTGGACAAGTCAAGTAATTGAAATTATTTTCAATATTAAAAAGCCCTATCTTTAAACGATAGGGCTTTTTTATGTATTTACAATTAAATATAAATGAGGGTCTATAGTGATTTGATAATAATATTCAAAAAATAAAAAAGTAATAAAAATGAGTCTTTTGATTGCCGTTCTACTTGTAGTTGCAGGCCTAATTTTATTGCTATTAATTATGGCTTTGTTTATGAAAAAAGAACATTATGTAAAACGTGAAATAATTATAAATGCACCCTTGAAAGAAGTATTTGATTTTTTAAAATTGCTCAAAAATCAGGACAAATTCAACAAATGGGCAAAGGTAGAACCAGACCGTAACTGGGAGTACAAAGGAATTGATGGAACAGCAGGATTCATAATTTCATGGAATGGAAAAAAGTCAGGCGAAGGAGAAAAGGAAATTATAGACATAATTGAAGGTGAAAAAATTGAAACCCAGATTCGTTTTGTAAAACCCATGGTAACTACTGCCAATGTTACCATGGAAACAGTATATATGTCTGATAATCAAACCAAGGTTTCATTAATTAATTATGGAACATTGAAATATCCAATGAATATTTTTATTCCAATTGCAGAAAGAAAATTTCCAAAGATATGGATACAAGTTTATCAACTTTAAAATTAATTCTGGAAAAATGATTTTAAATCGGAGTACTTTAGAAAGCTTCTCCCAAACTTATGCTCAATGAAGAATTACCACTACTAACTCCGTAATCAATCGCTATATTCGTGTTGGACCTTTTATTGAACTTTACACGTAAGCCTGCACCTATTGCAGGATGTGGTAAACTTAGTCCATTATCAGATGGGCCGGAGTTCATATTGAAATTGGTGAATACAACATAACCCAACAAACCATTTTTAGTAATATCACTTCTGTATTCACCTTCTACATAAAATAGATTTTTTCCGCGGTAGCGGTTTATTTCAATACCACGACCCGACTTCTGATTGGGTTCATACCCAATACCCGGTAAATCCAGAAAAGGAACATTGTTGTCAAGTGCCATCCATAAATAGGACCAAAGTGCAAGCATTCTTCGTTTATCTCCGGGAAGTGATTTGTATTTTCTTACATCAAGATAAATTGATTTCCATGGTTCGCTATTGCCAAGCATAGAAGGGTTTATTCTATAAATGAGGTTAATATAAGCACCGGGCAATGGATTGATAGAGTTGCTTCTGGAATCGTACAAAAGATTAAGTGTAATGCCAGAAGAAAAGGAATTACTATTGTAGGCAGTACCATGTTCATGGCCGGTGAACTTGGTAAAATCTGAAGAGTCCGTACCTTCAGATTTTATGCCTATATGATAGTCGAGATTATAACCCATACCCGCAAGTATGTACGGTTTCAATTGTTTTAATACAGTTTGGTAGAAACGAATGTACTTGTAATTGATGAGTAGTTTTTGATTCTGAACATTATTGGCTTTGGTGCCGTATATATATTCCGGAAAGTAGGAGAATCGTGTTTCGCCTTGTATGTTCCATAAGTTTTTATTCGTGTATAAATTTGATGAAAATGAGATTGCGTACCTGCCTTTGAAGTTGGTATAAGGCGAAAAGTTAACTTCTGACAAATTTGTTTTTCTACTGCTACCCAGATAAAAACCAGCCTTGGTTGAAGTAATCAAAATTTTACCCCCGCCCGGTAAATTTGAGGAGGTAGGAATCAAAGAAAAATAAACTTTTTTCTTGCTTTTTCTTTTTGTTTTTTGAGGGGAGAACCGAAAATTATCCTTGGCAACATCTATTAAATCAACCTGACCTGTAGTGTCTGAAATCAAATCATCGTTATACAATCTTTGAGCACATAAAGGGTGCTGAAAAATGATGCAAAGCATAAAAAGGCAAAGGCCGAATTTCACTTGAGATTGAATGTTTTTTAGATTGATATAAAATGTTGAATAGAGAAATGGTAAGTTACAATTTTTGGTTAATCAACAATAGTCATTGCGATTGATTTATGGAACATTATTTAGATAAAGAAGATTCAATTAAAGTAAGCAGAAAAGTAGACTCTTCCAATGCTAGAACACTGTGGGGTATTCCTTCATGCAAAACAATCATTTGTCCCGCTGATAACTCAACCGATTGTTCTTCTGTTGAAAACTTTATTAATCCCTCCTGTACCTGTACTGTAATCATACCTTTAGCGGAATGCTTTGCCATTTCAGCATCTTTGTGCAGTGCTATAAGTACTAACCGCAATCCATGTGACTTAAATAAAGTTATTGCATTGCGGTCATTCTCCATCCATGCTTTTTCAGTTTTGATTTGAGATTTATTTTCATTCAAATCAAGATTTACCAATGGTGCATCAATGATTCTGTTTCCTTCAGGGCGTTGTGGAGTGGACTCGTTGCTTTTATTTTCCATAAAATGGTTATTAGGAAATGTTTTTGATTAATAATTTCTTGACTTATTTAATTGGATGCATAAAAAAACTATGCCTATGATAATTGCCTGACGAATCAAGATTAATAATTCAACAAATCAAATTTGCTTTTAGGCCTCCGGTCTTCTGCCCAATTAAAACCACGGACTTTCATTTCTTTGGGGTTTATTTGCCTGATAGGAGATAAGGTACCTAATAAATTATTCCTAAATACAACTTTGTAGGGTTTTTTGTCGCGAAAGGTTACATCTATAATATCTGATGTAGAGCGGTTAACCCCAATAAATCCGCCTGCTTCATCTGCGGTATAATAGATATTTTCGGCACTACCCTTGGCCCTTACAAAATCTATATTGCCATCTTTAAATAAGCCATTAATGGTATTGCCTTTTACCTGATTATACAATTCCTTATCTGCCTTGTTAATAGCTAATGCATTTTCAAAAGCATAAAACCTTTTCGGCTTTTTGTTTTCTGTAAAAAGATATATAGTATCTGCAATAACCTGATTTTCCTTTGCCCACACTATTGGATTTTTGAACAACCTGAATGTGGAATCTTTGAAACTGTAGAACATACTATCACCTACAGCCTGCATACTGTCAGAGAAAATTTTTACATTAAAGTAACCTTCAAAAAAACGGTTGGTATTGCTATCAGGCTTTGCCGGTTCTATTGTCTTTGGGGAGTAAAGTGTGTCAGAAATATCGGGAACTACTCTAAACTTTTCCAGCTCGGTTAGCTTGCTTGAGTATAAAGTGTCTGCAGATATAAAAATACTATCGGCACCTTGTTTAATAATAAGCAAGGGCTTTTGCGTTGCTAAAATGGCTCCTGTTTTATTATTAGATTTAACGTTGTTGGCTAAAAGAATAAAAGGGTTTGCGGTATCCTTGCTTTTATATCTTACGCTTCCCTGTGCATCGCCAAAACCCGTAGCATCGTCAAAGGCCATGTCGTCTGCGGTAAGTGTATAATCCTTATCATCAACTATTGGCCTTTTACCAAAAACTGCTTTTTTATTGCGCATATCATAGTAGCCTTCACTGGTATTTACAGTGCGTTTACCGCTGATAATTTTTGTAGGAACAGTAAAACGGGCAAGTTGTGTATAGCTATTATAAAGTAATGTATCTGTGTAAACTTTATACTCCGGGTCGTTCAGAAAAACCTTTTTCTTAAAATAAATATCCCGGGTATCTCCATAATACCATGCTTCTGTACTGGTAAGAACTGTATTGCCATTAACTACTTTACCGCCTTTGTAATAGGTACCAATATGTGTAGCGGTGTTGTATTCCAATTCGTCAGTTGTGAGCACCATTTTGCCATCGGTCAGCTTTACTTTATTCTTTAGATAAGCCACTTTTTCTTTGCCAAGATATTTGAGATATTGTGAGTAAGTATGCACACTGTCTGCATCGTTGATATGAATATTTCCAAAAGCTTCTATTGTATTGAGCGATTGATTAAGAACTGCGCTATCGCAATAGAACAAGGTTTGTTCTTGTCTTATTTGTACGCCACCTGCTAATGAAATAAAATCGCCAACACCTTCTATTTTTTGAAAATTGTATCGATCTGCAACAATGATTTCTAACTGCTTGCCTTTGCTGGTATCGGGTAGTGTTGGGGGCTGTGCATAAAGGGTTAAGGATGAAAAACAGGCAAACAAAACTGAAAGCAGCTTCGTCATTGCGAGGACGACGTAGGAGGAGGAAGCAATCTGCTGATTGGTTATTTTTGTATGTTGTTCATTTTTTATGCGGATTGCTTCGTCGTGCCTCCTCGCAATGACGGGGAAATATTTACAAGATTGTGTAAAAAGCTTCGTAGCATTACCCAATGTACAAGTAAGCCTCGCCATGGCGGGGACAAAAGCCTCCTCATTGCTCCATTGCCGGAACAAAAAAACAATTCTTCTCAATTCTTTGAATGTCAATGAATCGGAAGTTGCAGGTTTCAATAAGGGTAAATGGTTTACTGGGCTTATTTTCATTTCATACTTACAGCCGAACTATCGGGCACGGGTAGTGGCGAAGTTAAATATTGCTGCTTCGCTTTGCCGCCAAAAATAGAAATGCTAACATATCTTTTAGGATTCACCCTTATATCATCCATTAAAATATTAAGGCTGCGGGTTGTTTTTGCAAGATTGTCGTATAACTGATTGTCGTTGAGTAGACGACCTATACTACCATCTTTGCTATCAATCTTTGCAACTGCACTATTTAAGCGTTCTACAGTACCCCTTAATTGGTTTACAGTGCCGTTTATGTCTGCATTGCTTAGGTTACGGGTGGTAGTTTCGAGGTTTGTAATGGTTGAGGTGATTTTATCATTGTTTTTAGCAAGGCCGCCTGTAAAGGTTTGCAAATTATTCATAGAACTGGTCAATGCACCATTTTGTTGGTTCATTAAACTTTGTAATGCAGCCGCACTTACAACCAGGCTTTTGGTAACTTCATTAATGTTGGACACAACATGCTGCATATTGCCTTTTGTTGTGGGATCAAATATTGTATTAACATTTCTAAGAACAGAGTCAAGTGTTTGTAACGTATATTTCACCTGATCAACTACGGGTGTCAGTTTAGCCTGCATTTCTCCAAGCATCCCGGGTACATCCATGGTAGGGATGGTGTCGTGATTTTTTATATAGTTTCGGGACGTGCCCATACTTATAGCCATACTTGAAGTTCCTAATGGATTGGTTTGTATAGAAGCTATAGAATTGTTGGGAATGTTGAGTTCTTTACTCAATTTGATAGCAATCACAATTGTATCCACATTTTTATTGGTTTCCATCATTTCATAAACAGCACCCACCTGCAAGCCATTTATATATACGGGATTAGAAACCATTAATCCTTTGGTAGATTTGACTTTTGCATATACAAAATTGCCTGTTTTGAATAGGCTTTTTCCTTTCAGGAAATTAAAACCTAATATCAGCAGGGTAATAGCTAAGGTAGTTAGTGCCCCAACTTTGGTTTCATTATTAATCTTCATGTTGTGTTATTGATACTTAAATGCTTTGCAATAGGTGTTTGCAAAAGTCATGCTAAGGCAAAAGTAGTACATAGTAGCAAGTATTTCATATAAAGTAAACGTTTTGAAATTGTATATGATTAGAAATAAAATAATATACCTTTCCCCACTAATACCACTATTTAACCCAAAAGTGGGGCGTTATGAGATTAATGTATTGATATACAACCTGCCAGTTGGCCAGTAATTTGAATCATGATTGTAAATAATATTCAGAAAATGAAAGTAGTAATTATAGGGGCAGGCTTTGCAGGATTGAAAGTGGCAAGAGGCCTGAACAATGTATCGGGTATAGAGGTATTGTTATTAGATCAATATAACTATCATCAGTTTCAACCGTTGTTTTACCAGGTGGCAACTGCGGGCCTTGATGCAAGTAATATCTCATTTCCTTTGAGGAAACTGTTTCAGCGAAGTAAAAATGTACGTATAAGGCTTGCTAAAGTATTATCTGTTGAGATTGCTTCAAACAAATTAACTACCGATATTGGAGATATTGAGTACGACCAACTTATAATAGCTACAGGTGCTGATACAAACTTTTTTGGCAATAAACAATTGATGGAACATACTTACCCTATGAAATCCACAACTGAAGCCCTGCAAATAAGACACCATTTGCTTAAAAATTTTGAAGAAGTACTTTCTACTACTGACGATGAGGAAAGACAAAGAAAAATGAATATTGTGATAGTGGGTGGCGGACCTACAGGTGTAGAAATGAGTGGTGCTATTGCTGAAATGAAAATTCATAATCTGCCCGGTGATTATCCTGAAATTGATTTTTCTCAAATGCAAATTATATTACTTGAGGGTGGGGGAGAAACACTTGGGCCTATGAGCAAAAAATCGCAGGATCAGTCAAAGGAATATTTGGAAAAACTTGGTGTTAAGGTTATGCTTAATAGCAAACTTGAATCTTACGATGGCAAGACTATTGTCTTAGCAAGTGGAGAAAAAATAGAAACATCCACTGTTATTTGGGCAGCAGGCATAAGAGGAAATGTACCGGCGGGTATAGACACAACATTGATAGTAAGGGGCAATCGTATAAAAGTTGACCGGTATAACAAAGTAATGGGGCAACAAAATATTTTTGCAATTGGTGATGTTGCTTTTATGGAAACACCTGCATACTCTAATGGACATCCGCAATTAGCTAATGTTGCAATCAACCAGGGAAAGGTGTTGGCCAACAACCTAAAGTCAATAAACTTAAAAAGCACTCAACTTCAAGAGTTTGAATACCACGATAAAGGAACTATGGCAACAGTAGGCAGAAACCTTGCTGTAGTAGATATACCAAAACCTAAACTCCATTTTGGTGGGTTTATAGCCTGGGTAATATGGATGTCGCTACACTTGTTTTTAATACTTGGGGTAAAGAACCGGGTACAGATTTTCATCAACTGGATTTATAAATATTTTACTCATGACCAGAGTTTAAGATTGTTATTTAAAAGTTATTACAGAGATAATAAGCAAAGGGAGTGATTTGAATTATAAGTTATAAAACGATTTTATTTTTTCACTTAATATCTATCCCTACTCAATCTTGCCAGCAATGTAATACTTAAACCAACAATTGCTATTAAAGCAAAGGAAAATCTCAAACCTGAAAATCCGGCAATCATGCCGATAATAGGAGGGCCAATTAAAAACCCTAAAAAACTAATTGTAGAAACGGAAGCCAAAGCTTTTCCGGGAGACATTTTGGTAGATTTACCTGCAGCGCTATATACCATAGGAACAATAGATGAAACACCGGCACCCACTAGTAAGAAGCCTATTAATACAGGGTAGAAGTATGGAAAGACAACAGCAATTAGTAACCCTGTCATGATAGTTAGGCCACTAATTTTTACAATTATTTTAAACCCATATCTGTTGGTAAAATGATCTGAAACAAATCTGCTTGCAGCCATTGTACTCATAAACGCTGTGTACCCGGCACCAACCAAAGCAGGGGAGGGATTAACTACTTTTTTAAAATAAATTCCACTCCAATCAAACATGGTACCCTCGCAAAGCATACAGCAAAAAGCAATGAGCCCAAGCACAACCAAAGATTTATCGGGCAATGCAAACAATGGTGTTTTTTCATTTGAAGTCATTACGTCAGGTAATAAATATCGATGAGCTACAGCAATAATAATAAATGAAATGATGCAAACAATAGTAAAATGTTGATAAGGAACAAGATGTAAAGAGTTCATCAATATACCTGCTGCTGCACCTGCGAAACCTGCCAGGCTCCACATACCATGAAAGGTGGCCATGATTTGTTTTTTATACAAAAGTTCAACCCCTACTGCCTGTGTATTTACAGAAATATTTCCCGCATTGCCAATAAGGCCAAAACAAAAAAGTGACAAAATCAGTTGTATGTGATTAGCAGACAAACCTATAGCAATTAGAGTAAGACCATACAGTGTAGAAACAATACACAAAACTTTTTTGCTGCCATATTTAGCAACCATAAAACCAGCAAAGGGAAGTGATACAAATGAACCTGCAGGTAAAGCAAGTAAGATAAAACCGAATTGTCCTTCTGTTAGTGATAAGCGTTGTTGTATATAAGGAATGCGGCTTGCCCAGCTTGCAAAACAAAAACCAAGCAAAAAGAAGAATGCTGCAATACCAAGCCTATGTGCCTTATTTGATCTTAATGCTTTGATATAAATTTACTTATAAGGTTAAAGAATTTGATTGTCTATTTGTTTTTTGCAGAATGCATTGAACTCTGCTTCTATTTCTGGTGTTACATCACCATCTATTTCTTTTTGATAGAGTTTATTGTTCTTATGGTCAATAGTCAAAAGTCCGTCCTTAATTACAACGTTTGATACATCTGCCCATTGCAGTGTTTTACGGGGTAATGAGTTAAAGGAAATTTCACCTTCTGAAAAACCAATCTCGGGTGGAAATTTTACTTGTTTTTCGAGTATAGCTGCCAGGGCATATAAGACTGCCATAAAAATATTTCGCTGAAAACCTATTATCCATCCCACAGCAGCAATCAGTAATCCCATTCTAAAGTAGGCTACACCATTTTTTCTTTTATTGAATATGGTTATTGACCAATTAATAACCATAGCTGCAATAACAAAAATATAATTAGTAGAGTTTGAAGGGTAAGTATAAATGAAAAAACCAAAAGCTGCAATGGCAAATACATATAGCAATTGGCTGACCTGATCTGCTAAATTATCATTGTTTTTCTTTAGTAAGATAAGATAGTCGTAAGTTTTTTGTTTATCACTGTTGTTCATTCTATTTTGTTTTATGCAATCAGGAAGTTTTACTTTTTAAATTTGTGATACAGTTGTTTGGCATCAGGAGTCAACTCAAGGTAAAACACTGCTGCAATAAAAATTGTAACAAAAACCAGTGTACGGCTAATGATTGCTAACCATCCGTCCAGGCTGTGAAATGTAAAATAGGCAATAACAAATGCAACAGCAGCCACCATTAATGAGTACAATGTTTTGACATTAAAGGGTTGCATATTGAATTTCCTTCTTAAAAATTCAAAGCGGATAATATTGTAAATAGTGTAAGAAATGACTTCTGCATAAGCGGAGCCAATAATATCATATTTTTTTATGAGCAAATAAGTAACGGGAATGCGAATGGCTAATAAAACAATACCACTTATAAAATCAAAGCGCCAATAAACAGAAGTGCCTATTATAATGTTATTGATGCCTGTGCCTGCATCTATCAATCGGGCTATACCAAGTACAAACATCACATTAATACCATCTCTGTAAACTTCCTGTACATGAAGTACCGTAAATGCATCATTTATATTGAGCCAGATTATTCCAAAGATGAAAGATGCCATTAGTAAGAGGTTGATACAGCTCCTTTCGTAAATGCGGTTTATCTCAACAAAATTTTTGTCTTTCCATGCTTGTGCCAGTACGCCTGTACTTACGGATTGAATGCTACGCTGCGGTACCTGTACAAGATTAGCTGCATATTGAGCAAGGTTGAATACGCCTGTACTACTCAGTCCTTTTAAACTGGCTATAATAAATGTATCTATAGTTTGTGCAACAATCTGTATCATCACCCCGCCATAAATCAGCGATCCCATGGTAAGCATTTTCTTTTTAAACTTACGTGTAGGATGGCTCACTTTAAAGGTGATATGAAACTTACCAAGCTTTATGAGGTATACAAGTATGATAAGGAATAAAGCCAAATAAAGAAAAGTGAAGAGTTTAATAAAAGTGTCGAATGAAACCATTTTGGTCATGAAGAGTACCACGAGAATTAATACGATTATTCGCATTCCCGTTTCCTTTAGAAAGTTAGCAAACACTGTTTTTTGCAGGCTCCAGCAAAAAGATTCAAGCACTGAAAAAAACAACATACCAAAACCAAACGGGAAAATAAGATAGTAATACTTTAAAATTAGTGGAGCTCTTTGAATGTATTTTTTTACAACCAATGGCTCTAATAAATATCCACCAACTAACACAAGTAAAAATCCAATAAAGGATGCTGATAATGCCCACGTGAGTAAATCGTTTTCCTTATCTTCTACATTGTCTTTGTAGTAAGGGTAAAATTTGTAAACGATTGGAATTACACCAAGGCTTCCAAATACAAATATGTTTTGTCCAAGGTCATAAAATATACGGGTAAGTCCAAACTGATCAGGTGTAAATGAACCAGTTTTTGTGAAGAAATAGGTATTAACTGCACCAATTGCAAAGCCCACATAAACCAATAAACTGCTAATGATTGCCTGTTTTCTAATATTTGCCATTGGTTAGCGCAGCTAAGGTTTTTGGGTTAATTGTTTTGTTTTTATGTAATAATAATTGTTGTCGGCTGATGAAATAATTGAAATGTCAGCATCATGCTTTAGTCTTTTCTTTCTCCATTTTTCAGAAGGTTTCAGTTTTAATAATAAATTATTGCCTTGTAGAATAAGCGGCAAATTAAACCCTTTTATGCAGTTAGTCCAATGGTAATACAATTTTCTATTTTTCGAGTTGAAATAATATTCCAACACGGGAATTTGAATTGTTCTAAGATATTGGTCAAATATTTGGTTTAAATTCAACCCGCTTTTCTCGTTTATGTATTGTTCTATTTGTTGAGTAGTTACAGTTTGGTGGTAAAAGTCAGTATTTAAGCCTCGAAGCAAGCTTCTGAATTTATTATCATCCTGCATTATGTACCGTATCATATTTATCATATTGGCGGCTTTGTTGTACATGTCGCCGCTACCTTCGTTATTTACACCATAATTACCAATGATTGGAATATCATTTTTAATTTTTTTTCTTATGCCCAGACAGTATTCCTGTGCAGCTTCTTTGCCAAATATGGTTTCTATATAAAGTACCTCGCAGTAATTTGTAAAACCTTCATGAACCCACATGTCTGCAATGTCTTTGGTCGTAATGTTGTTCCCAAACCATTCATGTCCGCTTTCATGTACAATAATGAAATCCCATTTTAGGCCCTGTCCTGTACCACTAAGGTCCCTGCCCAAATATCCATTTTGGTATCGGTTGCCATATGCTACCCCACTTTGGTGTTCCATACCAAGAAACGATGTCTCAATCAATTTGTATCCATCTTCATAAAACGGATATTTCCCAAACCAATATTCATGACTATGCAACATTGGTTTCACCTGTTCAAATTGTTTTTTAGCTTTCTCAAGGTTATAATCCAACACCCAATATTGAAGGTCAAGTTGTCCACCTTCACCCATTAGTGTATCAGACCATGATACATACTTACCAATGTTCATTGTTACATCATAATTGTTGATAGGATTTTTTAGATTCCAATTCCACATTTTGTATCCATTAGCCTGCGGCAAAATATTTTGTAATCTGCCATTACTCACTGCAACCAATGAATCAGGTGCAATCAGGTGAACAGTTACACCACTATCAGGTTCATCGCTTTGATGGTCCTTGCATGGCCACCAAACACTTGCCCCTGTACCCTGACATGCAGTACCTAACAGTGGCCTGCCCAGTGTATCATTGCGCCAAACCAACCCGCCATCCCATGGGGCTCTTTTTGCTTCAACCGCATGACCGTGATAGTAGATTGCAATATGCCTAATACCCGGAGAAATTTTATACATGGCCAAACTATCACGCACATAAACCCAACATACATTGCTGTCACGGAAAAATTTGTAATTAGTATTATTTTCCCCAACCACACTATCTACGATTAATGGTTGTTGAAGATCAATCTGCATATTCTTTACAGCCAATGATTCAAAGTAGGTAATGATAGTTTTTCCGGTGATGGTTTTATTGGTAAAATCTGGCTCAACTGTTATGTCATAGTGCAGTACATCCCAACCTAATCTGCCTGCTGTTATGGAACCTCTTAATGTATCTCCGTTGGTAAATTTATTCTTTAATTGAAGCAGTTGTGCTTTTGAAAAAAGACAAATACAACAGTATATTAAAACAAGAAAAGACTTTTTCATTTTTTAAAAATAGTAAATTGTTTTGTGTGGGTAAATGAAAATCACCTTGTTGTTTCTTCCCAAATATTATCTGATTTGTTTACATCAGCAATATACAGGCTACCTAAGGTCATCTTTGCAACTTTTTTATTACTGGTAAAAGTCAATGTAGTGAACTTCTTCCCATTTTCCCATACACCAATATTGCGATGGAGTTTTATTTTACTGTTGTCATTAAAACTTATGATAAGGTCGATAGGAACGGGTTTAGTGCCTTTTTTTTCAATGGTTACAGTGTACTCATTTCCTTTCTTTTTTACCTTACCAATACCAATATCAGGATAGCCGGTTTCAAAAAACCATTGTTTCCAAAACCAATTTAAATTTTTGCCCGATGCAGTATTTATACAATTAAAAAAATCAAATGGCATAGGGTGTTTGCCTTGCCAGTTTGCTATATAATAATGCAACGATTTGAGAAATAATTCATCTCCTAAATAGTCCTTAACATACAGATATCCCAATGCAGGTTTTACATAAGAGTTTAGGAATAAAGACATGCCATTGAGTTGTGTAGAAGGAGTTGTTATGGGTAAATCCTCTTCATAACCTGCTAAACTATCGTAACGCCTCATGCCATAATCATCAGCTATTGTAGTGTCAATTATTGAAGAAATAATCCATTCCCCCAGGGTTGCCCAACCTTCATCCATCCATGCATATTTGGTCTCGTTTATGCCCATATAAAATGGAAACATAGTATGAAATACTTCGTGGTCAGTTGTTGTAATGGCATCAAATCTTTCCAGGTGTATATCATTTACCATCATTGGGTACTCCATTTGGTCAAGGCCATCAAATACAGTAATGTGAGGGTAGGGGAAAGGCCATTTTGGAAATACAAAACTCATAGCCTTAACTGTTTCCAAATTGTAATGAAGCACATCATCGTAATCTTTGTGGTTTGGATTAAACACAGCATCGGTTCTTGTACTACGGTTAGTACTGCTATCTACTATAAGACTTGCTGCATGCCATACATAATGATTGCTGGTGGCAAATACAAAGTCAGTAACATTTTCAGCATCAAACACCCAGGTGTTTTCAGGATTATCTTTTGTTATTTTACCTTCAGCAATATCAAGGCTATCAATAATTACAATAGGTTTAGTAGTGGTTTCTGCAACATGAATCCGCTCACAAAATTTGCTTTCAAAAACATCGTTACAGTTTTGTAAGCTACCTGTAGCCCAAACAACAAATTCTTTTGGAACAGTAATAGATACTTTGAAATGCGAAAAGTCATTATAAAATTCCTGTGTTCCAATGTATTGGGCACGGTTCCAACCGTCTATATCGTCATACACTGTTATACGGGGAAAGAAGTATGCTACAAAAGAGGAATTGGGATCTATTTGCCCTGTGCGGTTATGAGAACCTTTGTTTAGTGTGTAATTGAATTTGAGTTTTAATTCCAGTTTTTGTTTGGGATAAAGCGGTAATATTCTCAACAACATATTTGTACCATCAATGCTATAGGCTATGGTTGACTTACCTTCAACCTGTATGTTTTCTATTTCCATTCCTTTGTTCAAATCTTCGGGTGAAATTTTCCAAAGAGTAACCGATCCTTTCTTGTATAAATTAGGATATAGTTTGAAAATAATTTCATTGAGTGTATCCGGACTGTTGTTGGTGTAAACTATAGTTTCCTCACCATTTAATAATAGGGTAGATGGATTAAACACTGCATTAATATTATAATCAGCAGTATTTTGCCAATAATCACTTCCTGGATTTCCACTATAATTTCTTGTATTCTTATTAAATGCCTTTTCTATATTCCTTGGTATAATTAATTTTACCTGCGAATGGGTTAAAATATTTATTATTAGTAGTAGGCATAGCATTAATATCCTATTCATATACTGATCATTTATTTTCAAATGTACACGAAGCGTATTTTGAAATGTATTTTTTGTATTCCTAATTTAATACTAAATCCCTATTAATTTTTGTGATTACATCTTTGAGATGGTTTATTATTTTTTTTTTATGAAATTTACTTATCGAGTACTATTGTTTTCATTACTCAAGGTCTAAGCTTTTTGTAGAATTGAAGCTTATAAAAGCTTTGGTGTAATTATTTAAATCTTTATTTAATATCCTAAATATTAATTTTGTAGGTTAAAATTATTAGATGAAGCGATTATTACTCCTCTCTTTTTGTTTTCTTGTTTGTTGTGTTACACGAGCTCAGGTTAAAATATTATTCGATGCCACAAAAGCAGAAACTGCCGGAAATGCAGATTGGATAATAGATGCAGATGCGTTTAATATTAATTATAGTAATGGTCCTGCAACCCTAGGTGGTGGTAATGATGCCAATGCGCAACAGACTCCTACACCTTTGCAGGCAAACATAACTGCTGGAACTGTAGAATCATTTTGGAAAGGAGGCTTGTCTTATTGGGCTTTAGATTGTGTAAGGAAAGGCTATCAGGTTGAAACTTTGCCATATAATGGAGTGATTAGCTATGGAAATATTGCTAATCCGCAAGATTTAATTCATTACAATTTATTTGTTATAGATGAACCCAATATATTATTTACAGTAAATGAAAAAACCGCACTCATAAACTATGTGCAAAACGGGGGTAGTCTTTTTATTATTTCTGACCATACACAATCTGATCGTAATAACGATGGACATGATTCACCGGAAATATGGAATGATTTGTTTACAAACAATGGAATTGTGAGTAACCCTTTTGGAATTACATTCGATCTTACTACCATTTCCGGCAATAGTTATAACACTTCATCTAGTGTAAACGATTCATTGCTTCATGGAAGTAACGGGAACGTATCGCAAGTATTATGGAGTAGCGGAACAACTATGACTTTAGATCCAACCTATAACCCAACTGTAAAAGGTTCGGTATATAAATCAGGTAGCAGTAATAATGGAAATACTAAAGTTATGGTAGCCTATGCAAGATTTGGTTTGGGCAAAATTGTGGCCTTTGGAGACAGTTCACCATTTGATGATGGTACAGGTGATACCAATGATCAATTGTATGATGGATATATTGCGGATGCAAATGGTAATCATAAGAAGTTAATAATGAATGCAACAGAATGGCTGGTTACAAGTTCAACCTTATTGGCCGGACAGATTTATTTTAAATGTTTAAGAAAAGGAAATACTGTTATCATAGATTGGAATACTTCATCTGAAACAGGACTTGCCTGTTTTAATGTACAAAAAAGCTTTAATGGAAAAGATTTTTTCAATCTGAAAAATATTAAACCAACAGGGACTCTTAAATATACTTTGTTAGATGATGATGTACTTAATAACAATAAAATCTTTTATCGATTGGAAGAAGTTAATACTGATGCAAGCCTAAAGTACAGCAAAACAATTGAAGTAAAGGGGCAACCAACGAACACCATTTTATTGT
>JANPGE010000298.1:0-33286 GCA_031423805.1 Segetibacter sp. | reverse complement strand
CTATCAGTAATTACCAATATTGGCTACGACCATATGAATATTTTGGGTGAAACATTGCCACTCATTGCAGCAGAAAAAGCGGGTATCATAAAACATAAAATTCCGGTTGTTATAGGTGAAACTCTTCCGGAAACTTTGCCGGTATTTGAAGAAAAAGCAGCACTTGAAAGTTCACCAATATTTTATGCTAGCAAGGAAAGATGGATTGCAGATTGGGAGCAGCAAAATCATAAATTAAAAGTAACGGTTGCAGACACACAAAGTGAAGAAAGAAAATTATTCGAACTATCTCTCATGGGATTGTATCAGTTAAAAAATTTATTGACAGTCCTAGAAAGTATTCATCAATTAAATTTGCAAGGATGGAAAATAAGCGATGCTAACATTCAACATGGGTTGTTACATGTTGCCAGATTAACAGGTTTTGAAGGTAGATGGCAGATTATACATGAGAACCCATACACCGTATTAGATGTTGGTCACAATGAAGATGGAGTTCGTCAGATTGTTTCACAATTAGAACACTGTAAATATCAAAAACTACATATTGTTATTGGTCTTGTAAAAGATAAAGACATCTCAAAAGTATTGGCATTATTACCAAAGCATGCACAATACTATTTTACCCGGGCTCAAATACCCAGGGCATTGCCAGAAAATGAATTGATGCAGCTGGCCTCACCCTATGAATTACATGGTAACGCATATAGAACAGTCTCTGCAGCCGTGCAGTCTGCAGTTATTCAATCACAAACCAATGATATGATTTTGATTTGCGGTAGTGTATTTATTGTAGGTGAAGTTAACCCGGCATATATTAAATGGTAGTATACATACATTCAAAATAATAGACAGAGCAGCTTAATAATTTGCTACTAATGCCTTTACCGCAATTTGTATAATAGTAAGCAAAGACATAGTTAGTGCAACCTGGGACAGAATATTTTGAATTTTTTTAGCCGTAAGTGTCTTGGTGTTTCTGCTTCCTTTAATATGGTTTTGATTAAAGTAAAAAAAGTCAGCAAATCTCCAGTTTTGGGTTTTATTCATCATAAAAAACATAGTTTTTATGAGTAAGGTTGCCCCTAAAAATAACGGTAGATAAAATTCCAGATTAAAGATTGATAAATTACTCCACATAGTATAATAGTTTGAAAAGTTCATTCTATTAACGGATAATTATTCTAATTATTGTACCTAAATAAAATTATTTTTTTTAGCCTTTTATGTGATTAATAATTAAGTCATAAGGTTAAATATTCTAATGTATTAATGTGCGTTTTTTGTCAACATTTTTTGCACAAAGACAATTTTTTGTAAACAAAGGATTCAAGCAGAAAAATTTTAAATTAGGACAGTTTTGTTGCCTCATTTTAGAAAAAAATTAGCTTTAAGTAAGTTTTTAAGACTTAATAATTGAAAGCAATATTATTTTCCTTAATTATAATCATAATAATTTATTTTAATTCAGGAAAATGGTCCTTAATTGCTTTAGATATGGAACAGTGCAATGCAAATAAATCGGAGTGGCTTCTGTTGTAGCAGTTAAACTCTATATTGTTGTTATTAATATAAAATTGCAAGGATGCCCCAAATTCATTAACCAAATTTTCATCAAACAAGGAAACAAGAATTTTATTTTCGTCATGTTTTGAAAACGCTGCCTTATATGTGGCTCCCTGATGGCTAAAATGTATATACATAGATAGGTTTTTAACGATTAACTTTTTCTATGGCAGCAAAAACCCTGTGGATATTTCTGAAATATGGATTTAATATCATTGTAAAATTAGGGTATAAACCATGGCTTTATTTCATTTCGACATTATTTATTTTACAGAACTGGACTAAATGAAACTAGCCTTGCATTCCTTCGTTAATTTAATTTATATATAACACCTAAAATGATACTTTTGAACTTTAGAATAACAATTGCTTTATAAATGTCTGAAGACGATATTTGTAAGTTTGTATTGTTTATTCATGATGCCAAACGGTTATAATTTGATTCGATCAAACTTATTTTTCTGTTGGTAACAAAATGCTTCCGATAAGAGACAGTACATAAATAATTATAAAATATTTTTCAAAAAACAAACCTATCATAAAGTATGGATTTCCTAAAAGAATTGAATATAAAAACCGTCAATAACGGTATTTCAACCGGATTATCATGGTTGGAAAGTAAAGGGGAAAAAATTGAATCATATTCACCTGTCGATGGCAAATTGATAGCCGCCGTTGCTACTACCGACAGAACATCATTTGATGCAGTTATTAGCAAAGCAAAGGAGGCATTTGTTGAGTGGCGGTTGTGGCCTGCACCCAAACGTGGCGAAGTAGTTAGACAAATTGGTGATGCACTTCGTAACAACAAAGAAGCATTGGGCAAACTTGTAAGTTATGAAATGGGTAAAAGCCTGCAGGAAGGTTATGGCGAAGTACAGGAAATGATTGATATATGCGATTTTGCAGTTGGCCTGTCAAGGCAGTTGCATGGCCTTACTATGCACAGCGAACGCCCCGGTCACCGTATGTACGAGCAATGGCACCCTATGGGTATTGTTGGTATTATTACAGCATTCAACTTTCCTGTAGCAGTTTGGAGTTGGAACACAGCCTTGGCATGGATTTGTGGCGATGTATGCATTTGGAAACCCAGCGAAAAAACACCACTTTGCGGTATTGCATGTCAAAATATAATTGCAGATGTTTTAAAGAGAAATAATGTACCAGAAGGTGTATCATGCCTTGTACAAGGAGGAAGGGAATTGGGCGAATGGATGTCAAACGAAACCAATATTCCTCTTATTTCAGCAACCGGTTCTACACGTATGGGCAAGGCTGTTGCCGCTGCTGTTGCAGGTCGGTTAGGGCGGTCTTTACTAGAACTAGGCGGTAACAATGCCATAATAATCAGTAAAGATGCAGACCTTGATATGTCATTGATTGGTGCAGCTTTTGGGGCTGTAGGCACAGCCGGTCAGCGTTGTACAAGTACACGTCGCCTTATCATTCATGAAAGTGTATATGATACATTTAGGGATAAACTTATAAAAGCTTACAAACAATTACGCATAGGTGATCCGCTTGATGAAAACAATCATGTAGGTCCATTGATAGATAAAGATGCAGTAAAAATGTATAACGAATCCGTTGCAAAATGCAAAGCAGAAGGAGGAAATTTTATTGTTGAGCCCGGTGTATTGGAAGGTGCAGGTTTTGAAAGCGGTTGTTATGTAAAACCTGCAATAGCAGAGGTTACAAAGGAAATGCAGATAGTGCAACATGAAACTTTTGCACCCATATTATACCTGATGAAGTATTCAACTTTTGAAGAAGCAATTGCTATTCAAAATGGAGTTCCGCAGGGGCTTTCATCAGCAATTATGACATTGAACCTTCGCGAAGCAGAGCAGTTTTTATCTGCAGCAGGTAGCGATTGTGGTATTGCAAATGTAAACATTGGCACAAGCGGTGCAGAAATAGGTGGTGCTTTTGGTGGCGAAAAAGAAACCGGTGGTGGCCGGGAAAGCGGTAGCGATGCATGGAAAGTGTACATGCGCCGTCAGACAAATACAATTAATTATTCTGATAAGCTGCCATTGGCACAGGGAATTAAGTTTGATTTGTAAATCAATATTTTGAGAAAATAAAATAGAGGCTGCCCGGAAACATAATTTCCGGGCAGCCTCTATTGCAGGGGGCTTTTTTTGGTGAAGTTTTTTCCATCTCTCCACTTTGTGAGTGTGGTGTTGGGACTCCTACTCTTTCACAAACCTCCTCACCGCTGCCTCGCAACCGTTGGCACACACAATCTTGACTACATAAGTTCCCTTTGCCAAAACAGCAACGTTTACGGTTTTGTTGTTCGCCCCTTTTTGCAATTCCAATGTTTGCTGCTTTACTATTTTGCCTGCTAAATCGGTTATGACCAACTGCACCCGTTGCGCCACAGGTGTTTCCAGCACTGCATTCAGCAACTGATTTGTGGGGTTGGGATACAGCGATGTTACAATTAGTTCTGTAACAGCTTCGCCTTTTAGGAACACGATGTTGCTAAAAGTGCTTGTACCATCCAAATCAACTTGTTTTAACCTGTAAAAAGTCCCCCTGCCCCCCGAAGGGGGGTTCTTGTCATAGTAGCTGTACGACAGTTCGCTTGTACTATTGCCACCTACTGCCTTTGTTGGCACAAAGCCAATGGTACTAAACCGTCCCCCTTCCGGGGAGCCGGAGGGGGCTTGGGCTGCTCTTTGAAGTTCAAACCCACGATTGTTTTGCTCGGTGGCGGTGCGCCATTTTAGTAAGTTGGTGGTGCCTTCTTTGGCGCCTGTAAATGCTAAAAGTGTTACCGGCATTACCCCGGTTACGTGCACATTGTCCACCCAAATGTTGAAGGTGCTGTTGGTTGATACCTGCCGCCCTACATAAAAACCTATGCGCACCGGGCCCGTGTAGCTGCTGAGCGATATGGAAACATGCTGCCCTGCTGTGGCTGTGGAAAGAGTAGATGACCCCTGGTACCAAATACGCAAGACATTTGCCGAGCTCCAGGTAAGACCATTGTCGGTAGAAATGACTACGGCAAAGGCATCGGTGGGTTCTAACCCATTGGTAGCATCGGTTCCGCAGTCAAATTCCAGGCTTTTGTTAGGCCCCGTTCCCAAATTGTAAGGCGGGGTAAGCAACCACTGATAAGTCGTGTCGCTTAAAAGCAACACATTGGCAATATAATTTGTAGGCGTAGTACTGCTTTGGGGCACCCTTCGCCATAGGGCGTTCGTTCTGTCGTCAAAGGTGGTAAGCACGGTTTGGGTGTAAAGCCGTCCGCTGATGGCTGTCCAGCAAGGTGGCAGGTTGCCCAAATTGCTAAACTGCTCAGGAGCGGTGGGTATGGGTATGGCGGTGCAGAGTGTTGTAAACGAATCTATGAGTGTCCACACACTCTTGTCGGTGCCGCTGCAGCGGCTACGTACCCAGGCATAGTAGCGGGTGTTGGGGTTCAGGTTGTTGACCACCAATTGAGTGTCGGCTATATTCGAACTGTCTGCTATGGTAGCCCTAAGTGGTTTATACCGGGTTTTGCCAAAATAGACATCGAAGGCAGCAGGTACATTGCCCGAATCGGGTGGCGACCACATCATTTTGACCGAATGGTCGGTCAGGTTGCTAAAGCGCAGTCGTTGGGGTGTCCAGCAGGTATTGCGGGTAAGGCCATGAAGTATTACATCGGCAACTGAACCAGTACCTGTAGCACCAAGGTAAAGTGTATAAGGAGGTAGCGATTCCAACAGAGCTATATTTATGGGGCTGGGATTTGCTAAAACTTGAGATTGATACAATTTACCGCTTCTTTTTATTAAAAACCCAGCAAATTTTTTAGAGTCATAACCTGCCCGTAATTCATTAATTGCAACAATTAAATTGCTATCTCCATTATAGTAAAACGAATTTGTTAAGGGAATTGTTACCCAACCTGGTATTCCGCTGTAATTTATTACACCATAGAAAACGGGCTTCATACTCGAACGGTTTACAACATGAAGACTATCGAAAAAGTTCACCCATGTCTTTCCCATATGGATTTCTAACGAATCAGAATGGGATAAAGTCGTATCATTTGAATAAAATGAGATTGCCGTAATTGTACCCGTTGCCTGAATTTGATTGTCAAAATAGATAGTTTGTCCATAACTGTAATATTCTATAGGGGAATAGGGAGAGGCTCCATTGTTTTCTTTGTGCAAATCATCTTTAATAAGAACACTTTGAGAGTTAACGTTGATGTATAAGCAAAAAAATAAAAATGAAAAAATAATTTTCATAATAGTTATATTTAATCAAGAGGTTCTTTCATCCGTGAAAGAACCTCTTAATTAGATTAGTAATTTAGTTTAATAGCTTTAGTATTTCTTATACTGCCATCACTCCCTTTCAAAAGCAACACATACACGCCTGCCGGGTAAGTTTTGGTGTCAAAATGAATGGAGAGATTATTGGAAATGTGAGATTTTGTAGCTAATAATACCCCATTTTCATTAAGCAGTGAGAGTGAAAAACTATTTTTATCGGACATATTTGTTTTTGCAGCAACAATACTTACCAGCAACTCTTGCTTAAAAGGATTGGGTTTGGCTATTAGGGAGATACTGCTGGTTTCAACGGTTATTTCTCTTGTTGTTACCCTTCCATTACTGCTCTTAGCCAATGTTTTATTAGGAAACTCATCTTCGACTCTCACCTCTTCTTTGGTAATTTTTTCACTACAGCAGCCCTCTCCTGATGGGTTCAATAACATCACTGTAAGCGTAACTGCAAATTGGGTACCGGTGTTGGGTACATAGGTATGTGCAGGACTGATGCCTGTGCCAAAGGTGCCATCGCCAAAGTCCCAAACATACAAGGCACCGGGCAGGTTGGTGTAGGTAGCAGCAGCATTAAAATTAACGGTGCGGGGGGGTGTAACCGTCCAGTAGAAATCTGGTCTTATAACACAACTCTGACAGTCAGTGGCTTTTACCTTGAATATTTGTTCATGTTCCCCATTGCAGTCTGTCCAGCTAACTTTTATATCAAAAGCAGACCCTGTTCCGGTCATATATACATGGCTTACACATTTGCCGGTTACGGTGGGTGTGTTGTCCCCAAAACTCCAGGTATAAACATTTTGCTGTTCCACAGGCAGACATGCACAATTGTCTATCACACAAAACTGGGTTTCGTAGTTGTAGCAAACCTCTCTGGGTACCGCAAAAGAATCTGGGATGCAGCAGCCATCGGGTTTGTCTTTCACTTCCACACAAACCTTGTTGGATTCGGCAGGCAAATGTGCTTCTAACACTGCCACATAATCATGCATAGACTTTTTAAATCCTAAAATGCCGGCAGTGTTGCACGCATTCCCTAATTTATTTTCCGGTTTGGCTTTGAAAATGTAAGTGAGTGGGCCGGAGCTAAAAGGATTAAGCGGGTATCTGACACGAAAGTTTTTTGTTAAGGAAGAATATGAACTTATAGTCCAAAGGGGTTGGTTTGGCCCTGTTATGGCAGTACTTCCTAAGTCCATAGTTGCGTCCAGTTCATTTATGTTCTCAAAATCGTTAGTAGCACCCGCAGAGGAACCGACAGGAACAAAGCCATCATAAAACATGTGAATTGTACTGCCACGGTCGCCGGATTGTAGCAAATAGCGGTCATTTACACCCGCCGACAAATCATAATTCTGCGGCAGGAAATCTATGAGGCGTGGATTAAACAATGTTAAACCAGTATTGTACGCACTTATTTTGTAGTAAACATCGTGCCCCGGATAGGTAACCGCAGCATTGCTGGTGTATGCGCTGCCGTTGTCGGTACTTACTTCCTTTTTCAGGGTCACATTCACACTTTGGTTAATGGTAAATACGTCAAAACATTCATCAACATATACATTTTGGTCATTGTATAGCTTAGCTATGTTTTTGCTGGCACCTATGCCCACGTTGCTGGTAATTTTTGCCTTAAATTCTATATAGTAAGCAGGCAAAGCGCCACCGCCATTGCAGTTAAAGGGCATGTTTTCATACAGCGTATGATCATCGCACAGCAGGTTGAGTGTATTAAAATGGAAACTTAATATACCACTTCCATTATCCCATGAAGAACTGGCATTGGTAGTGGTGTTAGTGTTCCATGGCAGTATGGTGGTGTTATTAATAACAGGCGAACAATTGTTGCCTACATTACTTCTTGATGTGGTATAATAGTACCGCTCACTACCCGGCACAAATTCCAGTCCTATGGAGCGCAGATCATCTGTAAAACTCCAATTGGTCATGGGTATGGTGCCACGGTTTTGTATCTGCAGCCTGAAAGTAATATCGCTGCCTATAGTTCCGGGGTTGTTGCAGGTTTGCTTTCTTATGCAAGGAAGAGTACCCTGTGGCAACAGCCAAAAAGTAGCATGACCGGAGGCTTCTGTGCCGTTGGCTTCCAATACTACATTGTCCACCGTGTTGCCACCACAAAGGGGCCCATTGGATATAGTAAAGGGTATAAAGTATTCATGCACATCGTTGGCAGTTGCCAGGTTGGTATTGCTTTGGATTTGGTAATTATTACCCCCTGTCAGGTTAAAAGTGCCCCCTGCAGGAATGGTAGCATTATTCAGCGGGTTAACTGTTAGGCAAGGTGGAAAATTATCTGTGAGGTTATACCCGTTTCTGGGGCCGGTTACCCTTATCCTGTATCGTCCTGAACAGCCGGTGGTATTTCCATTCAATTCAATAGCAGACTTGCTCACTGTCCTTATACCGGGGTTTGGAATATTGCTAAATAAAACATGTGCAGTAGCCGATAAGGAAGGGGATGGCACCAAAGGTTGACCACAAGGGTCATTGCACCAATAATTCACTGTGTTTTGGATGCAGGTGGGTGCGGGGGTGTTATTAGGTATAGTCATGTCAAACTCAAGCCAATAAGACCTGGACAAGCCGATATGGTCTGATGCACTTAACGGGAATCCCCCGGATGGCAGGGTAAAATTGCCTGAATTACCGGCTATAGTTACACCCGGCATATTAATGTCCCTAAAGTATACAAAACCCGCTACTGCGGTGTTTACGATGTCCTGCATCTGGGTAATGCTAACATCCTGTGAGCCCCGCAGTTCGGGGCGCAACAGGTGTAACTCAAGCCTGTACCGGATAGTGCGGCTGTTGGTACCGTATTGGCAATTTCCTATAGCCGTAGTGCCAAGAAAAAAAGAGCTGATGGAGTATTTATTCATTTGCCATGGGTTGTCAATGACCAGTTGGGTGTGAACCAAATCTTTGATAGTAGAAACAAACCCATCTGTCGGTGCTGTATAAAGCATGGTAGCATAAGCTGTCATATCTGCATCTTGCAAACAGGCAGTAGCAGGGGGTACTTTTACTTTTACCTGAAAGTCAGCGGTAATAGTGCGGACTGCAGGCCATGGGGTATTATTGTTAGCATTGAAAGTCATTTCTACCTGGCCCATTGTTTGGGTATTAAATACGGCATTGGTAAATGTGAATGATGAATTGAAACCATTGAGACCCGGCGCAGCACCATATACTGTTGGGTAGTTGCCACCCGTCCTCACCATATTGTGAGGATAAAAGAAAGTAATTCTAAAAGCATTGGGTGCTGACGTGGCCACGGTTGGTAATGAAAATTTTATTGTGTAAGTAATTTCCTGTTCACTTTGGGCATTGCTAAGATCTACTGTTACTGCAACAATGTGACCATAGGGCGAAGTATGGTTTGCACTAATCACCTGCGCTTGCAATGTGGCCAATGATAGCACTTGCAATACCAGTAACATCAACAGGCGGAAGCCGCCGGGGGGGGGGGTAAATAGTTTTTTCATAAATACTTTTTTGATATAGTTCCTTTTAAATGATTGGTAAATAATTTTTATAAATATAAAATAGTTTTTTTAAAATTAGTTAATTCCCTTTAAAAAATTTTCATGTGTTTTGGGACTATACAATAAATAGATTAGTACAACATTGACATTACCAAAAAGAAAAAGGCCGCCATTTTTGTCCGCCTCTTTGCTTTTGGTAATTTTTTTCCTTCTTAAAACATCTTATCATCGGCAGTAGGCCCATACAGGCCGGGCACTTTATTGCCAGTGGAACGTAGGTAAACAATCATTTCCCCACGATGATGATAAAGATGGTTAAATAAAAATCCTCTGACTACCTGTATGCGGGGCATAGGGGGAAACAAGTCTTTGCCACCCATCACCATCCTCCACTCTTCCATCATAGATTCGTCTTTGGCTGTTTGCAAAGCTTCTTGTGCAACTTTCAGGTTTTCTTCAAATTTAGCTACAATGTTAGAGGCTTTGCTAATGTCTCCTTTGTCATATTTGTAGCCACCCATATCAAACACATTTTGATGTAATGTTACAGGATACCAGTTATAAACCTCTGCAATGTGCGAAGCCAGCTGACCCGTAGTCCAGCTTTTTTCTGAAGGTTTAAAGTCAAGTGCACTGTCAGGGATTGCCTTTAAAAGTTTGCGGGTATTTTCCGCTTCATACATAAATTCACCCAAAAGAGATTGTACTATCATAAGGTAAGTTTTTTTCAAAATTATTCCATTCGTTAGAGATAAAAATAAATAACAAATAAAATATATTTTTTAATATAAAGTTTTAAATAAAGGATCTTGATTAAAATGTTTAAAAAAAATGATAATTTGCAATACAATATTAAACATTCTCTAGCCTAAACCTGAAACTATGCGTATTTTAAAATTATTGTTCTTCGGAATCATTGGAATTATTGCCTTACTATTAGTTGCAGCACTATTTGTAAAAAAAGATTATGCTGTACAGAGAGAAATTGTGATTAATAAACCCAAACAGCAAGTGTTTGATTATATCAAACTATTAAAAAATCAAAATAATTATAGCAAATGGGCAGGTATGGACCCTAATATGAAAAAAGAATTTACAGGTACGGATGGTACTGTTGGATTTATCTCAGCCTGGGATAGCGAAAAAAGTGATGTAGGAAAAGGGGAGCAGGAAATAAAAAAAATAGATGAAGGCAACCGAATAGATTACGAATTGAGATTTATTAAGCCTTTCAAATCTACTTCAGATGCCTATATGTCTGTAGAAAGTACATCTGAAAGTGCAACAAAAGTAAAATGGGGCTTTTCGGGTAAATGGGATTACCCAATGAATATTATGGGTCTGTTTATTGACATGGACAAAGAAGTTGGTTCAGATTTTCAAATAGGGCTTCAAAATCTCAAGGGTATATTAGAGAAAGGTTAGTTTTTAACATACTCTCTAAACGCTTTTAGTTAAACCTATTGTTAACCACGCACTCAAAAGAATAGTTCAAACCATTTTTTAGCTTTGTATTTTTACCGCTAAAGAATGGGATGAGTTGAATAATCTTTTATGCGGACAAACAGTTTTGTATTAGGTTTATCTAAACCAGAATTTTTATTAAATGAAACCTTATCAGAAATATTCAGAAACACTGTTTCTAAATTTCCTGATAAAATCGCTTTGGTTTTTCAGGAAATAAAACTTACCTATTCGGAATTAGATAAATGGAGCGACCACATAGCAAATACCTTACTTACTAATAGAATAAATCCCGGCTGCAAGGTTGGCATTTGGTGGAGTCGTGGGGCAGAACTTCATGCTGCAATTTTAGGTATAGTTAAGGCAGGTGCTGCCTATGTTCCCTTAGATAGAGAGATGCCGGCAGAACGGGTAGAAGCAGTGCTAAGCGAGGTTGGTGCTACCGCTTATTTTTCTGATCAGCCACTTAACTTAGAAGCTGTTTTTCTACAAGTGCCTTCTATTGATTCCAAATATGATAATTCTATAACAAATTTTACCCCAAATCCAAATCCAAATCCGGATGCTGATGCTTATGTTCTTTACACATCGGGCAGTACCGGAAAACCAAAAGGAATTCCTATAACGCATAGAAACATCTGTCAGTTAATTCGTGCAGAACAGAGTGTGTTTAATATTAGAACAGATGATCGTGTTTATCAGGGTTTTTCTGTATCGTTTGATATGTGGTGCGAAGAAACATGGCTCAGTTATTTTGCCGGTGCAACCATTTGGGTGGCCGATAGTATTACCGCTAAAGCTATAGATGAACTTAGTGATGTGCTAAGGGAACAAAAGATTACAATACTACATGCAGTGCCAAGTTTGTTGGCTGTAATGGATGATACAATACCAACTCTAAGAATGATTAATGCGGGTGGAGAAGCTTGTACAAGTCAGGTACTTAATAAGTGGGCAACAAATAATCGGGAGTTTTATAATAGTTACGGACCTACAGAAACAACTGTAACAGCCTCCATTGCACATTTGAAACAAGGAGATACAATTACAATTGGCTCGCCACTTCCAAATTACAATTTTGGAATTGTAGATGAAAAGCTTCATCCTTTGCCTTGTGGCGAGAAAGGTGAACTCATCATCTCGGGTCCGGGTTTATCACATGGCTATATTAACCTACCGGAACTTACCGCTGAAAAATTTGTTCGCAAGCCATCGATGTTGGATGAAATGCCCGGTGATTTTATTTATAGAACGGGTGATGCAGCAATAGTAAATGTTGATGGTACAATAGATTTTCAGGGACGTTTTGATGATCAGATTAAGCTGCGGGGTTATCGCATTGAGTTGGGTGAAATTGAAACACGGTTAGCAGGCCTACCGGGTATAGTAGCAGCAGCGGTTGCTGTAAAAAAAGACAGCCTTCATCAGGAGCAATTGGTTGGTTATGTGCAACTAGCTGCAGGTAGATGTTTTGATGAACCTTTACTACGGTCACACCTTAGTAAGGTATTACCAACATATATGGTGCCTGGTACTATTGTTAGTATTTCGGATATGCCGAGAATGCCTAGTGGAAAGATTAATCGGAAAGCTTTGCCTGTACCAGCTTCTCTTTTACAAATTGAAACAACCGGTACAGATACAACTATTGATAATAATGCTACAATTGAAGAAAATGTGCTGGCTGTACTTCACAAAACATTCCCCGGTAAAACCATAGATATCGGTATGGATTTTTTTACAGACCTCGGTGGGCATTCATTGCTGGCTGCTGCCTTCACATCTCGTTTGCGTAGAGAAGCGGGGCTGGCAAATGTTTCGCTAAAAGATGTTTATCAGCATCGCCCAATTCAGCAGTTAGTAAATGTCTGGAAAACATCTTCAAAATCTACAACAGCTGCAAAACATGAGTTTAATAATATACCGTGGTGGCGTTACCTGATATGTTGGATAGCACAAAGTATTGCTCTGCTTTTTGTTTATGGAATATTTGCAGTACAAATATTTATTCCATTTCTTGGGTATTATTATGTAAAGGAGGAAACTGAAAGTCTGGCTTATGGCATTATGACTGCATTGGGTTTGTTTTGTCTTTTGCCACCTGTTTTCGCCTTGCTCATTGTTTCAACTAAATGGTTGGTTATTGGAAAATTTAAAGAAGGAGATTATCCCTTGTGGGGAATGTACTATTTCCGATGGTGGTTGGTACAGACCGTTCAGCGATTGCTTCCTGCACAGTTCATGAATGGCACACCCCTTTATCCTTTATACTTAAGAATGTTGGGTGTAAAAGTTGCTATTGATGCTCAACTAAGTTCGTTAAGTATTGGGGCTGAAGATCTGATATCTATAGGTAGCGATGCAAGCATGAGTTCGCAGGTGGTGCTTGATAATGCAACAGTTGAAGATGGCTTAATTAAGCTTCGGAAAATTGTAATTGGTGACCATGCCTACATAGGCAGCAGTGCTATTGTAGCGGGTGGTGCAGTAATTGAAGCGTGGGGTGAGTTACAGGATTTGAGTTATTTGCAGGCATATAAAACCATTGCTCCGGGTGAAGTGTGGCGGGGTAGCCCGGCGCAGTTGTTTCAAAAAAAATCCATTGAAAGCCTTCCACAGCCATTGTTTGTTTCAAAAGGCACAAGAGCCCGATACTCATTTATTTTTATTGTTACACTAATAATTTTCCCTTTTTTCATTTTATTGCCACTACTTCCGGTCATGGTTATTTTACATGAGTTGGATAATGCCTGGCCTGATTACAATTTTAGTTATCTGGTGTTTGTGCCTTTGCTTGCTGCATTTTATATTTTCCTTTTTGCTGCTGAAACAATACTGGCTACCCGCATATTGCAGAAAGGTATCAAACCTGGCAAGTACCCTTTATATAGTCCCTTTTATGTTCGTAAATGGTTGGCTGATCAATTGATGTCTTTAAGTTTGATTGTAATGCATCCAATATATGCAACAGTATATGTTGCCTCATTCTTTAGGGCGTTAGGTGCTAAGGTTGGTACAAACACTGAAATATCTACCGCAAGCAGTGTAACTCATCCACTGCTGAATATAGGAAACGAAGCATTTGTTGCAGATGCAGTAACCCTTGGAGAAACTGACGTAAGAGGGCAGCAACTAATTTTGGATAATACCAGCATTGCTGATAATAGTTTTGTTGGAAACAGTGCTTTAATACCACAAGGCTATCACCTGCCGGGAAATATGCTTATAGGAGTGTTATCAACCCCACCTGATAAAAATCAATTGGAAAATAGTAAGGAAAAAGATTGGTTTGGTTCGCCGGCAATAGCTTTACCATCAAGGCAGCAAAGTATTCCTTTCCCAAAAGAACTAACAACAACACCTTCTGCTAAAAGAAAGGCTACAAGAAGTATTGTAGAGTTTATCCGCATCATTATTCCTGAAACTGCAATTATTTCATTTAGCATACTTTTCATTGCTTATGCACATGACCTTGTTCAGGATCAACCTCTTTGGAAAATTCTTTTAGAATTTCCATTCTACTATTTATTTTACATGGGCATTCCTTCATTTCTTGTTACTGTGATTTTAAAATGGGTCTTTATCGGAAAATTTACGGTTGATCAAAAACCCATGTGGACCTGGAAAGTTTGGCGCAGCGAGGCCATCACAACTACATATGAGTCATTGGCTATACCTTTTTTGCTTGTATACT
Organism: Segetibacter sp.; assembly: GCA_031423805.1. Classification (GTDB taxonomy): domain Bacteria; phylum Bacteroidota; class Bacteroidia; order Chitinophagales; family Chitinophagaceae; genus Segetibacter. The sequence continues at coordinate 18,752 of JANPGE010000298.1, read as the reverse complement.
TACAAGGTACTCCATGGCTACCCGTAATGCTAAGATTGCTTGGCGTAAAAATTGGTAAACGTGTCTATCTGAATACTACAGACATTACCGAATTTGATATGGTAAGTATTGGCGATGATGTAGCTTTGAATGATGACTGTGGACCACAAACGCATTTGTTTGAGGATAGAGTTATGAAAGTAGGTACCGTCAAAATCGGTGCAAGAACTTCTATTGGTTCAAGATCTATAATATTATATGATAGTGAAATTGGAAATGACGTAAATCTGGAATCGTTGTCTTTAGTTATGAAAGGTGAAATTCTCTCTCCGGGTACCAGTTGGGGCGGTAGCCCAATAAAGCCTTTATAAAGAGTGAGGTAAGAAAATTTATTGCGCTTTTAAAAACTGGGGCTCCAAATAATTACTCTGCATTTTTTAATCCAAACGGGGTTGGACTATAACGCTTTGAATGGTTTAACAACGTTGTGGTTATAAAACCAGATATTTCATTCCAAGGCACCCGTGGCTTTTCAGGTAAAAACCTTTCAGGCGTTATGAACTGATACCAATGCAAGAAAAATCCGTATTACAATAGCACAAGGAATGATGTACTAAAAAACAAAAGCCGGTAACAGAAATATTTAATTCAGAGAGCTTTTCTTTTTATAAAATGACAAAATTATCTCTTAACGGCCTTATTTCTAAAAGTCCATTTTTCATATCAACAATACGGTGAAGTACATTGGTTAAACCTTCTGTAGTGTTGGGCTTTACAATAAAATAATTTGCTCCATACTCATAAGCTTTATCTATGTCTTTCTTGTTAATTGATGTACTATAAATTACAATGGGTAGTAAATCAAATCTGCTATCCTCTCTTATGGTTTTCAGGCATTCAAAACCATCTTTTACCGGCATATTTAAATCTAAAAAAACTACATTTGGCTGTGTTTTCAGAAGCATACGCCAAAGATCCATCCAATTTGCAGCATAAGTAAGTGTAAACTCATGGTTTGTCATTTTAGCTGCATCTTCAAATATCATAAAATCTTCCTTGTCATCATCAGCAAGTAAAATATGCATTATATATATTTTATTATACCAAATTTGAATAAAAAAAACCAGACCACCCTAATTTAATTTTATCTCTTAATCTGATTTGGGGAAAAATTATTCATTTTCTGATCTAAAAATTCAAATGGGGAAATACAAAAAGATTTTTCAGAAAAATAGTCAACTCATTTGAAAGCTCTATAACTTCAAACATTCATTTTAAAAAATAAATTCAATGCGCACCAACCACGAAATAGATTATCGCATAATAGGCGAAGAAATGCAGTATGTAGAAATAGAACTTGATCCTGAAGAAACTGCCATAGCAGAAAGTGGCAGCTTTATGATGATGGATGACGGCATAGAAATGCAGACAATTTTTGGTGATGGAAGTCAACGTCAAAACGGCGGAGGTATTTTAGGAAAACTGTTAGGTGCTGGTAAAAGGCTTCTTGTTGGAGAAAGCTTATTCATGACTGCTTTTACAAATGCTTCAACAGGTAAACGAAGAGTAAGTTTTGCCTCTCCTTATCCCGGAAAAATAATACCGCTTGATTTACAACTATTGGGCGGTAAAGTAATTGCGCAAAAAGATGCTTTCTTATGTGCAGCCAAGGGAGTTAGCATTGGTATTGATTTTCAGCGAAAGCTGGGTACAGGCATTTTTGGTGGTGAAGGCTTTATTATGGAAAAACTGGAAGGCGATGGTATGGCCTTTGTGCATGCCGGAGGACATGTATTTGAAAGAGAGTTGCAACCCGGAGAAATGGTAAAAATTGATACCGGTTGTTTGGTGGCTCTAACACAAACAGTAAACTATGATATACAGTTTGTTGGTGGTATCCGCAATACAATTTTTGGTGGCGAAGGATTGTTCTTTGCAACACTTAGAGGACCGGGAAAAGTTTGGATACAAACATTGCCCGTTAGTCGTTTGGCAAGCAGAATTTTATCTTATGGTACAACGCATAGAAAAGAAGAAGGAAGCATTTTAGGCGGCATTGGAAATTTGCTGGATGGTGATGGATATTAGTAATAAACACGAGGCAGGATTATTGAACAAATAAATGTTTAGTTATTAAAAAACCAAAACACATTTTGAGCGAAGAAATTATTGAGCCCAGGCAAAAGCTATTTACCAAAGTTGGATGGAAAGAAATTTTGGCAATTCTTTTTCTTGGGGTTGCTGTATATTTTTTTTGGAAAGAGCGAAAAGAACTCGCAACCCTTGGTCATTCTTTGAAAAATACTGATCAGTTTTGGCTTTGGATTGGTATTGCATTTACGGCAGTATATATATTGTTGCAGGCAGCATTATACGTTTATAGCTTTTATGCTGTTAAGGGAAAAATTAGTTGGCTAACAGCAATTATTCTTTTCCTCAAACGCAATGTTATTGCTGTTTTTCTTCCGGGAGGCGGTTTGACTGCTTTAGGTTATATGCCTTCCGGAATTGCATCTTCTACCGGAGAAAAGCAGAAAGTGCATCATGCTTCTGTAGTGTATGGTTTTATCGGAATTTTCTCTGTTTTTATAGTAGCGGTTCCTGTATTGTTATATCTTTCATTTCAACACACTCCTGTACCGGGTACCACTGCAGCCTTTATAACAGTTGTAGCTATGCTGGCAGCTATGGTATTATTTGTTCGATCAGTTCAGCATCAGGGGCCTTTTTACAGATGGGCTATAAAAGGAAGGCCAAAGCTGGAAAAATTTCTGCAGGAAGTATTCTCTTTTGATTTGGAAATGAAACAGTTTTGGTATGCCGTTATTGTTTCAATATTTATAGAAATTGTTGGAGTGGTTCATTTATATATTGCAATGTATGCTGCTACAGTACCCCCTTCATTGCCTGCCTGTATTGTTGCATATATCATTTCCACTATTTTTCTCATCATATCACCATTTCTTCGTGGCATGGGTGCTATAGAAGTTTCGCTGACGCTTATTTTAAAAGGATATGGATATACAACTGTAGAATCATTGGAAATTGCAATATTGTTTCGGTTTTTTGAGTTTTGGTTACCACTTGGCGCAGGTTTAATTACCTATGCAACGAAAGCCCGTACTTTCTTTTATAAAAAAACAACTGTTGTATAATTTTTATGGCACAACACCTGGCACACATTGCATTGTTGGTGAAAGATTATGATGAAGCGCTTTCATTTTATGTAAACAAACTTGGATTTATATTAATAGAGGATGCTCAAATAAGTGAAACAAAACGTTGGGTATTAATTGCCCCTCCGGGAAATGGCGGATGTAATTTGTTATTGGCAAAAGCAGTTGGTAGCGAACAGCTAAACTGTGTAGGCAATCAGTCAGGCGGAAGAGTGTTTTTGTTTTTGCATACTGATGATTTTGAAAATGACTATCAAAATTTGTTGCATCATAACATTAATATTGTCAGGCAGCCCGTTCAGCAAGCTTATGGAACGGTATTGGTTTTCTCGGATTTGTACGGAAATTTATGGGATTTGATTGGAGTATCATTTGCTATTCAACTACAATAATTTCAATCAATTGTGTAATAGATATTTTTCTATGTATATTAATCTAATTTAGATTCAGTTTCAATGATTCCCTTGGCTGACATTGAGTCTCAAACCCTACCTTTGCAATCCGGTTCAAAAAATGATCCTTAAAAAATTAATAAAAAATGAGTTCACATTCCAATAGCAAAATATCTGCTGCTGGTTTATTGATAGCATTAGGCATTATTTATGGCGACATAGGTACATCCCCGCTCTATGTGTTAAATGCCATTATCAAAGACAAGGTTATATCAGAAACCCTTATTCTGGGTGCGCTATCCTGCATCATTTGGACCCTGACCTTACAAACCACGTTAAAATATGTAGTACTCACCCTTAGGGCTGACAACCGCGGGGAAGGTGGTATATTCTCGTTGTTTGCATTGGTAAGACGAAGAAGAAAATGGCTGGTTTTCGCAGCAATGATTGGTGGTGCTGCATTACTTGCCGATGGCATTATTACACCGCCCATTTCTGTCACCTCTGCTATTGAAGGGCTGCGAAACATCCCTAGTCTTCATAACATAACGGATAAAACCATCATTGCGATAGTATTGGCTATTATAGCCATGCTGTTTTTTATGCAGCAATTTGGTACGTCCAATATTGGTAAATTGTTTGGGCCTATAATGACGCTTTGGTTTATTATGCTGGCATTACTTGGAGGTGTACATCTTCATGAATATTTGTCTATTTTCAAAGCCTTTAATCCTTATTATGCAATACACCTGTTGACCCAATATCCCAATGGTTTTTGGTTGCTGGGTGCAGTATTTTTATGTACAACAGGTGCGGAGGCATTGTACTCAGATTTAGGTCATTGCGGCCGTAATAACATCCGGGCTTCATGGGTTTTTGTAAAGTTATGCTTGATTATAAATTATCTTGGTCAGGGTGCCTGGTTGCTTTCTAATTACAAGGGTCAAATGATACCGGAAAAATTGATTACTGATGGCTTTAATCCTTTTTATGGAATTATGCCTACCTGGTTTTTATTGGTAGGAATTATTGTAGCCACTTCTGCTGCAATCATTGCCAGCCAGGCCTTAATTAGTGGTTCATTTACCCTTATAAGCGAAGCTATACGGCTGAATTTATGGCCAAAAATGAAGATCAAATACCCTTCAGAAGCTAAAGGCCAATTGTATGTGCCGGGCATTAATACTCTATTATTTGTGGGTTGTTGCGGTATTGTTTTGTATTTTCAAAAAGCTACTAATATGGAGGCAGCCTATGGTCTTGCTATTACCATGTGTATGATTGCAACAACAATTTTATTTGCAAATTATCTGGTTTTACATCGTAATCCGCCGGTACTTATTTACCTCTATCTGCTGGTTTATTTCTCCATAGAAATATCTTTTCTTATTGCCAATTTAGATAAGTTTCCGCACGGTGGTTATGTAACATTGGTAGTAGGTGGAGCACTATTTTTCATCATGTACATTTGGTACCGGGCCCGTAAAATTAAGAATCGTTATGTAGAATTTGTGCGTCTCGAAAATTATATCACCAATTTACAGGAGCTGAGTAATGATAAATCTATACCCAAATATTCTACTCATCTGGTGTACCTTACAAGTGCTGACAATCCTAAAGAAATTGAGCATAAAATCATTTACTCAATACTGAACAGAAAGCCGAAAAGGGCAGATATCTATTGGTTTATACATGTGGTTACACTTGACGACCCATATACCATGGAGTATTCAGTAGACCATGTGGTGCCTAACGATATTATCCGTATTGAGTTTCGTTTAGGTTTTCGGGTGCAGCCACGCATTAACCTTATGTTTAGAAAAGTGGTAGAAGACCTGGTAGCTAACAGGGAAGTAAACATCACCAGCCGCTACGAAAGCCTTGAAAGAAATAATGTAGTAGGAGACTTCCAATTTGTAGTAATGGAGAAATTTCTAAGTCAGGACAATGAACTTCCTATTACTGAACGGTTTATTATGAAAGCACATTTTTGGTTAAAGGAAATCAGTTTATCAGAAGAACGGGGCTTTGGCTTAGATACCAGCAATGTATTTGTAGAAAAATTTCCGTTGATTGTATCTCCTGTAACTACTGTAAAACTAAAACGGTTGGAATAGTAATTGTAAACTAAATAAAAAGAGCCGGGAACAATTTTCCCGGCTCTTTTTATTTATAAACTTTTTACAGATTGCACAACAATTAGAGTTTTATAAATCGTAGTGCTTTTTTATCCTTTCCCGTTTCTGCAACCAATACATAAATACCTGGAATAAGCTTACTTACATCTAATGTAGTTTGGCCATTTCCCTTCAAGGTTTTTGTACTATTAATAGTATTTCCCTCTGCATCTTTAATATAAATGGAAATATTTTCAGTTAAATCGGTTGCTATTATTTTCAACTCATTAATTACGGGATTTTGTAATAACCTAACATTCCAGTTCTCACCGTTATTTTGCTTTAACGATATTGTTTTGCTAAAGTCGGTCTTGCCATCTTTATCGGTCATTAGCAAACGGTAATAAATACGTGATGATGCTTTATTGAGTATATCACCATCTGTAAAAGTATAAGTTCTCTTTTCGCAGGAATTTACTGATGCATTTACAACTCCTATATTGGTGAAGTTGTCACCTGTAAAACTTCTCTGAATGGTGAAATGTTTACTGTTTACCTCGCATGATGTTGACCATTCCAGGATAGCATCAGTTTTTGTTTTTCTTGCTGTAAAATCCATCAAAGTAATGGGCAATACTGTAACTGTTGCATCTAACCTGTACAAATCGTTGGTAATTGCATCACCATTGGTTGCCTGAAATATTAGCTTGTTATTGACAACCATGCCCAATTGAATATCCGAAGAAGGTAGGCCTGCATTTATATCTGTTACTCTTGAAGTGCCGATAGGGGTGCCATCTGTTTTCCACAATTCAATGCCCTGAATACCATTATCGGCTGAAAAATAAAAATTATCAGTAGTATAAAAGAAAGATGGATTAGATAAGCCATTTGCAGCAGCAACATTTATATCTTTTACAATCTTGGTACCTGCTGCTGTACCATCACTCACCCAAAGTTCTGTACCATTTGAACTTGTAGTTGCCTGAAAGAAAAATTTAGTACCTTGATATAAGGGATTGGTAAAGGTAGAATTGTTGTAATTAAATTCATAAGCCAACATAAGTGTTGGGTAAGAACTGTTGGTGGCAGGATCAATATCTTTTAATAATTTGGTTCCGGTAGCAGTACCATCACTCTCCCACAACTCATAGCCTGATAATAAATCTGCTGCAGTAAAAATAACTTTATTACCTACTTTTATAGAATTGTACATAGTAGCAAAAGAACCTGTACTTCCTGGAAAGATATCCTTTATCATCGTGGTATTGGCACTTGTACCATCAGTACTCCATAGCTCATTACCATTAGTGCCATTATCTGCTGTAAAAAAATACCTGCCATTCACCTGTCTAAAGTAAGCATAGGTTATTGAGGAAGCCATACCGGGATTAATATCTTTTAGCAAAGTAGTACCCGCAGTGGTTCCATCAGTTTTCCAAATTTCTGCACCATGAGTACTATCATTGGCCATAAACAAAATAGCGCCTCCAATGTTGTTGAAAAAATCCGGTTTAGAACCAAACCCCGCATAGGTATTAATATCCTTTACAAGCATTGTTCCCGAGGCTGTTCCGTCAGATTTCCAAAGCTCAATATTGCCGGGTGAGTCAGAAGCCCCAAATAATAAGAATGAACCATTAGACATTATATTATATCCGGTACCGGTATTGCTACTGCTTGAACCCGGAAAAATATCTTTTACAAGCGTTGTGCCTGCTGCGGTACCGTCTGTTCGCCACAACTCACGACCTTCAGCAGCAGTAATTGCAGTAAAATATAAATAACCATTTAAGAGTGCAAAGTTTTGATAAGGAAATGACCCAATAGTGCCGGGATAAATGTCCTTTACCAAACTGGTTCCCGCTACTGTTCCATCTGTACTATACAGTTCTGTGCCTGTCGCTGCTGAAGTTGCAGCAAAGTAAAATTTGCCATTAAGCAAACCACCATTTGCTCTAAAGTAAATAGTGGAGGATAATTGTATGGTGCCTGCAGGTGTACCATCAGATACCCAAAGCGTACTATCAATTTCTGAAACAAATAATCCCTTTGTAAAATCAAGGGCAAATTGAATGTTTAAAGACTGATTAGAATTAAGTTGAGTGACCTGTGAATTTACTACATGCAACAAGCTTAATGAAAAGACAAGTAATAGAACTTTTTTCATAAAAATTATTTTTATTATGCAAAATTAAGCTAAATAATTTGGTGTAAATTTTATGAAAAAATGATTTTTTATAGGTCAACGCATTCTTTTAAGTAAAATGGCTGCATTGTTTTCAAGGTCGCCTTCAAATCTTATTTCGTGTCGTATTTTACCATCATAAATTATCAGCAAACCTGTATTGGGTGCTATGCTGCCAAGGTTTTCGGCGTACATTATTATCTTAAGTGAATCGCCTTTTGCAGCTATTGTTTTTGTAATAGCTTTTGTTGAAAGACTCAGGTGTTCAAGTTCAATTTTCCCATTCACTATCAAACTCACTGAATCACCATCTACAAAACCATTGTCAAACAATTGAAGAGTAATACTATCAGCAGTAAAATAAATTGTTTGAATGGTTTCAATTTTTCTTTTTTCAATTTCTAACAAGGGATCTGTTGGCGGTGCAACAATTTTAATGTCAATTTTTGTGTTTTTGTAATCTACTTCCTTTATTGTAAGTGGAGTTTTCTGTAACGGGGTAGCGGGTTTATAAAATGATAAATTCTTTGTTAGTCCTAATTTTTCTAATTCAATCAATAGTTTATCATTAGCTAATTCTTGCTTTTCTCCTAAAATTACATTTCCCGTCACAAGCCGCCCATATTGTTTAGTACGGGTTGTTCTAAACCTACCACTCAATATTTTTACTTTATCGGTTTCTGATAACGAAAGAGCAGTAATTTGTTTTACTCCTTTTGGGGGTGCTATCGGATAATTGTTAAAGAGTAATTCCTCATCCTCAAAAATAAAACCTGATTTTTGGGGAATAACTTTTAATGATTTAATGCCAATAACGGTTTTGCCATTTACAACAAAAGTTGTATAAGAATAGCCCAGATATTTACCATTATTTTGACTTATAGCCAGTTGGTAATAATAATTTTGTTGTGTAGAGTCATTATAAAGTGAGCCAACCCATAACCCACTTATATCTTGTGAAAAAAGATTGCAATACAGTAAAACTGATAAGAATATGGAGGTAAAGTATTTCATAGAATTTAAAAGTAAACAATATTAGGTCAGGTTGTAATAATTCATATTTATTTTTTTAAAAAATGAATAAAAGGGTTATGTGATTGTCTTTTGCGGTTAAATGCATCCCAGGGAAGGAAATGGGACCTTTATTTATATTTAATTATGGTATATTAAACAGATTAGTAGGAGAAATATTATATTGAATCAACTTGTATTCAAATAAAAATTTTTGAGCGGTATAATGAAATTTATAGTTTCAGAGTAAATTTTGTATTGGAATTTTGAAATAGCCTGTCAAATAATCGTAATTTCACACCACACCTGTATGAAGCCTGACTACCCACATAAAATTTTCAATAAAAGATGTAATTCTTACGTCTGCCTCATGGAAGCATTGGCTGCCGATTCGAAATATAATTTATGAATTCAGAATTGTAATATTAGAAACGTTATAATTCTTGCATATTTCTTATCGTCTTTTACTTAACACCTATCACCTCACACTTAACACCTAATATCGTGTCAACAATTACAGCAGATCAAGAAATATTAAAAACCGGTACAGATTTTCTACCGCTACACGGAACTGATTATGTAGAGTTTTATGTCGGCAATGCCAAGCAGGCAGCCCATTTTTACATGAGTGCATTTGGCTTTCAGGCACTTGCCTATGCAGGCCCTGAAACAGGGGTTATGGACAAAGCAAGTTATGCAGTTCGACAGAATAAATTGACTATTGTATTGACAACACCTATTCGTGCAAACAATCCAATTGCAGACCATATTTACAAACATGGTGATGGTGTTAAACACCTGGCATTAATGGTGGATGATGCTACCGATGCGTGGAAGCAAACCACAAGCCGCGGTGCTGAAAATTATATGCAACCCCAAACAATCACAGACAGCACAGGCGAAGTTGTTTTAAGTGGAATTAGTTTATACGGAGACACTGCACATCTTTTCATCGAAAGAAAAAACTACAAAGGTGTTTTCATGCCGGGATTTAGGGCATGGAGTAATCCTCATTTTCAACCGACTGATACAGGTCTTTTATATGTAGATCATTGCGTAGGAAATGTGGGCTGGAACCAAATGAATAAGTGGGTAAAGTTTTATGAAGATGTAATGGGATTCAAAAATATTTTATCATTCGACGATGAAGATATTTCTACAGAATACTCTGCACTCATGAGTAAGGTAATGAGCAATGGCAATGGATTTGTTAAGTTTCCAATCAATGAACCGGCAGAAGGCAAAAAGAAATCGCAGGTAGAAGAATACCTTGAGTTTTACGACGGCGAAGGCGTACAACATGTTGCTATGGCTACCAACGATATTGTTAAAACAGTGAAAGACCTTATGAGCCGTGGTGTAGAATTTTTGAAAGTTCCTAATAGTTACTACGATGATTTGCTCGACCGTGTGGGCCACATAGACGAAGACCTGGAGCCATTAAAAGAATTGGGTATTTTGGTTGATAGAGACAATGAAGGTTACTTGCTACAACTTTTTACCCGCCCGGTAGAAGACAGGCCCACATTGTTCTTCGAAATCATTCAACGTAAAGGAGCAAAAAGCTTTGGCAAAGGAAACTTTAAAGCATTGTTCGAAGCGATAGAAAGAGAACAAGCGGAAAGGGGAAATCTGTAATGGAGCTAAGGGTTTAATGTTTGGGTTTTAGGATTTTTAAAAACATTTGTTTATAACAGATTGTATCTTTGGAAAACACATAAAAGAAGAAGTATGAACACAATAGTTCTTGACAAAAAAAAATACGTAGTCATTGAGGAAAAAAAATTTGAGGAGTTACAATTATTAGCGGCACGTAAAAATGAACCAGTTAAAAAAATTTCATTAAGTGAGGGCAAAAAGCTTGCTTACAAATTGATTGACACTTGGGCAAAAGAGAAGTAACAATCCTATATCCTGCCGCCATTATTGTAGCGGAAATTGCCTTTTACATTGAAGGCGAGGGCTTGCCTAAAACTGCAAAGAAATTTGTGGATGAAGCCTTTGCCTTTTTTGAAAAATTATCTGATAACACACTTGAACATGCACCTTGCCGCAACAGAAAATGGCGTGCATCAGAATACAAGTGTGCTATTTTTAGAAAAAAGTATATGGTTGCATTTATTAGCCTGACCAATGAAATTGTGATTTGCGACTTTGTAAATATGAAGTTATTGCGATAATTAAATTTTTAGCAGAAAGCCTGAAAAGCATTCTCCTTATCTGTACACAGTCTTTTCCGCCAATCTAATTAAACACTAAACATTCAACACTAAACAGTTTTCTATGCCACAATATCATAAACTCGGAAACATACCACACAAGCGCCATACACAATTCAGAAAGGAAGATGGTGAATTGTATTCCGAGCAATTGTTTTCTACCGAAGGATTTTCAAACGATTATTCTTTACTGTATCATGTACATCCGCCAACGCAAATAATAAAGACTGAAAAGCCTGTAAATGTTGCCCCTGATATAGCCGAAGAAAAAATGCTTAAACATCGCAGCCTTGACGGCTTCCGGGTAAAGCCTGCCAAAGACTTTCTTGACAGCAGGGTTCCCATTTTAGTAAACAACGATGTTCACATAGTATGTGCCGCACCGCAACACAGCGTTACCACTTATTTTTATAAAAATGCTGATGCTGATGAAATGCTGTTTATACACGAAGGCTCGGGTACCTTACAAACCATGTATGGGAACATCACTTTTTCTTATGGCGACTATTTGGTAATACCAAGAGGCACCATGTATCAAATACATTTCAACGATGAGAATAACCGCCTGTTCATTGTTGAATCCTTTAGCCCAATTCGTTTTCCAAAAAGATATTTGAGCAAATACGGACAGTTGCTCGAACATTCGCCTTATTGTGAAAGAGATATAAGACCCCCATCAGATTTAATAACCCACGATGCTAAAGGTGACTTTCTGGTGCGGACAAAAAAGAAAGGTGTATTGTACAATATCCATTATGCATCACATCCTTTTGATGTAGTAGGTTGGGATGGTTGTTGCTATCCGTTTGCATTTTCAATTCATGATTTTGAGCCCATTACAGGGCGTGTACACCAACCACCACCTGTACACCAAACGTTTGAGGCAAACAACTATGTAGTCTGTTCGTTCGTACCACGATTGTATGACTATCATCCTGAATCGATACCTGCACCATACAACCACAGCAACATAGACAGCGATGAACTCTTGTACTATGTTGATGGCGATTTTATGAGCCGCAAACACGTAACCCGTGGCATGATGACGCTGCACCCTGCAGGCATTCCGCACGGTCCACACCCGGGAACGGTTAAGAAAAGCATCGGAGCTAAAGAAACAAAAGAGCTTGCTGTAATGGTAGATACTTTTCATCCACTAATGCTGACAAAACAAGCTTTGGAAATTGAGAATCCGGGATATACGGAGAGTTGGATAGAGTAAAAATCTATTGTTTGTAATTTATAGAAAAGCTGCCTGTAAGGCGGCTTTTGTTTTTTAATAAGCAATTGCACTAATTCATATTGTCATCAAGAAAATTATTTGTATTCGTTGAATTATTATTGATTTTGAAATCAATAAATAAGCCTTGAGAGTTGTTCACTCTTTTCAGAAAAAATTTATTTTCACTAAATTATTGTTGTAAATTCAGTTTCTAAAACTAACAACATGAGAAAGACAATTGTACTTGTAATTGCTACCCTTTTCAGCTTGCCAATGTTTGCCCAAAAGGTGAATATGGATAGCATATTATTGGCAAAAAAAGATAGTAGTCTCCGGGCCATGATTCATGCTGATTCAGTGAAAATAGAAATGGAATTTGCAGAAGCAGCCTTTTGGGAAAAGTTGAAAAGCACAGCACAATTTCCTGTATTGAACGGTGGCGATTATTCAGGTGTTCTTCCTGTAACAAACCCAACAGAAATACCGGATCCAAAAATTGAGTATAAACTAATGTTTGAGCTTACAGCCAACAACCCTGACTCTACAAGCAGCAGCAACAATCTCGGACTAGTAGAAGTTGCAAGGATACTTAACCTGCATGTAGCCTCGGGAATACCAATCAATAAAATAACGCCTGTTATTGTAGTACATGGCGGTGCATTGAATGCCATAAGTACCAATGAGCATTACAAAGACAGATACAAAACAGATAACCCTAACCTAAAGCTTATTAAAAGCCTGGAACAACAACTTGGCGCAAAGTTTATAGCCTGCGGACAAGCTATGTCATTTTTTAAATTTAAAAAAGAAGATATTTTGCCTGAAGTTAAAATTTCAATCACTGCGCAGACGGTACTTTCCTCTTATCAGTTGAAAGGCTTTGTAAAGTATGATTTGGGAAATGTGGGAAAGTGAGTGTTTGTCTTGAAATTGGTTTGATAATAAAGCAGTACGAAAATATAATAGCCGTTGTTGGTATGGCAAAGCCTACCAACAACTCTTGGTCGTTATTTTTTTTAAATTATCAAATAAAATAGCACAATAGATTATTACTTAAATTTGAAAGACCAAATTGAATTTAAACTTGTTTAAATGTGCCGCTAGCAGACCTGGGTTTCATGTGTAGATTTAAGTTGCGCTTTGCTTAAACTTAAATCAGCGGGGATAATTTTAATAAATAAAGGTAGACTATGTCCGATTTGAAAGTTAAAGATTTTATGCCGTTAATATCAGCATTACTAATAATTTTAGGTACTACACGTCTTGGAGTTATTTATGAATATTATGACATTAATATACTTGAGTATTTAAATTTTGGAGAAATCCTTACCAGCTTTTTATTATTTTCATTTGTTATTTTATTAGTAGTATTATTTTTCGCTTTTTTTTATTTATTACTTAAAAGATCATTTCCTGTTACACGATTACCCTATATTCGTAATGTATATAAAAAATATACTGATTTTGGCTCTCGTCGTATAATGGTATATTGTCACTTAAATTCAAGATTTATATTTTTTAATTCATTTGTATTAATCTTAATTGCCATACTTTCTTTTGTAGTCAAAAATTTTGACTTTTTAATTTTGTGTCTCTATTTGCCATTTTTTATAGTGTTGTTTTGGTTGGAAAAAAAGCGGGGTCAAAAAATAAACAAGAGAATTGCAAATTCTAACTATTTCAGTATTTTTTTCTGTTTAGCAATGCTTTTAGCTTATTTTTCTAGTTTAACTGGCGAAGTTGCAGTTTCAGATATTGAACACAACAAAAGATTCGACAGCACAATTATTCAACTTACAAATGGGAATCTTTTAATGCTTGACTCGGTGAATTATTTTATTGGAAAAACACAAGATTATATTTTTATAAGGCACTCGAACCAAGGAACTGAAGTAATCTCAACGAAAAGTATTTCAGTCATAAAATTCTTAAAGACAAGGAATTATTCAAAGAAGGGGAGGCGCCCATTCCAACACTTTTTTGGTAATTAACTGTTTTGTTTTTTTTTGCCCTTGTTAGTATGGCAAAGCCTACCAACAACTTCTCTCCGTAATTTTTTTGAAAATATGAAATAAAATAGCACAATAGATTATTGCTTAAATTTGAAATGCAAAATTGATTTGAAACTGGTTTATATATAACGGTCATAACTTGTCTGATTTTACTATGGTCGACTTGGGTTTCATGAGTAGATTTACGTTCGCTTAAACCAGTTGAGGCGATGCTTCGTTTTTATCATAACTAGTAAGACATTAACTTTATAAAAGAAATCAAGCTTTATGTACACCATATATCATTTATCATCTGTGCAAGATGTGAATCAAGATATTCTGGAAGCGATTAAGACGACTTTTAAATCACAGGCCATTACAATAACGGTGGAAGAGGAAGATGAGCATCTCACAGAAGAAGAGAAAACTATTTTGGACGAAAGGTTACGGGAAGATGAAGCGACTTATCTGACTGCGGAGCAATCGATAAACCAGCTAGAGGAGAAATAAATTATTGACTTTTTACAAATCCTTTTATGTTGAGTTTATTGAACAAACGAAGTAATCATTTGGCAGCAGGCATCCCTAGATAAAGAAGACTTACAAGACTTTTTGAACTATGCCCGTTCAAGTGGAGGAGAAAGAAATGGATAAGCCGGCAGTCCAGGTAAATGCAAAATGGGGGACTAAAAACAGTAGTAAACTGGTGAAATGAGAATCTATTACTATTTTAGTTTAAATTTGATTAACTAAAATGAATAAACGTGGATAACGTTCTTTTACTAAATAAAATCACTTCTTTGCCTGAAAACCTGAAATCGGAGGTGGTGGATTTTATTGATTTTTTGACGGCAAAGACAGAAAAGAAACAACAAAAAGTTAAACCCGTTTTTGGGAGTGCGAAAGGGATGTTTGTGATAAAGCCGGGATTTGATGAGCCTTTGGAAGATTTTAAAGACTACATGTAAATGGAAAAGAATTTACTGGATACGCACACATTTATTTGGTTCCTGAATGGTGATAAAGAGCTTTCAAAAGTTGCCCGTGAATTGATTACCAAAGAGCTTGTAAGCAACTTTGTAAGTATAGCCTCCATTTGGGAAATTGCGATTAAAACTAGCATAAATAAACTTGAACTTAAAACGCCACTTTACCAGCTTGCAGGGAAGTTGGAAGAAAATGGTTTTGAAATATTGCCGGTAACATTTGCAGATACGCTAACCGTTTCTACATTACCATTTCATCATCGTGACCCTTTTGACAGAATCATTATATCGCAGGCAAAGGTGAATGGGATGACGATTATTTCAAAAGATGGGGAGTTTGGGAATTATGATGTAAAGTTGGTTTGGTAAAAGACTCCATCGGAGTCAAATATTTGTAATGCAATGTTTCCCCTCTTAATTTTGCGACTCCGTTAGGTGTCGAACATTTGGTGAGGATGAGCTTATTCCGAATAGCGGGATTTGAGGGTATGTGGATTTGAATTTCTACAAATATTGAAGTCCTATCTGGGTTTAAAAATCTTGCAAAAATCCCAAATGTATCTTGTGCGGGTTCTGTTATTTCTTTTCCCCTTTAAATTGTAGTTTTGCGGCGCTTTTGTACCCAGAGAAACGATTGTTTGCTAACACTTTTTACATACGATATTGCATTGTGCGTACAGCAATTAACAGGTTTCTATGGAGTTGAGCAAAAAGCAAGAAATTCTTAATATTAACCGATTGCAACAGCCCTAAAATACATTTTATAATGCCCCACCGTATTTATTTTGACAATGCCGCTACTACCTGCCTCGATCCGCAAGTGTTGGAGGCTATGATGCCTTATTTGACAACTTGTTATGGTAACCCGTCATCCATATACAGTTATGGCAGAGAAAGCCGTACAGCTATTGAAAACGCAAGAAAAACGGTTGCTAAAATATTGAATGCACATCCGGGAGAAATATTTTTTACCAGCGGTGGAACAGAAAGCAGCAACACTGCTATTAATGCTGCTGTAAGGGATTTGGGCTGTACGCACATTATCTCCAGCAAAACAGAACACCATGCTACGCTGCATACAGTGGAGCATCTGCACCATACTGGTGCGGTTAAATTGAGTTTTGTACAACTGCTGCCAACAGGCGCTATTGACATGGCTGACCTGGAAAAAATACTAGCTGAATGTGGCGATAAATGCCTTGTTACACTCATGCATGCCAACAACGAAACAGGTGTAATGATAGACATACAAGCAGTGGGAGAACTGTGCAGAAAATATCAAGCAATTTTTCATAGCGATACGGTGCAGACAGTGGGCCATTTTCCTTTTGATTTAAAAAATACTCCTGTTGATTTCATTACCGGTGCAGGACATAAATTTCATGGACCTAAAGGTGTTGGTTTGTTGTACATCAACGACAGGATAAAAATAAAACCTTTTGTATTTGGCGGCGGTCAGGAACGCAACATGAGGGCAGGTACAGAAAATCTATATGGCATTGTTGGCTTTGCTAAAGCATTGGAAATGGCTACTGCGAATTATGAAAAAGACAGCGCTTTTATAGGTAACATAAAAATGTACCTGAAAGAACAATTGGAAAAAAATATTCCCAACATTTCTTTCAATGGTGACCCATCGGGAAATTCTCTTTATACAGTTTTGAGTGTAAACTTCCCTAAAACAGATAAGAGCGAAATGTTACTATTTAATATGGATATCAACAATATCTGTGTCAGTGGTGGTAGTGCATGTAGCAGCGGTGCCGATGCCGGAAGTCACGTTATCAGGGCTTTACATCCGGGTAGCAGCATGGCTACTGTGAGGTTTTCATTCAGCAAGTTTAATACAAAAGCAGAGGTGGATGTAGTGGTGGAGAAGTTGAAGGAGTTGATTTAGTTTTGATTTCACACAAAGGGGACAAAGAATGCAACGGGCACAAAGATATTTGTTACTTTAGATTAATTATTTGATTTGCAACTTCTTTTCCGGTGGTTAGTGCGGCTTCTACAGTTCCCATTTCATGGCCGTCGTATAAGGCTTCGCCGGCAAAGAACAGGGTTTGTTCTATTGGGGTAGATAATATTTTTCTTGCTTCAGTTGTATGCAAAGTTGAGTAGGAATATGAACCTCGGGTAAAAGGGTCTGCTGTCCAGTTACATACCTTAGACCATTCCAGATTTTCTTTTAAAATGTTTTTATCGGTTTGTAAAATTTTTGCAAGAGACTGCAAAGCCATTTCTTTTATTACATCATCTTTTGAACCCTTTAATTTAGCAGCTTGTGGTCCCGATAGCCATCCTGTAAGTAATGAAGATTTCAAAGGTAACTGTGTCCACCATGTAGGTATGCTTTCTTCGCTGAAGGCAAATAAGACTTCATTTAACCCAACGCCGGCTTTCTTTAAAATAACAGGGTCTTCTGTAAGTACGGTTTTAAATTTGAGCAATATTTTTATTACTGCACCAAAACCCAATTGCTTTGCTGCTTGTATTTTTTCAGGAATTGTCGGTAAGAAATTAATAGCACCTTTTGCACGTTTGTTTGCGGTCCATACTCCTAATGGAATGGTTGCAATTACCTTTTTTGCTGAATAACTTTTATTGTTTTCATCCACAATTTCTACAAAATCCTTACGCCATTTTATTTCTTTAACTACTGTAGATAAATGAATTTTACCGCCTGTTTTTTTTAAACTGCCAAGTAAATATTGCATCAGTTCTACATAGCCATTTGCAGGCCTGTATTGGTCTTCATCTTCACTATTAAACTCTTCAATAAATGCTTTGGCGCTGCTTTTTGTTATGTCTCCCGAATAATAACCCTCTATGTAAGACGTCAAAGATTCACGAAGTTTGGCAAACTTATTTGCAGAGAAATGAGTTGCAAGAAAAGTTGAAATGCTCATATCTTCCTTCAACAATTTTAATTGTTTGATAAGTAAATCAGCATGTTCAAAACCTCCATTGTCCTGTTTCCATTTACCATTTGTAAATTGTAAATAGCTGCCTTTAATTTTACTTTTCTTGATGCCGGCTTCTTTTAACAATGATAAGGTTAGAGGCAGTTTGCCGTGAATAAATTCAGCACCATACTCAACATTGTCAACGGTATGAATCCTGCCACCAATACGATCTCTTGCTTCAAGTATTGTAACCTTGTAACCTGCTGCCGACAATAGTTTTGCCGCTATAAGACCCGATGCACCTGCACCGATTATTAGGATGTCTGTCATATCAAAATGGGATTAGTAATGAATATAAACAGAAAGGTAGTAAGATTATTCTAGTGCCTAAATGGTATCCAAAAATTTAGTGTAACAGCGCATTTGAGTAATACCAAAATGAATTACAATATAGTCCAAAATTTGTTTTGAAAAACATAGTCGAATGCGCATATATTTTTTACGGTTGATTTTTCTATATTTTTTGTGATGTCACAGATGAAATCGCTAAGCATTTCAAGGGAACTAA
>JANPGE010000297.1:0-1540 GCA_031423805.1 Segetibacter sp. | reverse complement strand
AACGAACGTACGGTTAGTACTGTAATTACTATCAGGACTATTACAAACTCAAACGGAACAACTACTACTATCAGGGATACATCATTGGTTGAACAAATTGGCTATAGAGTTAAAACAACTTATAACCACTATAGAAGTTGGGATGTGCCTGTTATTCTTGGTTATGAATTAAATGGTGAAGGTTGGAAAGCAAATATAAACGGAGGCGCAATCTTTAATCTTTCCTCCACACAACAGGGCGAATTTTTAGATACAAGTTATCGTCCGGCTTCATTTTCTAAAAGTGGTCCCGCAATATTTAAAAAGAAAGTTGGGGTGGGTTTGTATGCCGGTCTTTCATTTATAAAAGAGATAAGCAACAGCACTTCCTTTTTTGCGGAACCCTACCTTAGGTATAGCTTATCTGACCGAACCACAAACGCAAGTCCGTTTACCCAAAGGTTTCATACGGCAGGTGTATTATTGGGAATACGTTTTAAATTAAATGGTTCAGGGGCAGCGAAATAATCAACCAATGTATCTCACAACCAAAGACTGATTTTTTATAGATGATGAGACAATTTTTATCTTTTCTTATTGTAGTTTGTTTGTTAACTGTGGGATGTTCCAAGGAAAATTCTGATTATTTCTTACTTTATAATACTCCTGTCAACGATACTTCGTGGAATCACAATCTTAATGCAAATGCAGTTTCAAACAACTTATTTGACGGACTTGCTTTAACGCCCTTTATAGATTCTTTCAATGTTACGGGAAGTGCACTTTTTCGGGTAAATGCAAATCTTGATGTTGCAATTCCTGCGGCTTGTTTAGAGAATGTAAATGGTACACCTGCTACACCCGGAAAGGTCAGGATAGAGTTAAGACACGTGATTCGCAGGGGAGATTTTATAAGATATGCAAGACCTACTACAAGTTATGGTCAGTTGATGGAGAGTGTTAGCGCTTTTCAGGTTAAATTTTTCAGAGCAGATCAGGAACTAACTTTACTACCTGGGAAAAAATTATTTTTTACAATAAGAGACCCATACCCAACCAATGGAATGGATGTTTTTTTTGGTAACAGCCAACCACAGTTGCCCTTTCCTGTAGGTACTAACCCCTTCTTTGTTTGGATGCACAATGTTGATTCATCTTTTATTACTCCATTTGTACATCAGGACAGTTTAGGAACAACTAAAGGCTATCAACTATTTGCCGGTAAAACCAATTGGATCAATTGCCTGAAACCTGTAGATACCACTTTGAGTAAAAGCAAAATCAACATAACTCTTCCTCCCATTTTTACCAATAACAATACGGCTGTTTTTGCAATTCTTAAACAACGAAAAATTGTAGTGCAACTAAATGGTGATTATGCTTCCCGCAGTTTTAATGCGCCAAACATACCTATTGGCAGCGAATTGCAATTAATTTCATTATCTCTTATTGGCAACCAATATTACCTCGGTTTCAGAGAAGCTGTAATGACGCAGGATTTAATATCTATCGTAAACCCCACAGCAAAATCCAAAGCAGAGATCAGTCAGTTTTTGAGCGG
>JANPGE010000296.1:0-25588 GCA_031423805.1 Segetibacter sp. | reverse complement strand
AGCCACAGAAAGTTGTAAGATTAACCTCCCTGCCGATGTTGTATTCTTACTGTTTTCTTCATCTATCTGACTTTGAATTTTTACTTTTTGCTCATTTACTTTATTGATTTTGTCAGAAAGCGTTGTTTTCACAAGTTGAAGTTCCTCCATTTTAGATTTGTAGTAGTCCATCAGTTTGGTTAATTCAATAACACTCATACCACTTTGTGTACCTTTCAAATCCCGGTTCATCCTAAGCACCTGCATCAACTCTTCATTGTTAGTAATTCCGTTATTCAGACGGTTCCAGTTCACCTGCAACTTCTCTAGAGAGTCTTCCAGGTTTTTCATTCTTACAGATTTTTCACCCGGAAGCATATAGTTATTGCTAAACTCAATACCCATAAGGGTTACAGCAGAAGCTGTTTTTATCTGAATACTGTTGATATCAACAGCATTGGCAATATTTTCTATTACCAGTTCATTGTTTCCTTTTATAAGGTTGGCTTGTGTAAAATGTAATAATTCAGCACCTGATTTATAAACGGTAACAGATTTCAATTCAGCTTTGGATTCTATTTTATTTTCGGCAGCATTTGATAAATGCGCTGCTGAAATCAAAAGTATAATGAGAAATATGGAAGTGATGATTCTTTTGAGCATGTGATTTTGTTTTACATTCAAATATCCACAAATGTAAAGTTTTAATAAATGACGTTTTCCGTTAACTTTCTCTTGTGTTATAATAGAAAAACTGTTTAAATATTAATATTTGAAAATCGAAAAAATTACAGGAGATTTACAATCATTAAATTCTATTTTTGTACAAAGTATATTTCTTCATTAAATCTATCTATGCCACTAAAAATAATAGACTACGGCTCTAAAGAATACAAGCAAATACTCGATTTGCGTATGCAAATATTGCGCAAACCTTTAGGGCTTGATTTTTCTAAGGAAGATATTGAAAATGAAAAAAGCGACATCCATATAGCCGCTTATGAAGATGATGAAATATTGGGCTGTTGTATGCTTACTCAAGTAAACCCTACTTCAGTACGGCTTCGCCAAATGGCAGTAAAACCGGGGTTACAACACAAGGGAATAGGTAAAGTACTCATGCAATTTGCAGAAAACATAGCCCGTGACCGTGGCAACAAACTCATGACCATGCATGCCCGAAAAACCGCTGTTGGCTTTTATGAAAAACAAGGCTATACAGTTGCAGGTAAGGAATTTATAGAAGTAACAATTCCTCATATTGTAATGGAGAAGGAGTTGTAGGTGGGTTTAGAGTTTAGGGTTTAATGCGAAACCCTTTTATATTCCGCAATTGCTTAGTCTTAAGCTTAATTAAAAAACATTTTAGTTTTGAATTTATAATAAAAGTTATGGGCTTAGTCTATTCGCAAATAACACTTTCTAATCCTGTAAAGGCAGAATTGAAACCAATGGTAACAAAATGTCTTGTAGATACAGGTTCTACTTATTTGGTACTCCCCCAACATGTAGCCACACAACTGCAGCTTGTAACATTAGAAACCAGGGAAGCTACTACAGCAGATGGAGGGTCACACACTGTGCCTTATGCCGGGCCTGTAAAGATAAGTTTTGAAAACAGAAGTTGTTTTGTAGGGGCAATAATTATGGGTAACGAAGTATTACTCGGTGCCGTACCTATGGAAGACATGGGATTTGATTATACAGCCAAAACTTTTGAAACTTAGCGTAAACCCCGAAAGCCCAAATATTGCAAGGGGGTTGGCAAAATAGATTGTTCTTGATGAGGGTTTATTTCCGAAAAACCGCACTTCTTAAATAACTAGTTTAATCCAAGCAATACATTTAAAATACAGGAACAAAGTCTACTCCTTCTATTTGAGAATTTAATAACGTTTTGTAAAGTTCATTGCTAACAAAAACTCGTCTATCAGCACTAGCCCCGCTGCCGAAAAATTCACGAGAAAAACTGTATTGAATCATTTTGAAAATCCAATTCTCTCCCTTTCATCCCATTTTCTTTGTGCAGCTTTTTCATCTAAAAGGTTTTCAATGTGATGCGGTAACAGATTGTGACTGGATAGTCTGCCATTCATCTTGTGTAAGCCGAAACATAAAATCCGTGGGAAAACGTTTACTATTTCGTTTAACTGCTTGGTTTAATGCCTTGGTTGCAACCTCATAAAGCAAGGCAATATTAAAATCGAGTATTACTCTTTCTTCTCTTATTTCGTAAATTCTATTTTGAATACTTTGTATTATTTGCATATTTCAAATACAGTTATAGCAGGGTCTTATCATTAATTTTATTACTAACCTATACAATCCTAATGGCGTTTTTTCATAAATACATTAAAAAATCTACCTCCAATATGTGAATATAATTATCAACTCATTACAATAATTCATCTTACCAAATATAAGTAACAAAGCAAACTAAAAGAAAAATAAATCATTTGTTTTTATATTGAACTCTTCATTCAAAAAGTGATAGATCTGATAATTTAGGCTCATGAAAATAAAACTTAAAACCTCTCCCCTACGACTTAAAGAAAAAATACCCAATAAAAATAGCTGCAACCACTCCTATAGCATCTGCTAAAAGACCGGCCCAAACTGCGTGTCGCACTTTTTTTATTCCTACACTTCCAAAGTAGAGCGCAATAATATAAAAAGTAGTATCTGCACTCCCTTGAAAAATACTGGAAACTTTACCAACAAAACTATCAGGTCCATAAGCAGGATTTTTGAAGATGTCTAACATTAATCCCCTTGCACCACTGCCGCTAAATGGTTTCATAATAGCAACTGGCAACGATGGTACAAATTCGGTATTCATGCCGGTCTTCTGTAATAAGAAGGCTATTCCATCAGTGATATAGCCAAGTGCACCACTATCCCTGAATAAACGTATTGCCACCAAAAAACCAACCAAATAAGGGATAATTTTTAGCACCACACCGAACCCATCTTTTGCACCTTCCATAAATGCATCAAAAACAGAAATCTTCTTTATGACACCTGCCAGAATAATGGCAACAACAATTGCAAGCAACAAGGCATTTCCAACTATATTGCTGAATAAAGCCCGTTGTTCTTCAGCCATTGATGCAACGGCAAAGAGTGTTCCCCCAATGAACAATAACATAATGGCAAGTGAACCTATCAGCACCATATCCCATTTTACCTTTTGCATAAAACTAACCACCACAATGGAAGCCAATGTTGTGCAAAGCGTAGCCAACACACAAGGAATAAAAATGCTTGTAGCCTGTGTGCTGCCTCCTGCTATGCGATAGGTTATAATTGAGAGCGGAATAATAGTAAGCCCACTTGTATGCAACACCAAAAACATAATTTGCGAATTGGTTGCTTTGTCCTTTTCTGGATTCAGGGTTTGTAAACTCTGCATAGCTTTCAATCCAAAGGGTGTTGCTGCATTATCCAGACCTAATAAATTGGCGCTAAAGTTCATCACCATTTCCCCCATAGCGGGGTGGCCATCCGGCACTTCAGGAAAAAGCCTTTTCATAAATGGATTTAGCTTTCGGGCAAGCCATCCTACCGCTCCTGCTTTTTCAGCAATATTCATAATACCCAGAAAAAAAACCATGGTACCTACCAACGGAAATGCAACATCAGTCACCGATGTCTTTGCGGCATCAAAAAGACCGTCGGCCAATGTTTTAAAAATGACAGTATCACCTAAAAAGAGTGTTTTGATTAATGCTATACAAAATGCTATAATAATGAAAGCAACCCATACTATGTTTAAAGCCATGTATTCTTGTTTAGGGTTTAGAGTTTAATGTTTAGGCGTTAATTTAGGTATAAAAACCTCTGTAAAAACCATTTTACAATAATACACCTATACTTTGAAAGCCAATACTTACTTTTGCCGCCATTTTATAACAGTTGTGAAATTGTGGTAGTAGGTTACAAGATTGAACAATTTAGAAACTCTGGATTTTTTTGAATAACAAATTCAGATTATAAATACTCATCCTTAAAACTTTATACTTTACAGCTAACAATTTTAAACATAAATCATGGGTCTTCAAGCAGGTATAGTAGGATTGCCAAATGTGGGTAAATCAACATTATTCAACGCATTGAGCAATGCAAAAGCCGTTGCAGCTAATTTTCCGTTTTGTACCATTGAGCCAAATATTGGTGTAATAACCGTACCCGATGAGCGATTGATAGCATTAGAAAAAATTGTTGTGCCGCAAAGAGTAGTACCGGCCACAGTAGAAATTGTGGACATAGCCGGACTTGTAAAAGGTGCAAGTCAGGGTGAAGGGCTTGGAAATCAGTTCTTGGGAAATATCAGAAATACAGATGCCATTATACATGTGGTAAGATGTTTTGAAGACGATAACATCATTCACGTAGATGGAAGCGTAAACCCTGTCAGGGACAAGGAAATCATTGATACCGAACTTCAACTTAAAGACATTGATAGCATAGAAAAGAAAATTTCGCGAAGCGAAAAAATGGCAAAGCAAGGCGATAAAGAATTGCTTCGTGGTCTTGAACTACTGAAAGAATTAAAAACTTTTGTAGAGCAGGGGAAAAATGCCAGAAGTTTTGAAGTAAGTGCAGAAGACAAAGAGAAACACTTGTACGACTTGTTTTTGTTGACTATGAAGCCTGTAATTTATGTTTGTAATGTTGATGAGAAAAGTGTGGTCAGTGGAAATAATTTTTCAGAGGCACTGAAAGAATCTGTTAAAGGTGAAAATGCTGAAATACTGTTAATCAGTGCAGCTATAGAAAGTGAGATTGCAGTAATGGAAAGCTACGATGACCGTCAACTATTTCTTGAAGATATGGGTCTAAAGGAAAGTGGTGTTGCAAGGCTTATCACATTTACCTACCGATTGTTGAATCTTGCTACTTATTTTACTGCAGGAGTGCAGGAAGTAAGGGCCTGGACTATAACAAAAGGCATGTTGGCACCACAGGCTGCCGGTGTCATTCACAGCGATTTTGAAAAAGGGTTTATCAGGGCAGAAGTAATAAAATACGACGACTTTATTAAATATGGTTCAGAAGCCGCCTGCCGCGACAATGGCAAGCTTGCTGTACAGGGTAAGGACTATTTGGTTGAGGATGGAGATATTCTCCACTTCAGATTTAATGTCTAATTAAATCCGTTGATTATTTATTTGCTGTAAATTGATTTTGGTCTGTAATCAGTCGTTTCATTTACCATTCTTACAATATCTCTATCCGGTGCTGCACTACTTTGTTGATCCGTAGATTGATGTTGCAATTGTGGCATATCCTGCATTTTCTTAACTACAGTATTGAGTACCAATTGTGGCTTACCCGATGCGGTAGGAGGAATCACTTTTACTTCTATAAACTTTATAGGAAAAACCTCCTCAGCTTTTTCACAAATTATACTTGAAATTTTATTTAACACATCAGGCGTAAAACCTGCACCCGGTATATATTCAATATCTATATTTCCGGCTACACGTTGAATAACCCTGAATTGCTGAATGGTAGGCTGATGTTCAAAAACATAAGTAAAGAAATGGACAATAAGAGCTTTGCCTTGTGGAGTATGCACTATATCAGTATCTCTGCCAACAATTTTTTGTAACATGGGGAAGTGCCTGCCACAAGCGCAGGTTGCATTTTCATCTTGCTTTATGGCCATATCACCAAGATAGTAACGGACTAAAGGAAAACTGTATGCATCTAATCTTGTAACTACTACATAACCCAATTCGCCAGGTTTAACCTCGTTGCCGTCTTTATCTAACAACTCAAGATATACATGTGGGGTAAGTATATGATGATTGCCCTGTGGACATAAACCTGCCATCATAAACCCTTCAGTAGTTCCATAAACTTCAGCTATAGATGGATTGCCAAATGCTTTGTTGATTGTATTTTTATAACTGTCAAAAAGTTTATCGCCCCAACTGATGACCCCATCAAACTTTATATCTAAACCTTCTTTTAATGCAACTTCTGCATACACATTTAAAGAAGAAGCATAGCCAGCAAAATATTTGCATCCTTTCTTTTTAGCTTCTAGAAGATTACCTAAGGTTACATCATGAGAAAGGTTGAAAGCAGGTACATAAAATGTTCTTAATGCCATATCTTTCATTTTCTTAATCCCTACTCGGTTGGGTGTAATACCTGTTTGTAACAATGGAGTTCCTACTTTGTAACCTCCCCATTCCCACAGATAAGTTTGAATAGCCATATAGCCTACATTTTCATCTAGAGTCATATAGACTTCGCCCTGTACACCCGATGAGCCGCTACTTCTCTCCACAACCATTTTACTTTTATCGCCCAAATACATATCAGCAATGTTTTCCTTGATAACATTTTTATACATGATTGGAAATTGCTTAATATCTGCAATAGGGTTACCGGAAAGCTTTATATTTTTATTTTTATAAAATGGAATATTTTGTACGGTATGTTGTAGCAGTTTCTGTAATCTCTCTTTTTGCATTTGTTGCAACTCATTAGCACTTTTTTTATCTACCACATTGCGCCAATATTTCATTTTTTTGATAAAATGCGTATGCAAAACCTTGTCTCCAATGGGAAATACAATATTTTCGAGGATCTTATTATATATCATTTGATGAAATTGTATTTTATGTAAAGTTTAATTTTAAGCCTTAAATTATAATTTTATAAAAAATGTATTTCAGTGTATAATAAAAGCTTTTTTTATGTAACGAAGTGTTTTTAAAATTAGTATTCTTAAATTGAATTTTATTATTTCTCATACTTACCTACTGCCACATATTAAGTTATACCAGATCAATTATTAATCCATTATACAGGCTTCATCATAAAAATCTATGCATTATTTAATCCTAGTTTTTAGCAAGTCTCTTATCTCTGATATTGCTATTGATTCATCTGCTGTATGTTTAGGTAAAAGAAAAAAAGATTTACTATCAAAATATAAATGAAAAAAATTGGGACTTTCCACCATTCGTGAAAATTTATTCCACTCCCACTCTACCTGACCTCGTGGGTTTTCAATAATTATGCCCTTTTCATTCAGGTGCATTTTAAAGGCATCTTTAAAGGTGGATGTTTTTTTAAATACCGAATTGGGAAGAATATACCAAAATGATATCATTAGAAATATCCATAATAAAGAACTAAGTAAAAAAGCAAGAGGAGAGATCTTTTGAACATAAAAAAGTAGGGCGGCTAATACTGCAAAAATATTAACAAGAATAATTAATAACCTAACCTCTTTTCGCCCAATAAAATGTAGCCGTAGTGCTTGTATGACCTGTCTTTTTTCGTAAGTAAACTTTATTTGCATTTGAATTAATATTGGTCAAAAGTAAATCTATTTTTCCCCATTGATTGGGTTGCATTCTTTTTGCAATAATGAAGCAATTAACTTTGACAAATGTCAGTATTTCATTTTCCAAAACAAACCAGTTTCTATAGTGGTAAAGTAAGAGATGTTTATTTTATAGGGCAGGAAATATTGGTTATGATTGCCAGTAACCGTATTTCTGCATTTGATGTTATTTTACCTTCACCTATACCCTACAAAGGTCAGGTACTCAACCAAATTGCAGCCTATATGCTTGATAAGACAAGTGATGTTTGTCCAAATTGGCTATTAGCAACACCTACCCCCAACGTAAGTGTTGGAAAAAAATGTATACCATTTAAAGTAGAGATTGTAGTTCGGGGCAATCTTACAGGGCATGCATGGAGAACCTATAGCCAGGGAATACGAACACTCTGTGGTGTTAATTTACCTAATGGACTTAGAGAAAATGATCTTTTTTCAACTCCTATAATTACCCCTACAACAAAAGCTGAAAAAGGGCACGATGAAGACATTTCAAAATCCGAAATAATATCTCGTGGAATTGTAAATGAAGCTGACTATTTGCAGCTTGAAAAATATGCCTTAGCATTATTTGCCAGAGGAAAAGAAATAGCTGCAGAAAGAGGTTTAATTTTAGTTGATACAAAATATGAATTCGGGAAAATTGGTGATACCATTTACCTTATGGATGAAATACATACTCCTGATTCATCAAGATATTTTTATGCAGATGGATTTGATGAAAGATTGAAAAAAAATGAACCCCAAAAACAACTTAGTAAAGAGTTTGTAAGAGAATGGTTAATAGCGAACAACTTTATGGGTAAAGAAGGGCAAACAGTTCCTGAAATGAGTACAGAATGGATACAAACAATTAGTAATCGCTATATAGAACTTTACGAGCAATTAATAGGGCAAAAATTTCTACCGCAAGAGCTAAGTGATATTGAAACAGAGCAAAAGGTTATGGAATGTCTTAAAGGCTTAACTTAATTGACCATTCTATTTTTTGCATAAGTCACGCCGAAATCAAAATTGTGCATAAAAAAACCCGGAAAATTCCAGGCTTTTTATACTATTGTTGCGAAGGGAGGGTTCGAACCTCCGTCCGCCAGCCGGCGGATATGAGCCTAAGTACCTAAAAACTCATTTCTAATCCACTCACGTCCACGAAATGATTTTAACTCCTTTTCTCTTTTCATTGCTGAAGATTTATCATCGTACTCCTCACGATGAAATAATTCCCAGGGTCTAAAATTTTTTGTCCAACCTTTTTGACCTAGTTCGTTATGGGATTTTAACCGTTCAGGTAGATTACCCTAATAACCAATATAAATTTTATCAAAAGTCTTTGAATACAATACATAAACTGTAAACATTCATACAGCATTTAAAGTTGAGTTTTGTTTATTGAGCATAAAAAAACCCCGAAATATCGAGGTTATTTTAGTTCTTGTTGCGAAGGGAGGGTTCGAACCTCCGACCTTCGGGTTATGAGCCCGACGAGCTACCGCTGCTCTACTTCGCGATCTGAGTGCAAAAGTAAGGGCAGGAAGTTTACCCTCCAAATGATTTGTAATTTATTATTCTAAAACTAATCTGACCCCGTTTTGTTTTTGATAGTAGAACCCGCACTGCTATTGAGATTGGTAGATAATGGAGTGCCTTTAAAATAAATAAAGGACCCTCCGCTTGCATCTGCAATTAACTGATCCTTCACAAAAACACGAACACCAGATGCACCTGAAGTGGAAGCTTTACAGGAATCAATTTCAAAATTGTAACCACCGATTGTTGCCGCACCTGATGCATCTATTATAGCATTTCCAGCTCTTCCGGTAAGTTTTGCAACGGATGCACCACTTACATCAATATTTAATTTTGCAACATTTAATTCACCTTTTATCTCACTCGCTCCTGATATCTCTAATTTTAGGGCATCACTTTTAATAGTGCCACTAGTGCTAACATAGGTAGCACCTGAAGCTTCTATTCTGTTGAGGTTAATTACTGTGACATAAGCTTTAAGTTTTTTGTTTGCCCAATTAAAGCCATTCCACATACCGCCCTCTACTGAAATATGCAGCACCCCATTTTTCACTTCGGTTTTAATTTTATTATTGTATTTAAAGTCACCCGCACTTACAGCAACACCCTGAGTATTTCCCTGACTCAAATAAAGGGATACAGTTCCTGACACTTCAATTCCAGTAAACTCTCCTACTACTCTTATTTCAGCATTTTCATCATATACAACGTTCTGTGCATTTGCACATATAGTCGTTAATAATAGAAAAATCAGGGAAACAGCACTTTTCATTTGTAGTTTTTTTTAATAAAACGGTTATAAAGACAAAAAGTTACAGCAATACATTTATTATACTGAAAATGGTTAAAATTCAGCTTTTTGAAGCAAAAAGATTAAAACATATCTTCTTCTCAAGTCCCATGAAATAATATGCCATATATCATTTCATAGAAACATTTTACGTAATCATTTCCTGAAAACCTGCTTTTAAAAAAGGCAATGTAGGTAATGAAGTAATAATTTTTATATCCTCTGTCAAATTGCTTTCATTGTCCAAAAATTTAAAAACCTGATGCGGCTTATTTTTTTGAAACATTTTAGAAAAAATGAGGTCACCTGCCATTCTATTGTTACTTAATACATTAAGCAAAACACTATCATACCAAAGAAACATTTTTTGAGATAAAGAAGTTTTCAAAAGCAATTTCCCCATTACTAAACCATCAATAATTTCATCGCATTGTTTTTGAATAAATTGAAACGTGTATCCTGTACTTGGTTTTGTATTCCCCCCTGCAGTTCCTACATTAATAACTCTACCCTGCTGTTTTTTAAAATGAATATTAGTCATAGGAATTACTCCAAATTCTTCCTCTATTACTTTGTATGACTCAATATGCAAAACCTGATGAATATACTCCTGAAGTGCTATTGTATATTCTTGTTGTTGTAATAACTGACTTGTAAATAAAGTATATTCAACCAATGCCCTATTATTGGCTACAGGTAATACATACATGAAGGTTGTACCATGTTTTTGACTTACTCTGAAATCCATTAAAGTAGCTACAGCCTCGTTAAATACCGGTGCTACAGTTTCAATTACAAGTCCTTTGAAATGTTGTAGCAAATGATGCTTGCGATCAGGTACTTTATATTTTTCAAACAATATACTGTTGAAAATATAATATGCCTCATACTGCTTATTATCGATCAATAATATTGCTTTTTCACCTTCAGTAGAAACAGCGGTTATATGGCCATAGATGAAAGTCACATTGTTATGCCTGGCAGCTTCATTCATTACAAATTGATAAAGGTCTATACTCCGTATCATCTTGTAAACAAATGGATCCAGATGAAGCAAACCAGAAAAATAGTTGGAATAGAAATGTACGTCTTGCCATTGATGATGTACTATCGCTTCAAAAACACCTTTTTTGCTTTCCCAAAAGCACCAAGTATGATCATTGGTATTTTTTTGCTCTTTATCAACTACTAAAATCCTCTTATCCTTGAAAAAAGGGTGTTTCAACATTCGGTACAACAAACTCATACCTGCTGCTCCCGACCCGGAGATAATATAATCGTAGATCAAAAGAAATTAATTGAGTGATTTAGGTGAATCAATGTATTCATTTATCAAAACATCTAATTCCTGCTCTTTGTTAAAATAAGAAAGTATTTTTTCAATTACTGATTCTACTACTGCATCCGGGCAGCTTGCACCACTTGTAATCAAAACTTTTACAGGGGAGTGTTGGGGTAAATAGTTGTGCGTAAGAAGTTCTTGCTTGTTATGAAAATTATAATGCAATATTTCTTCTTTAGAAATAATTTTATCAGCAGAATCAATATAAAAAGTGGGCAATTTTTCTTCACAGAGTTCTACGAGATGGGAAGTATTACTACTGTTGTAGCCGCCAACAACTATAGCCAAATCTGCTTCTGTTTCTAATAGCCCATATACTGCCGACTGATTATCGTTGGTTGCATAACATAATGTGTCTCTTGTGTCTGCAAATCGTTCACCAATGCTATTCTCGTTCAGTCCATAATGATTGGAAATTATTTGTTTAAGATAATCACTTATGGCCTGTGTATCGCTTGCCAACATAGTGGTTTGGTTTACAACACCAATTCGTTGCAGATCAATCTTAATATCAAACCCTTCAGAATAACGGCCTGCAAACTCGTTGTAAAATTGTTCAGCAGGTTTCTCCCCTGTAATATATTTTGAAAGTTCAATGGTTTCGGCCATATCGTTTACGACTACTGTAGGAGTGTTTGCTGCACTATGACTAAATGTAGCACGGGTTTCTTCGTGAGTTGGTTTGCCATGTACAACAATGCTGTAACCTTTTTGAGCTATCTGTTCGCTTCGGTTCCAAACTTTTTCTACAAAAGGACAGGTAGTATTGTATTTTTCTATTTGGATACCAATTTCTTGAAGTCTTGCTTCAATTGCAAGTGTGGTTCCAAAAGCAGGTATCATAACAATATCGTCAGCATTTAACTCTTCAAAACTAAACAATGGTTTGCCTTTTGTATCCTGCAAAAAACGAACGCCACGGGAAGTTAAATCAGCATTGACTTGAGGATTGTGTATCATTTCACTCAATAAAAAAATTCGCTTACCAGGATTTTCATCTATTGTCCTGAAAGCAATTTCGATTGCATTTTCTACGCCATAGCAAAAACCAAAATGACGGGCAAGATATATCTGAACTGAATCAAAATCGAGCAAGGTTGGGGTAAAATCCTTCTTTAGTTTATCGGCCAATCTTCTTTTTTCCTTAATACCAGAAATAAGCGGACTACGATATATATTTGGAACGTTGAACTTCTTCATAGTTGTTTATACATACAAAGATAAGTAGTGGATTGTTTTCTTTAGATAGAGGGTGGTCTTTTGTAAAACAATCATTGTGAAAGATAAAAATCTTCCATCTGTAATAATAAACCAACCTCCGGAAGCTATTTACAATTGATTATCCCCTTCCTAATATCCCTTTATGAATATTTTCTTAAGATAAATAATTATTAAAAACTTCAGTATTTTTATATGTCACCCTGCAATGCATAGTGCCTGTTCTTTTTGAAAGAAACACCAAGCAGACGTAAGTTAACCATTCACTAATAATTCCATTTCTTTCAACCTCATTCTGTAGGCATTCATTGCCATTTTTCCCAACTTGGTAACCAACGTATAATTGGCAATAATACCTACCGGGGCACCAATTATTGGAATTAGCTGTGCCATCTTGACGATGTCAATATAATCCCGGTATTCCTGCTGAAAAGTTCGCCAATCAAATTGATGGATATCATCAGGCAAATTAGCACTGAAGGTTTTCCAATCTTTTATCCTCATATACACCTCTGTTCGTTTTTCCTGACTAGAGTATGCAAGTTGAAATACAGATAACAGGTATACTCTTTCTTTATAATCAGACATATCAAATCCATAGGTGGCACCTATTTCGAAAAGCAACTTAATTTTAATCGTCAAAAACAATGGAAAGTCGGCCAGGCCCAGCAATATGCCGCCGGCACCGGTTATTCCTCCTTCTACAGCGGCTGTCTTTTTATAGGCTTTAATTTTTTCCAGAATAACTGCCTCCCGCAATTGAAGATTACCTTCTGCCTGTGTTTTTGAGGTTGTAAGTTCCGATCCAAAAAGTACAACCCGAAACATTTGTTTAATAGTAGAAGTAATGATAGCGTGGGCTTTTTCAGGTATAAAACTATTTAGCTTGTCTTGCCACTTTTTCGATAGACGATTGACCCATGAAGGCTTCATCATCATTTGGTTTTGCCAGGCTAGTAATTCTCTGCTAACTTTTAAATCGTAAAAATCCATTTGGTAAAGGTACGACCATGTAAAGGCCAATTCACCCATATAAATAATATTCCCTAAAAAACAATGATTTCAGCAATGCTACTATTAGGGAGTCTTCCGTATTTGATTGTAATAGGAAAGCGGGTTTCCCGAATAAGTTTAGTATAACTTCTGAAGGCTACATTCACCTAATCCAAATTATTGGATGCTACATTCTATTAACCAGTAGATATAATATTTAATATATAATTTCAAGCCCATCAACTATTAACATTCATCCATTATTTTCCATCACCTATCTGCATTTTTGTTAAACATTTAATTTACAATGCATATAGAAATGTAATAGTTAAAGTCAATAATTATTCTAACGAAAAAAAATCTCTATAGTTTTATAGCCAACATAAAGGTAGTTTGTGTTTCAATAGATTAATGTAACATAAAAATGAAAACAGTAGAATGGGCTTTGGCGTCTAACATTTACGAAGTAAATACAAGGCAATATACAAGAGAAGGAACATTTAGTGCATTTCAACAACATTTGCCTCGGTTACAAAAAATGGGAGTTGAAATTTTGTGGTTTATGCCAATAACCCCTATTAGTCACCTGGGCCGCAAGGGAACGCTGGGTAGTTATTATGCATGCAGTAGTTATACCGCTATAAATCCTGAATTTGGAAATCTGGAAGACTTTAAAGCATTGGTGAAAAATGCACATGAAATTGGTTTTAAAGTTATTATAGACTGGGTAATCAACCATACCGGCTGGGATCATGAATGGATTGCAAAACATCCGGAGTTTTATAAAAAAAAAGATCATGGAGAACTATATGATGCACATGGTTGGGAAGATGTAGTTGATCTGGATTTTACCAATAAATCATTATGGGATGCAATGTTGAATGCGATGCGCTTTTGGGTCGAGGAATGCGATATTGATGGCTTCAGGTGCGATATGGCACATTTAGTAACACTGGATTTTTGGGAGTATGTTCGTTCAACTCTTGATAAAGAAAAGCAACTAATTTGGGTTGCAGAAACGGAAAACCCAGAATACCACAATGTTTTTGATGCTACTTATGGTTGGGAGTTGCTTCATTCTATGGAGCAATTGTATAGAAAAGAATTGAACCTTTCGCAGCTAAAGGAAGTACTCAATAAATATCATACAAATTTTCCTAAAGATGGGCTGCGGTTGCTTTTTACCAGTAATCATGACGAGAACTCACATAGTGGAAGCGAATGGGTAAGAATGGGTAATGGGGCAAAAGCTTTTGCAGTACTTTGTGCTACATGGCAAAACTGTATTCCATTGATTTATAGCGGGCAAGAAATACCCAATACCAAACGATTGTTGTTTTTTGATAAAGATGAAATTGAATGGCCACAATACAATCAATTAGAACATTTCTATGAAATACTACTTGCATTACGTAAAAAAAATTCTGCACTTATAGTTGGAGCTGAAAACAGTGATACAATCATAATCAACAATTCTGCACAAGACAATATTTTAAGTTACAAAAGAAAAAATAAGACGGATGAAATATTGGTAGTATTAAACCTTTCGAATGAAATTCAGCATTTTGAGCTCTTCGGATTTAATACAGAAAGGCATTTAAAAGAAATATTCAGCAGCGAATTGTATACTTCAAACAAAATGCAACTCAATGCATGGAATTTTAAGGTTTTTGCAAGCCAGTAAATCCTTCTGCGAATCAATTATTTATGGCATAGACTTTTACTTCTTTAAAAGTAGCATTACCATCTTCTGAAAACAATTGTATCTGTCCTTCTTTCTTTGTGGGGAAAACCAAATCTGTAATAGTTGTTTCCCCTCCGTTTGCAAATACTTCTACAACCGATTTATCTACCAAAACCCTTAAGTGGAGTAATCCGTTTTTAAGAAATACAGTTGATTTTTCTATAGAAGGGAACTTTGGATTAAACGAAACATTTCCCGAATGGGTTCTGTCTAATGAGAGTTGATTTAGCCCAACATCATATTTTAAGATGGTTGACTCTCCTTCACTTTTTAAAATGTTAACGCCTGCATATTTGGCTTTGCCGGGCTCTATGGTTAACTCTAATTCATACGAATCACCTTTGTAAGTAAGGTCAAATGTTGAATCTACTTTTTTGTTGCTCAAAGAGAAAACTTCTTTCCTTGCAGCATCAAATTCAGACACGGGCTTTTGAATAAGTCTATATCCTTTTTCATCTTTTACAAGGCTTAATTCACGGGGTACGGCATAGGCACCTCTCCATTTATCTCCGGTAGGTATGTCATTGGCATACTCCCAATTGTTAAGCCAACCTACCATTATTTTTCTATTGTTTGGTGCATTGTTGTAGGACACTGCTGCGTAAAAATCTTTTCCAAAATCTAAATAAACAGGCTCTTTATACTCATGATCAGGCGTAAATTTTGTACCATCAAAATCGCCTACAAAATATTGCATTCCTACATAGGGCTTTTGTGGATGTCCGGCTGAACTAAACAATACCCATTTGGTTTCGTTGAAACCGGCAACCGGCAACTCTATCAGGTCCGGACATTCCCAAACTCTGGCTGTATCGCCACTCTTACCCCATTTGCTCATGAATGACCAATCTTTCAAATTTTTTGATTGATAAAACCATGTTTCATGTTCATCGGGTTTGGAGACTACCATCACCCATTTTTGTTGTGGAGTATACCAAAACACTTTGGGGTCGCGAAACTCTATGGATTTAATATCAAGGACCGGGTTACCGGTATACTTTGTCCATGTCACCCCATTATCGTTGCTATACGCAATGCTTTGGTGTTGTGCAATAGGTACAAGATTATTATGAACATGAGATGTATAAATGGCTAGCATTGGTCCTTTGCCATTAATACCAAATCCGCTTGTATTATGTGAATCTATAACTGCACTGCCACTAAATATCATGGTGGTATCATTGTCCTTTGTATTCTTTTCTTCGTAAAGGGCAATTGGTAATCCTTTCCAATGCATAAGGTCTTTGCTGACTGCATGTGCCCAACTCATGTGCCCCCATTTATTTCCAAACGGATTGTATTGATAAAACAAATGGTATTCCCCATTATAATAAACTAAACCATTGGGGTCATTCATCCAATTGGAATCGGGGGAGAAATGATATGCAGGTTTGTAATCCATCATTGCAATTTGTTTAGGCTTTTCTTTACAAGACATAAAGAATAAAAAGAGAAATGAAACAACCAATAATCTATACATAAAGAACAATTATTTGTATGCTTAAGAATTAATCAACCCAAACTATTCAGTATAAAAAAAGTTTATTTTTAATGAACCCTCACCAACTTTTGCTCCAGTTGTTCCAGTGAAACCCCCTTTGTTTCTGGCATTTTAAATATGACCCAAAGAAGTTGCAATACCATCATCAATGCAAAAAACAAAAACAACGGCGCTGCACCAAACCTATGTGCCAACAACGGAAATACACTTGTAATAATTGCAGCCAATATCCAATGCACCGAGCAACCAAGAGACTGCCCATAGGCCCTTACGTTGTTAGGGAAAACTTCAGAAATAAATACCCATATTACCGCACCTTGTCCTATAGCATGAGATGCAATAAAAACAAATACCAATACAGGGACAATTATTCCTCCTGAAAATTGAAAATAAAATGCAGCAGCAATTGCACTTAATGATAAAATATACCCAACAGAACCAATCAGCATCAGTTTTTTTCTGCCAAGCCTGTCTATCAGATTTAAACCAATGAGCGTAAATACCAGATTGACAAGGCCTATACCTGCACTTTGTAAAAATGCAGCCGATTGATCTATACCTGCCATTTCAAATACACGTGGTGCAAAATAAATAATGGCATTAATTCCAGACAATTGATTAAACAATGCGATAAAAAAAGCAAGCATAATAGGCACGGTAAACTTACCCGAGAAAAAAACCGCCAGACTTTCTTTTTGTTTGTCTTCATCTATTGCCTGCTGAATTGCCCTAATAGCTTCATCAACTCCTTCGGGGTCAGAAACTTCAAGCGTTTTTCTTGAACTATCAAAATCACCTTTGTGGACTATGAGCCATCGTGGGCTTTCGGGAACAAAAAACATAAGTAGTATATAGACAAGCGAAGGAACAGCCATAATACCCAACATCCATCTCCAGCTATTTTCGCCTAAGTTGTGTAACAGGTAGTTTGAAAAATAAGCAACCAATATTCCAAAAACAATATTGAATTGAAATGTAGCTACAAATCTTCCTCTTGTTTTAGCAGGAGCTATTTCTGTAATATACATAGGTGCCACCACAGATGATGCACCCACACCCAGCCCGCCAAGCAACCTGAACATCATAAAAACATACACATTATCTGAAAGTGCAGAGCCTATAGAAGAAATGAAATACAAAATTCCAATTACAAAAAGGGTTTTCTTTCTGCCATATTTTTCAGCAGGAATTCCACCAAATAGAGACCCTAAAACTGTACCATACAAGGCAATTGCAATAGCCTGTCCATGGAGCAAATCGCTTAATTGCCAGACTTCCTGTATTTTTTGTTCGGCACCTGAAATAACTGCTACATCAAATCCAAAAAGGAATCCGCCTAAAGCAACAACAATACTCCAGAAAAGCAGTTTTTTATTCATATGGGTTAGAGATTAGTGTCCCAAATTAAACTGAATTATTGAGTTATTTAAATATCATTAATAAAAATTCACAATAAACCCTATTGATGATTTGGAAAAAAGCAGTAAGAAAAATAAAGTGATGAAAATAAAAATGGCCATCTTTTCAGATAGCCATTTTATTATTTATTGTTGATTCGTAATTATTCTTCACCAAGATTAAGCGGATAGCCATAACTACCTTCATAACCGGGATATATACCTTCAATTTTTACTGTACTTCCTTTTCCTTTTGCTAAAGCTACTTTTAAGTCGTCTTTATTTTTTATGGTCATACCATTTACACTTGTTATTACAAAACCATCCTGCATTTTGGTTTTGCTCAATGCGCCACTACCAACTTTTTTCACCACTACTCCCCCATCTATTTCATATAAGGTTGCAGTTTTCTTATCCACATTCTCCAACTGTCCGCCTAACATATCCAAAATTCCTGCTTCTTTTACAATGTCTGTATTTCCAGCTTTATTTTTTAAAGTCAGATTAGCAGTATATTCTTTACCATCACGCAGATAATTCAAAGTTACTTTATCACCGGGCTTGTAACGTGTAACCTGCTCAACCATTTCAGGACCACTTGTTACAGTAACACCATTTACCTTGGTTACAATATCCCCTTTTTTAATGCCTGCTATACTTGCTGCACCATCACTTGGTACATCAGTAACATATACACCTTCACCTTCTTTGTATCCCATTTCTTTTTTCTGCTCATCGGTCATATCACCTGATGAATACTGAATGCCGAGGTACGCTCTTTGAACAGTGCCAAACTTCATCAAATCGTTTACTATCTTTTTTACAATGTTTACAGGGATTGCGTAACTATAACCTGCATAACTACCTGTTGGAGAGGCTATAGCAGAATTAATACCAATAAGCTGCCCATCTGTATTAATAAGAGCACCACCGCTATTGCCCGGATTTACTGCAGCATCTGTTTGCAAAAAGCTCTCGATAGGTGTTTTACTTTGTCTGCTGTTTATTCCAATTGACCGGGCTTTTGCACTAATGATTCCTGCTGTAACAGTTACATCCAATGTTAACGGATAACCAACTGCTAATACCCACTGACCCAATTTTACATCGTCACTATTACCATAAACTAAATAAGGAAAATTTTTCCCTTCTACTTTTAAAACTGCCAGATCACTGCTAGGGTCAGAACCTACAAGTGTTGCCTTGTAAGATTTTTTGTTATTCAGCGTAATATTGATCTCATCAGCTCCGTCAATTACGTGGTTATTGGTTACAATAAATCCATCATCGCTAATTAATACACCGCTGCCACTTGCCCGCTGTTCAGGTATGGTTTGAGTTTGAGGCATATTAAAAAGATCATCAAACCCGTCACCAAAAAGATCAGAAAACGGATTGCGCTGCCGAGGCAGATTATTTGATACCTGACGAGCCTTTGTTTTTGTTTTTATGTGAACTACTGCAGGGGTAGAAGAAGTAGAAGCAGCCGTAAAATCTACAGCACCGGTAGCTTTAGCTCCATCAAAAAAACCTGCATAGTTTACAGGTAGTTTGCCAGGTTCCTGAATGCCGGCCGTTTGGCTTACTTCCCAACGGTTATAACCCCAAACACTAAAAATTGAAGTGGCTGCACTCACAAGTACAACCAGAAAAATGTTTTTGAGTTTCATTGTTTAATTAATTTTTTCTTTTTGTCTGATTATTGTTTTCTATTGTTCAAATTATGTGCCTTTCGCATAGCAAACTTATAAAACTGTTTAAACTATTATTTTCCTGTTATACCATTTAACAAATTATTGACGAAGGTTGTCGTAGATACGTTAAAAAGTCAGGCTTTATTTAACAACATGACAAAATTTTACTGGTAAAAGTTCAAAATGTCACAAATAAAAAGACTATAATTCTAATGCGAATTGCAAGGTATCAATCCCATCCGCATAATCATTAAGTCCGGGTTTTTGTGTTTTCCCAAATGCCAAAAACCCATGCCCAACAATGCACTGAATGTCCATATTTTCCTTTAGCCCCTCAAGCTCATTCTTATTTTTATAAAAATTGTAATTAATTTGACTGACGGCCGTAAAAAGGGATTGATTCTCAGACAACAAAATAGTGCCGTTGGTCATGTAAAACTTATTACCCATCATCAGCAGCGCCAGTTGGTAGTCGTAGTTGTGTTTGTATTTATGAAAATCTGAATAGTGCTCGTATTTGTTCAGCGCTTTTAACAATGGTTCAAAATTATAATTTTCCGGTACATACAGTTTGGTAACATTTCTGCAACCCAACCCAAAATAGGTTTGCATATCGTCTGCAAGCAGTTCAAGTTCTTCGATAGTTTCAGAACCATCCAATACGGCAACACTTGTTCGGTTTCTGCGAATAATGTTGGGATATTTTCCAAAATAATAATCAAAATATCGCCCAGAATTATTACTACCCGTAGCAATGTAAGCATCGCACCCTTTGAGGTTATCGGCAAATGCAATTAAATCCGCCACAGGTGGGTGCAAATCTGTCATTACCGTTACCAAATGTTTAATTAGTATCTCATCTTTAGACGACAACTTAATTAGCTGCTTATCGCCTGCAATAAATACACATAGCATATCATGAAAGCCCACCATAGGCAGGTTTCCGGCCATGACCACTCCTACCCTCACAGGTTTAGTATTTTCATTTGGAACTTTATATTCGGCTACCCATTGTTCCAATTTTTCCTTTTGTAAAAATTCATTGGCAATATTTAGAGCGGCCATTTCTATAAATTCAGGCACAAACCATGGATTGGCTCTGTTTGCATCTTCTTTAATACTTTGCCATTCGGTACTATTATTATTTATATATTTACCCAACGCAACTAATAAATCTATTCTTTGTTGTAAAGTCATTGTTCAACCTTATTTTTGCATTGCAAAAGTACAAGGATTAAAACACCAATAAATTTAAAACAAAATGGCAATTAAAATAACCGACGAATGTATAAACTGTGGAGCCTGCGAACCGGAATGTCCAAACAATGCGATATATGAAGGTGGAGTTGAATGGTCAATGAGTGATGGCACTTCGCTCAAAGGCAGTTTTACCCTGCTTGATGGAACAGTAGTGAGTGCAGACCAACGTATGGCGCCTGTAGCTGTTGATACCTATTATATTACCCCTAACAAATGCACGGAGTGCCAGGGCTTTCACGAAGAGCCACAATGTGCTGCTGTCTGCCCGGTTGATTGCTGTGTTCCTGACGAAATGTATAAGGAAACGGTGGAAGAACTATTGGCTAAGAAAGAGAAAATGCATTTGTGATTGGTTAAATAGTTTATTAGTTAATTGGTTTCTATAAGATAATTCAGGTAAAAGTTTTAGGCTTTTGCCTGTTTTTGTTTAAACCTGTTGTTTTATAAGATATGAACTTGAGTCCGATTTATTAAATTTGCTAAAACTAATGACTATAGTTTATGCCCGAAATATGCAGATTTTACGGATTAATCGTTTATATGTTTTTCAATGACCACAATCCACCACATTTTAAAGTAAAATATGGAGAATTTGAGGCCAACGTGCTAATTGAGAACGGTAATGTGTTAAATGGTGATTTGCCTATTGGTAAACTAAAGTTAGTTCAGGCATGGGTGGAAATACATAAAGACGAGTTGATGCAAATGTGGGATAGTAAGAACTTTCATAAAATTAATCCATTACAATAATGACCAAGGTTTTATCAATAGAAACAATTGAGCCATATTTTTTGGTTTGCCGCTTTAATAACAATTCTCTTAAGAAGCTTGATATTCTTCCGCTCATACAAAATCACAAAGAGTTGAATGGTATAGAACAATTGATGGATAGTGAAACATTCAAAAAAGCAAGAGTTGGGGAAATGGGCGAAATCCTTTGGGATAAAATTATTACAACAAACTACAATGGGGAAGAAGTAATTTGGGATTATGACATTTCACCAGAATTTGCATTTGAAAACGGTATTCAATGTTGAGATGAAAATTACTCACAAAATAATAGATTTCAAAAGAAATTTTTACAGTGACCTTCAAAAATATCCAATTAGGCAAAAGCTCCCCAAAGAACCGAAGATGAACGACTGCTATCCCGATGAAAAATCGGGACTGGCTGCCAACAGAAATGCCACAATGAACAAATGTTTGAGCCATAATTCCTTTATTAGCCTCAATAACTGCCAATTCTCATTTTTTCGCTTTCTTTGCTTCGCAAAAAATTTGGCGAATGAGTAAAAAAACGATTGCATTTGTAACAGGCGGTTATAGCGGCGAGGCGGTTATCAGCTACAAAAGCGCCATAACTATTGAAAACAATATTGACACTTCAAAATACAACTATTATAAAATAGACATTAACCCAACCGGTTGGTGGTTTGAAACAGCAGGTGGTGAAAAAATTGCTGTTGATAAAAATGATTTCTCACTTACTTTTGATGGGCAAAAAATTACTTTTGATGCCGTATTAATTGGCATACACGGTACACCCGGCGAAGATGTAAAACTGCAGGGTTATTTTGACATGCTTAAGATACCATATACAGGTTGCAATGTCGCTGCATCGGCACTTACTTTTAATAAAAGATATACTGTTGCAACTGTAGCTTTTGGTGGTATTCATGTTGCTAAATCTGTTTGGCTTATCAAGAACAATTTTAACAATCCTGACGAAATAGTTTCAACGCTTCAGTTTCCTGTATTTGTAAAGCCAAACAATGGTGGCAGCAGCATAGGCATGAGTAAAGTAAACCTACCAACTGAAGAGCTGGGAGCAGCCATAGAAAAGGCTTTCAGAGAAGATGATCAGGTGTTGGTAGAAGAATTCATAAGCGGAAGGGAGTTTTCTATTGGTGTATTTAAACACAACGGTAGAATCATTACACTGCCCATAACAGAGATTATAAGCAAGAATGATTTTTTTGATTACGAAGCAAAATATGTGGCTGGTAAAAGCGACGAGGTTACACCTGCTATTGTGGACGAAGTAATAGCCAATAAAATACGTAACGCTACTGAAAAAATTTATACCATTTTAAACTGCAGAGGCATTGTTCGTATAGATTTTATTTACAACGAAGCCAAGGGTGAACCTTACATGCTGGAGGTAAATACCGTACCCGGACAAAGCGAAGCAAGCATTGTTCCACAACAGGTAAGGGCTATGGGCTGGAGTTTGAAAGAATTTTATTCGGCTATGATTGATGAATGTTTTAATTAATAGTTTATTTTCAATTTTCTTAAAACCACTAAGTGTTCAAATTTATAACGCAAAAACCGCTTTGGATAAATATATTGGTTGTCATAGTCATGGCAACATTAATGGTGTTACTGTTTTTTGGTTCACTTGATACGCTTACTAAACACGGTCAGTACGAAAAAGTACCTGCTGTAGTAGGTAAAAATGTTTCAGAAGCAACAAAAATTTTAGAAGCAAAAGGGTTTGAAGTAGAAATTCTTGACAGCATTTACATTGACAGTTTTCCACGATTATCAGTAACACGCCAATCTCCTGAAAGCAATGCTACAGTTAAGGTAAACCGGACTATTTATCTAACCATCAACAGGGCACAACCACCACTGGTAGAAATGCCTAATCTGGTTGGATTTTCTATACGCAATGCACAGATGTATCTGGAGAATTTAGGGTTACGAATGGGTGATACAACATTCAGGCCCGACATTGCCAAAAATGCAGTGTTGGAGCAATTGTACAATGGCAATAGTGTACCTGCCGGAACCAAAATATTTATGGGCAGTACCATCTCTTTTGTTTTGGGAAATGGCGTAGGCGATGAAGAAATGCAGGTACCTGATTTACTTGGGAAAACCTTCAG
Source organism: Segetibacter sp. (assembly GCA_031423805.1). Taxonomy (GTDB): domain Bacteria; phylum Bacteroidota; class Bacteroidia; order Chitinophagales; family Chitinophagaceae; genus Segetibacter. The sequence continues at coordinate 1,883 of JANPGE010000296.1, read as the reverse complement.
CATTGCAAAACAAATGCTTACCGAAAAAAGCCTGAATTTAACCGCCGTATTTGATGCTGATGTAAGGGACTCTGCAAATTCCTTTGTATATCGCCAAAGACCCGAAAAATATGGCCCTTCAGCCGATGGTGAAAAACATTATAACATTATAAAACCCGGGCAGAATATTGACGTTTACCTAAGTGTAAAACCTTATGTTCCTGACAGTACTAATGTAAATACAGACCTGTCAATGCCTAAAGAACCTTAACCAAAAAAAAATGGAAAATATAACTGTTGAAGAATTAAAAAAAAGAATGGATTCAGGTGAGAAACTGAACCTGATAGATGTAAGGGAAGATGATGAACATGCTACTCATAATATTGGCGGCATACACTTCAGATTACGCAGAATTCAGGAACAAGCAATTGAAGATATTGAAGACCTAAAGGACGAAGAAGTAATTTGCTATTGCAGAATTGGCAACAGGAGTCAAATGGCTTGTTTAATGCTTGAACATATGGGCTTCACCAAAACAAAAAGCCTTGTGGGAGGCATAACAGAATGGACTGAAAAGATCGAAAAATAGGACTCTATTTTCCCTTGATTGACTGTTGTAAAATCTCAAGAATTATACTCATCAAAAATATTTTTTTAAAATAAATTTGGTGAAATAAAAAAATTGTTTACACCTTTGCATCGCAAAAGAAAAGTTAAAACAACAAACATGCTACGCATACAATTACATATCGAATCAACCATGTGGTTTAGCCCAAAGGGCAACGACTATCGGTGGGCATGTATGCATGTTGGATAAGTAAAAACTCATTCACAAAAATATACTAGCCCCGCCGGAAACTGCGGGGTTTTTTATTGGCTTAAAGTTGACTTTTTATAAAATTTTAAAAAACAAATGTTGAACTTAAACTTACAGAAACGATTTACCATGGAGCTTAACAGCGACCTGATAGAAATTGATCAGAAAGCGTTGACAAATGATTATTGGTTTATAGAAACCATATTAATCAACGAGCCAATGGGCAGTGTAACAGGGTGTAAACATAATCGACCGGAATGTATTCTTACATAACATGAAGAATACATTTACTCCCTAAAAAGAGAACCCGGTCGTAAAAAAACGACCGGGTTTTTTATTGCCCGAAAAAGGAGAAAATATGAAATTTTTACTGGCAGTCACTTTGATTCGTTTCATTTTAAACCTTATAAACAAAGTGATTATAAACAAAACAAATAGTAACAAAGACATGTGCTAGAAGGGGGGAAATAAGCGAACCCTGCCAGATGCGGCGGGGTCGCTTTTCCTTAATTGAAAACAAAAATGGTCTGTTCGTCTAATGGTTTAGGATATCGGGCTTTCTACCTGACGATACCGGTTCGAATCCGGTACAGACTACAAAAAATGTGGCGTGGTGTAATGGTTAGCATATCAGTCTTTGACACTGATGGTTTTGGTTCGAATCCAGGCTCCACAACAAAATGTTGGCTTTATGCTTCACCCCTATCCCCTTTCCAAAAGAGAGGTGAAAAGGACAAAACTGACTTGTAGTTCAACGGAAAAGAATACTGTGCTACGGACACAGAGATAAAAGTTCAAATCTTTTCAAGTCAACAAATGATGACTTAGCTCAATGGTTTAGGGCAGTACGCTTATACCGTAAAGGTTGGTGGTTCAAGTCCATCAGTCATCACAAAAAAGTGCGACTTAGTATAATGGTCAATACATCACTCTCATAAGGTGAAATTTTCAGTTCAAATCTGAAAGTCGCAACAAAAATGGTTCGTAGCTCAATTGGCAGAGTATCCGGCTTTTAACCGGAAAGTTCAGGGTTCAAATCCCTGCGGACCAACAACAAAAGGATGAATAGCTCAATGGTAGTCCCGC
>JANPGE010000295.1:0-9187 GCA_031423805.1 Segetibacter sp. | reverse complement strand
CTTTATCCTCACATTGCTTTTCAGCCTTTTATTTGACTTTCCCGCTTCATAGCTTCTGCTTTGGTTGAAAAAATTTCAGTGTAAACAACTTTCCAATCTTTTGCCTTGCCGGTAAATCCTCTATGATTTGATAAATGTTTTACTAATCTATCTTCAATAGAATCTCCGGTAAATCCAATATAGAATATAGAATTTAGCTAAACTTTCTGAATAAAGTATGTACGTAATAAACATAAAAAAAGAGACTATCTTTTGGATAATCTCTCGTGGTGACCGCGTTAGGATTCAAACCTAAAACCTTCTGATCCGTAGTCAGATGCTCTATTCAGTTGAGCTACGCAGCCATTTTCCTTTTCGGGGTGCAAATATATACTTAATTACGTTTTTAGCAAGAAAAATACTTAACAATTTTACTTTAACGGTACTTATACTCGACCCTTCCTAACAAAACTCTGTTTTTGCTATATACCATTTCCTTTTCTTTTAGTCCATTTTCTTTGTAACTATACTTCCATACAAGATAATTTGCTATTCCACCCTGAGTTTGGGTCATTTGTGAAACATGACCAATTTGGTCATATTCAAACATATAATCTGGCAGTAACTTTTGAGCTTTTGCATTATATCGCACAACATCGGTTAATAACTTTTTATCGTTGTAATAATAATAATAAGTCTCTATGAGATTACTTCTTTTTAGCCATTTTTCTTCTGACACATTACCGCTTTCATCATATTCAAACGTAACGAATGTTGTATCAGTACCATTCCTAACCTTTAGCATTGTAGTAGGAATACCCTTTTCATTGTACGCCCATATATGGTTTTCTGTGTTGGTAAAAGTACCATCAAAATCGCTGCTATTATTTTCGATTACTACAACTTTTCCACCTTTATCATAGGAATAATCAACAGTGTTTATAGCATTTTTACTACTATCAACTGTATGAATTATATGGCCGTTGTTATAGGTACTTATAAAATAGGACTCTTCATTATTGATAGAAGCGCTCCTTGTAACAACCTGCTTACCATCACTAGAAAAGGTTTGCTCAAGTATAAAATCTTCACTTATTTCATCCCCGTCATAACTTGTAGCAGTTATTTTTCGAATGTCTGAAGCTAGTAATTGTTTATACTGCTGATTTGTTTGTTTTGTTACAACAATATCAAGGTAATAAAACTGGGCCTGCAATGCAAAAGTTGAAATAATTGAAACAATACTTAGCGCAATAATTTTCATGTGTTTATATAAATTGGACATGCCAAAATTAATGGCTCAAGTGTTAACGAAAAAACATTGCTCAATCTTGCAACATTCAGAATTAGTTTTGTTTGTAATTTCATTTGAATATTTTACCATTAGACCTATTATACATTAAAATAAATTAAATAATTATGGAATTAGAAAGTAGTTTTATAAAGCTTGTTAAGATTATGGATGAGTTGAGAGAAAAATGCCCTTGGGATAAAAAACAGACAATTGAATCACTAAGACCATTAACTATTGAAGAAACTTATGAACTTACCGATGCTATATCTGATAAAAACTGGCAAGGAATAAAGGAAGAATTGGGGGACATACTGCTTCATATATTGTTCTATGCAAAGATTGGAAGTGAAGAAAAGGCTTTCACCCTTCTGGATATAATTGAAGGCATAAGCGAAAAACTAATAAGAAGACACCCGCATATATATGGCAATGTTGAGGTAAATAATGAAGAAGATGTTAAAAAGAATTGGGAACAAATAAAAATGCAGGAAGGAAAAACATCTGTATTAAGCGGTGTTCCAAAATCACTGCCTGCTATAATAAAAGCAGCAAGAATACAAGAAAAAGCAAAATTAGTAGGCTTTGAGTGGGATAATATAGGGGATGTTTGGATGAAAGTAGAGGAAGAAATGAACGAATTGAAAGAAGCCGTAGCATCAAAAAATAAAATGCATATAGAAGAAGAATTTGGCGATGTAATGTTTAGTCTGATAAATTATGCACGTTTTTTGCAGATAGACGCCGAAGGAGTATTGGAACAAACTAACAAAAAGTTTATATCTAGATTTACCGAAATGGAAAAGAAAGCCAAAAGTCATCATAAATCGTTGGCTGATATGTCTTTAGATGAAATGGATGTGCTCTGGAATGAAATAAAAAAAGAAACAAAAAGGTGATAAAAATAATTAGAAGAAGCCTTTATAAGAATGGATATCTGTTAGTAATAGCAGCTTTTTTTTATATCTTCTCTTTTTTTTTATCGAGATATTCAATGTATTCCTCGTCGCCTGGAATTGTTAAAAATAAACTGGAAAAGTATATTTTAGAAAGTGAGAAGAAAATTTTCAAATTTGAAGAGGATTCTGTTTTTCTAAATCAATTATTGTACAATAAAACCAATTTTAGCAATAATAAAAAATTTCAGGATGAAAAAGTTGGTTTGTTTATTTATACCACTGACAGTTTTAAAAGAAATAATCTTTTATATTGGAATAGTAACAAAATGTTACCGGATCAAAAGGTTCTTCTATATAAAGACGGTATATATACTATAAACCAAACAAACGGTTATTTTGAGGTGGTTAAAAAAACCATAGTTCATGGTAAGGATACAATAATTTATTGCTCTATGGTTCCATTATATTGGAATTACGGCATAAACAATAAGTATCTTTTATCCAAATTTCCTGTAGATAATTTAGAACTTAGGTATATTCCTAATTTAACAAAGGGTTCAATCAGTATTAAAACAGGTACAGGAAAAAATCTTTTTTATCTTCAGGAAGATGCCAAACCCAGTACTACATCGGAATTTATACCTTTACTTTTTAAAATAATTGGCATTGTATTTTTTTTAATATGGCTAAATATTCTCTCTCTATATATTGTTAAAGAAAAAGGTTGGCAAACAGGTTTTGGATTTTTGTTTTTTTCATTGTTTATCATGAGATTTTTTAGCTACGTTCTACCTTTCCCCTTTACTTATCGCAACTTTTCTCTTTTTGATTCTACAATATATGGATCCAATATTTTACACCCAAGTCTTGGAGATTTGTTTATAAATACTATTTTGATTTTCTGGCTTATCAGTTTTGTAAAATCATATGCAGTTGATTCCATTTACGATGGTAAATCTATTAAAGGAGTTAAGGCATGGATGAAAGCATCTATAGCTACTATTACTTTAATCGCAATTTCGTTTACAGCTGCAGGAGTTATTCGAAGCCTTATAAATGACTCCCAAATTTCATTTGATGTAACAAACTTTTTTAGTCTTAATATTTTCTCGTTTTTAAGTTTTATCATTCTTTGCTTCATTACACTTTCCTTTTTTCACATCAGCCATATTATTCTGGTTTACCTCTATAAACTTTTAGATATACCTAAATATTCACGTTATATATTGGTAATGCTATTTGCATTAATATATTTTTCTATTTCAAAATATAGTATAGCTACCTCAAGCAATATTGTTGTAATCTTATGGCTTATAAGCTATATGCTTATCATGGAATTAAGAAGGTCTGATATTTATATCCCTTTATTGAGATCTTCGTTTTTTATTTTTTGGATCATATTTTTTGCTGCAAGTATCTCTGCATTAATTGTTTATCAAAACAGTATTGTAAATGAACAAAAAAAAATTAGAGAAGCAGAAAAATTAGCTACCGAAGCTGATACAAATGCACAGTATATTTTTAGTACAGGAATAGCCGAAATAGATAGTTCATTTTTGCTGGCCAATTTGCAAAATCTAAAAAATCAGGTCACAAATAAAGCTATAAAAGATAGTTTATCCAGCCGATATTTATCTATCAATGCAGATTCATATGATACAAGAATATATACATTTGACGAAAACAACGCCTCACTTTTTAATGACGATTCACTTTCGATATTTGAACTAATAAAACTAATTAATAAAGGAAAGGAAACTATAGCACCTAATCTTTATTATTATGAAAAAGACCTCAATGTATTTAGTTTTATTTATGAGAAAGATTTAAAGGATATTAATAACAATATCAAAGGATACATTTTTATAGTTGGCGACCCAAAAAAAATTAAAAACCAAAGTGTATACCCTGAATTATTTATGTCGGGTAATGCTGGTGTTGAGGAGAAAAATATTACTTACGCCATATACAATAGAGGTAAACTAGTAGAGAGCAGAGGCGATTATAACTTTTTATCTCAAATACCCATAAATGATTATCCGAAAGGACAAACCGAAAAAAAGAAATTAGAAAAAGCTGTTGAATTCAGATATAATGCTGGTAATGGAAAACTTATTCTTACTGTCCATTCCCAATCCATATTTCTAGAATTTGTGACACTTTTTGCCTATTTGTTTGGGGCTTTCTTATTAATAATTATCTCATTCCAAATCGGCCGATTACTTGTAATTTTTAGATTTCAGTTGCACAAAATGAAAAGAGGCATTGAGTTTAATATTAAGTATCAGATTCAAGCTGCCATTGTATTTATTAGTTTGTTTTCTTTTATAATAATTGGAGTTGCTACTATTAAGTTTTATATAAACAGATTTACTCAAACCAATAGGGAACGTTTGATAAAATCTATGAAAGTGTTATCAAATGAAATTGATAATAATGAACTTAACCATCATTTATTAACCACCGCAAATACAAATGTTGCGAATAAAAATGATGCGGAATTGCAAAAGGTTATAAAAGAAGTAGCAGAAATACATAATGTAGATGTAAATCTTTATGATGTATTGGGGAATCTTAAAGCAACCACGCAACCGGATATTTATAAGAAGCAGATACTTAGCCACATGATGGATCCTAATGCTTTTTATAAGCTTTCTTCTAAGCAGGAAGTACAGGTTATACAAGATGAAAAGGTGAGCAACTTCACCTTTTTAAGTATTTATGTACCTATTTATAGTCAAAATGGCAAACCTTATGCTTTTTTAAATATTCCCTACCTAAATACTCAAAAAGAATTAAATCAGGAAATTTCGAGTTTTTTGGTCACTCTAATAAATCTTAATGCATTTATTTTTCTAATTGCAGGAGCCTTTTCTGTTTTATTAACTAATCGCATAACCAACTCATTTAGTCTAATTGCAGATAAAATGAAAAAAATAAATATTGGAAGTGCTAACGAAGAAATACAATGGAGTTCAAATGATGAAATTGGTGCTTTGGTAAACGGATACAATAAAATGGTTAAAAAACTGGAGGCGAGTGCATTAGCCCTTGCCAAAAACGAACGTGAAGATGCATGGAGGGAAATGGCAAGACAAGTTGCACATGAAATTAAGAATCCTCTTACACCCATGAAACTTAGCATTCAATATTTACAAAAAGCAATACAGGAAAAAAATCCCAATACAGTAGAATTATCAAGGAAGGTAACAGCAACCTTAGTAGAACAAATAGACCAATTAGCTAAAATTGCTTCTGAATTTTCACAGTTTGCAAATATTACAAAAGTACGCATGGAACCATTTGATATTAATGTTGCAATAAAATCACTGATAGATTTATATAGCAGCAATTCCAAATTGCAACTGAATTATAAAAAGCCTCATCAACCGGCAATCATAAATGCAGACCGTAGCCAAATAAACCGTTTATTTACCAACCTTTTTCAAAATGCAATAGAGGCATCAGAATATAAAAACAATGTAGTTATTACTATTGAACAAAAAATAATAAGCGGAACCTTACTTATCAGTTTTAGTGATGAGGGTGCCGGAATTCCTTTAGAAAAACAGGATAAAATCTTTACACCCAACTTTACAACCAAATCATCGGGCACAGGACTTGGGTTAGCTATAAGTAAAGGTATAGTAGAAAATGCCGGAGGAAAAATATGGTTTGAAACAGCAGAAGGTAATGGAACAACCTTTTATGTATTATTGCCCCTTGCTTTATAATACGATATTTGAAAGTTCTTAATTTTTTAAAATTATATTTATCATTCAAAAGTTTTAAGTTAAGTAACCTTAAAGTTCTTTCATGATTGCAAACAAATTGCGTGTAATGGATGGTATGACAATATACACCATTAATGCTCCTATAAACTTTGAAGAACAATTTTCAAACCTTACTAATTTAACCATTTCTACAAGGGCAAAAAAATTTGACCAAATACATTGGTTTGTAAATAACAAAGCCCAAATGGAAAAGGATGTAAATAAAGTAATAAACCTACTTAATAAAGCTAGTATATGTTGGTGCTATTATCCAAAAGCTTCCTCAAAAATTCAAACTGATCTTTCAAGAGACAAGGGCTGGGAAACATTGTTAGCAAAAGAAATTCAATGGTTAAGTCTTATTTCATTTAACGAAACATGGTCAGCGTTTTCATTCAGACTTAAGACAAAAGCCGATAATAAAAAAAACGAAAAAATTCAGGAAAGAGAGATATTTAAATACGTTGACCCGATTAAAAAGACAATAATTCTACCCGATGACTTTAAAGCAATTTTGAAAAATCACCCAGTTGAATCAGATTTTTTCAATCAACTTTCTTTCAGTAACAGAAAGGAATACATTGAGTGGGTTGTAACTGCTAAAAGAACAGAAACCCGAAACAACAGACTAAAAGAGAGTATAGAACGGTTAGGAAAGAAATGGAAAAACCCTGCAAACAGGTAATTAATAAATACTATCATTACAATCTCAATAATTCTTTTACAATGTCATTTAATAATATAAAAAGTCAGTTTCTTTTAAGAGATGATATTACTTATCTCAATTTTGGTGCATTTGGCGCCTGCCCAAAACCTGTGTTTGAAAAATACCAGAATTTTCAACTTGAACTTGAACAGGAACCTACTGATTTTATGCTTACTAAAGGCCCGCATTATTTGAAAGCATCAAGAATAGCCTTAGCAAAATATGTTAACTGCAATGAAGATGATGTTGTTTATGTATCAAACCCCAGCTATGCTGTAAATATCATAGCAAAAAGTATAAACCTAAAACCGGGTGATGAAGTGCTAACTACAAATCTTGAATATGGTGCCTGTGAAAGAACCTGGAAATATTATTGCGAAAAAAAAGGTGCAAAATATATACGCCAAAATATTTCATTCCCAATACATTCAAAAGAGGCTTTTGTTGCTGAATTTATAAAAGGAATTACCCCAAATACAAAATTGGTTTTCATAAGCCATATAACAAGTAGTACAGGTCTGCGCTTACCCGTAGAAGAAATAGTTGCTATGGCTAAACAAAAGGGCATTATGACCTTTGTGGATGGTGCACATGCCGTAGGGCAACTTAATGTAAATCTTACCACATTGGATGCGGACATTTACACAGGGGCCTGTCACAAATGGATGCTTACACCTAAAGGTTCTTCCTTTTTATATGTACGTAAAGAACTTCAGGATTTGTTTGATCCTCTGCTAATTAGTTGGGGTTATGAAAGTATTTCGCCCTCACCATCCAGATTTGTAGATTATCATCAAATGCAGGGTACACGTGACTATTCAGCATTTCTTACAATACCACATGCCATAGCTTTTATGGAAGAAAATAATTGGACTTCAGCAAGAAAATACTGTACTGACTTAACACAACAAAATGCAACACGGTTTTGTAATTTGCTTCAGACCACAGCCTTATGTCCCATTAATGATGACTTTATTGCACAGCTTTACAGTATCCCAATAAAAACAGATGAATCACAAAAACTACACAATGTTCTTTATGAAAAATATAAAATACAAGTACCCTTAATGGTTCATGAGGGTAAATGCTATTTACGTTATTCCATACAGGCATTTAATAGTCAGGAAGATTTAGATAAGTTGTACATGGCTTTGAAAGAGTTAATTTAAAAAAAATTTTGCTTATTGCTACAACCAAAAACCAGCTTATAATGAGGCACAAACTTGAATTATATTGCAACCTTAGCTTATTGAATAAGAACTGCTTTATGGTTAGTATTTTATTTTTTACTAGCATACTAAAAAGTAATGCACAAACAAATTTATCTAAACATAATGATGCCATATCATTTGAAGTTGGTAAAACAGGATTACTCTATAATCTATCTTACGATTATAAAATTAATCATTGAGGCTTAAGAGTAAATATAGGTTCTAATTTCTCCAATAAACTTTCGGTTTTTACAACAGGTGTAGGTGCTTACTATTTATCAGGAAAAAAGAATTCATTTTTAGAAATCGGAATTGATTTAAATTATCTTTCTGTTGAGGAAATCAGCGATGACCAAAAAGGAATAAGCTTATTCTATCCTGATTACACCATCCAATCCTACTATACGAGTGCTAATATTGGATTTAGAAAATATAGCAATAACTTCATGTTTAGAATTGGAATTTCGCCGGGATTTAATAAAAAAGAATTTCTTATAGGTGGATATTTCAGCTTAGGTATTTCCTTTTAATGATAACAAAGTGGAATTTAGATTACAATTTCACAAAACGTTCTGTTGTAATTTTACCATTGCCATTTTTTATCTCTATAAAATACAAACCCTTTTGTAGTACACTTATATTTAATTGTCTATTTTTAATAGTAGTGGTAGTAAAAGCGATATTGCCTAATATTGATCTGATGGTAATTCTACTTATATCATTTTCATTAAAAAAGATATTATCCTTAGAAGGATTAGGATACAATAAAATGGTGTTCGTTGGTGGCCCCTTTACTTCAATTGTTTTGCTGTACTTTAGGCTTGCATCACTATTAACTTCTTCCAATCGATAAAAGATTTTATTGTTATTATGTACATCATCATCCAACAAAGTATATTTAAGAGTCCCTGTTGGTTTAATATTTTTCAGATTGAAAAAATCTTTTCCATTAAAGCTTTTTTGTACATTAAAAGAGGTTAGACCTATTTCTGAAGGGATATTCCAATTGATGCTGATACTATTACCATTTCTAAAACAATTGAAATTAATCTGTCCCGCCAATATAGTTGAATTTGCTACAAGCCATTCTGTTGCATTCATTATTAACTTCTTATGATTACCATTTGCATCAGCAATATATCCATCATACAATTGATCATTGGTATCACCTGTACCATCATCAAATGGTGAACTGTCTCCAAAGGCCACAATTTTGCCCAAACCAAATCTTGCATAAGCTACCATAACTTTAGTATTTCCATTATTACTACTACCTGATTTATATACCGAACCTTTTACAGTTGAGTTATAGGTTGGATCTAAAGTCA
>JANPGE010000294.1:0-43014 GCA_031423805.1 Segetibacter sp. | reverse complement strand
TTTGGACTAACAAAAGTAAAGTGTGCAGATAATGCTATAAATTTAAGTTCCAATTTATTTGAGCAATTATTTCTTTACTCGTATCATTGGTCCATTAACGATTTGTTTTTGCCGTAGCCTTTTTTCTAAATTAAAAATATTTTTATGGCAGGCTTCGGTTTATACTCCTCTTTGTTAGTACACGTGTAGAAACCGTTATGTTGCTTATTTATTAAAACAGCCCTTATTCAATAATAATATAAATGATTTTAACATCAACCCGATTAGAGGGAATAGGAGAATACTATTTTTCGCAAAAACTGAAAGAGATACAGCTACTTAATCAGCAGGGTAAAACTGTAATTAATTTAGGAATTGGTAATCCTGATTTACCTCCCCATCCTGAAGTAATCAGGGTATTAAATGAAGAATCAGCTAAGATAAATGTACATGGATATCAAAGTTATATTGGTTCTGATATATTGAGAAATGCATTCGCAAAATGGCATGAAGAATGGTATAACGTAAAGTTGAACCCTGCTTCCGAAATATTACCACTCATTGGTTCAAAAGAAGGAATCATGCATATTTGTATGACATACCTGAACGAAGGGGATGAAGCACTCATTCCTAACCCCGGTTATCCCACATACAGCAGTGCCGTAAAACTTGCCGGTGGCAAATGTGTTGAATATAATTTGCTGGAAGAAAATGACTGGCGAATTAATTTTCAGGAAATAGAAAAAAAAGACCTTTCAAAAGTGAAACTGATGTGGGTAAATTATCCGCAAATGCCCATTGGGATACTACCTACAAAAGAATTGTTTAATGAGATTATTTCTTTTGGGAAAAAATATAATATTTTAATTTGCCATGACAATCCTTATAGCTTTATTCTAAACGAAAACCCCATGAGTATTTTGGCCGTAAATGGTGCAATGGATATTGCTATAGAACTCAACTCCTTAAGCAAATCGCACAATATGGCAGGGTGGCGTGTTGGAGTTTTATGTGGAGCTAAGGAAAGAATTAATGATGTATTGCGTTTCAAAAGCAATATGGACAGTGGCATGTTTTTGCCCTTACAATTAGCTGCAGCAAAAGCTTTGAGCCTTGGCAAAGAATGGTTTACAGACCTGAACGAAATATATACCAAAAGAAAACAAAAAGTATTTCAATTGCTAGATTTGTTGCAATGCAGCTATTCTACACAACAGGCTGGTCTTTTTATATGGGCAAAAATTCCTGCACAATACAAAGACGGTTATGATTTGAGCGATAAAGTACTGTATGATGGCGGAGTATTCATAACTCCTGGCGGAATATTTGGATCTGGCGGAAATGATTTCATCCGTATAAGTTTGTGCAGCACCGAGGAAACATTTGAAACAGCGATTGAAAGAATAAAAATGTTAAGCTTCAAATGACAGTAGCAATAATAGGCGTAGGATTAATTGGAGGATCAATGGCGATTGCTTTGAAATCAAAAGGAATTGCTCAAAGAATAATTGGTGTTGAGGAGAATAATATGCATGGGCAAAAAGCGCTGGAAATTGGGCTTGTAGATGAAGTATTGTCTTTAGAAAAAGCAATTCATTTATCAGATTTGGTTGTGATTGCAATACCGGTGGGAGGTGTGGTTGATATTTTGCCTGCCATACTTGATATGGTAGAAAATCAGGTAGTAATAGATGTAGGCTCTACCAAAGAAAGCATTGCAGCAGCCATAAAGCATCACCCAAAAAGAAATCGCTTTGTGGCAACTCACCCAATGTGGGGTACCGAAAACAGTGGTCCTTTGGCAGCGGAAAAAAACGCTTTTGTTAATAAAGCAACCGTCATTTGCAACAAAGAAAACAGTGATGATGATGCACTTAAGTTGATAGAACATATTTACAAAACGCTAGGAATGCACCTTATTTATATGAATGCAAAAGATCATGATCTACATGTGGCTTATGTGAGCCATATTTCCCACATTACATCATTTGCTTTGGCAAATACTGTATTGGAGAAAGAAAAAGAGGAAAATACCATTTTCGAATTGGCAAGCGCAGGTTTTGAAAGTACTGTTCGACTTGCCAAAAGTAATCCGGCTACATGGACATCCATTTTTATGGAAAATAAAGACAACGTTTTGGATGTCTTAAATGAACACATCATTCAGCTTCAAAAGTTTAAGACTAGTTTAGAAAATGAAGACAATACTTATCTTGAAAAACTAATGACCAATGCAAATAAAATAAAACGAATTTTAAAATAAATACAATAAAATGGAAAGTATTGTAAAAGGGATAAACAAAGTGGGGATAGAGGATGTTTGGGCAAAAAGACCACTGATAATCTCTGGTCCATGTAGTGCAGAAACGGAAGAACAGGTGATTGAAACTGCACTACAACTGGCACATACTGAAAAAGTAGATGTTTTAAGAGCAGGTATTTGGAAACCAAGGACAAGACCGGGAAGCTTTGAAGGTATTGGCACCAAGGGGCTGCCATGGTTGCAACGGGCAAAAAAAGAAACCGGCTTACTTACGGCCGTAGAAGTAGCTACAGCCAAACAGGTGCAGGATGCACTACACTTTGATGTGGACATACTATGGATAGGTGCCCGCACTACCGTAAACCCTTTTAGCGTTCAGGAAATAGCCGATGCACTCCGGGGTATTGATGTACCGGTGCTGATCAAAAATCCTATTACCCCTGATATTGAATTATGGATTGGCGCAGTGGAAAGGGTGGCAAAAGCGGGAATAAAGCATATTGGACTTATTCATCGTGGATTTGGGTCGTATGGCAATACAGAATACCGAAATGCACCTATGTGGCATTTAGCAATTGAAATGAAACGGCGCAACCCGACCATGATGATGCTTAACGACCCATCGCACATTTGTGGTAAAAGAGACAACCTATTGGCTGTTGCTCAAAAAGCAATTGACCTTGATTATGATGGCCTTATCATAGAAAGCCACATAGACCCGGACAACGCATGGAGCGATGCTAAACAACAGATCACACCACAAAGACTTAGCGAAATGCTGGGTGAAATTATTTGGCGTAAAGAAAATATAAATTCTGAAGAGTACCGAAATGCCCTGGAAGGTTTGAGAAATCAGATCAACCAATTGGATGATGAAATGATGCATATTTTAGGACAAAGAATGATATTGGCTGAAAAAATCGGTCAATACAAAAAGGATAATAATATAACCATTTTGCAAACAACCCGATATAACGAAATACTGGAAAGGGCATTTCAAAAAGGTGAAAAACTTGGACTAAGCAATGAGTTCATTACAAAGTATTTTGATGCGGTGCATTTTGAAAGTATCAATCACCAAACAAAAGTTATGAATTCATGAAAATGGATTTCATCCAGAACTTTGACCAGGGCTTGCTCAACAACACTATATATTTTCTGCCTTTAGCTTTTGTGTCATCAAATTCTATCAGATGAAAGGAATAGTAGGCATAGGCACTAAAAAGCCTACGTCCCCTTCAAAACTGATAAGTTTATGGTCTTTCAATTCAAGGAAAGTGTTGCTTTACTTTTTTGCCAAGAAAAATGGCACAAAATCAAAAGTGGAAGCCAACTAGCTTCCACTTTTGATTTACATAAAAATGAGCGACTAAATCTCAATGATTTTTTTAATGCCCTGCCACCACCATTTTTTTGGTATCGCCTACTTTGCCATCCACTACCATGGTGTAGGAATAAGTACCTGCTGCCAGCCCCGAGGTGTCCACGTTCAGTAAACCTTTGCCACTATTGTTTAGGGTAACTTGCTTTACTTTTCTTCCAAAGTTGTCAGAAATTATCAGCTCCGCCTTAACAGCTCCTTTCGGAATATTGTAACCAATTCTGGTCATGTTGTTCACCGGAGGATTAGGTACGTTTTGTTCTAAAGTAGCAGTGTTAAGTTTAACATTGCTGACTACTAATTTAGAAACAGGACTTAGTTTTTCCACCAATTCTGTCAACGCTGCAATCTTTGCATTTTGAACTTCTATTAAGGCTTGCTGTTCCTGCATCGCTTTTATTATAATGGGAATTAGTTCGGTATAATTCACTGCTTTGAAGTTAATTTTTTCTTCTACTTTAGCACTTACCGGTAGATTCCCGGCTTTGTCAGCTTTGTCATTTGCCTGGTTATTAGTTTCTCCTGAGAGTTTTGCAGCTACTTCAGGCTTGCCCACGTTCTTCACCATGTTTGGATCAAACTCTGTTTTCTTCACCAGACCCGGCAGCACTTCTTCCATGTCTTGAGCAATCAGGCCATATTGTTTCCCCGCGGGGAGGTTCATTAGTTTGTAATTACCGTCTTGTCTAAACTCATATGTTTTAGGCTTCAACTGGCTGATGATTTCCATGCCGCCAGTCATCTCGGCTATATCTTTTTTGAGTTTTCGGTCGCTGGTTGTATAGTTACCCGTGCTAAAAACATCACCCTGGAAAAAGCCGGCATACTGTGTAGTATCTCTATTAGAACCCCAAATACCCGAATAATTATATGAATAACCATAAACTCCTACCCCTTCAGTGCCATAGCCTCCTACGCCATACCCAAAAGAAGCATTATAGCCATATACACCAGAAATACCATTAGGTGCAAGAATGAAATGGCCTGCCGTATAGCCATAAATACCATGACCCGTGCCATTGTTGTTTGATGATATGGCAGGAGAGCTAGATGAATCAGTAGAATAAAATTTTGGTGCGTAAAAAGCTGTCTTTGCACTTGCCGTGCCGCTTGATGGATTTATGTTTAAGCCGCTGATGCCATTGGCCAAAAAGTCAAACTGGTCAGTTGTATCATTGTACTGTAAGCCAAATTTAGGATTGGCACTAGAGTGAGCTATAACCATTCGGGTTGGGTTTTGTGTTCCGTTAGGAAACATAGTCATCATAGCTGCACTACCTACGGTAGGTGTTGCAAACTGAATTGTATTTGCCGCACTGTTCATGTTAATGTTACCTGCAGTCAAGTTAAGGTTCCCCGCATTTATTTTAAGGTTACCAGCGTTTAAGTTGAGTGCAGGAGTAGCCAATCCAATACCTAAAATGCTGGTTCCGGATGCCATGAAATCAAACTGATCAATGCTGTCTGCATATTGTAAACCCCAATTATTAAGAGTAGGTGATAGTGCTAAAACCATACGTGTTTTGTTTGATGTGCCACTGGGAAACATTGTTATCATGCCTGGGGAGCCAAAAGCAGAGTTGGAAAACTGCATTGTTTTATTTGAAGCAAGCATGTTTAGATTACCACTTACTATACTCACATCCCCACCGCTCAATATTTTCAATCGTTCTTCACGGCTGTTGAAGTTGTTGCCTGTAACAAAAGAAATACGAGCCGGCACATTGCCTGCACTTGGGGTACCATCCACATAAAAGTCAATGGCAGCGGGATTTTGAAACGCTGTGCCATCATAACCTGAGGCAAGAATAGACATTAGGTAATCGTTGTTTACAACAGCACCTGGCGCAGCAAGGGTGGCTTTGCTTCTACGTCCGATAAACACGGGACGGGCACTTGAAATAGTGGAGGCAAGAGAAAGTAAGAAATCCGCATTACCAATAGTTTCCTCGCCATAGCCCGTAAATAAAGGTGCCCCCGAGTTGATCCACGAAGCTGCGGGGTTTCCGCCACTACCCTTAATTGAAAAGATATTTGAAGGGTTTGTAATGCCTACGCCAATTTGGCCCGCTGACGTTATCGTCATACGGTTCAAATTGTTGGTAGTCAGGTTGACAGGAAAAGCATTGGTTGTGCCAAGAATAGAAGTTCCGGTCACATTGCTGTTGCCAGTCAAGCTCCATTGTGCATCGAGGGTATTAACTGAAACAACAAGCAAAAATGTAAGCATGAGCGTGCTAATTTTTTTCATAAAGCATTTGTTTAAAGGTTAAAATATAAAAGACAAAAGAGGTTGTAGAAATCTTTGCGAGGTAATGTGTCCCCGAAAAATAAAAAACCACACACACTGGAATTTGTCCAATAGGGAATTTGGGAAAGTTTAAAACCAAGGCGACAAAAGTTGTCATAAGCTTGCGGTTTTAGTTTCGGTGATTAGTAAATTTAAGTATTTGTTCTGCAAAATTTGTATCTTTTTTCTTGGAAAGAAATTTGTTATCTGGCAAAAAGGGATGAATACCAGTTGCAAAATCAATTCTTTACATTGCTAAAAAAAGGACAAATTGTGTTACTCGGCTTGGATTGGAGGGAAGGCTAGATGGTCTAAATTATGTATAATCGTTCATCGTTAGCAAAGTTCACAAACTGAAAATACAATTTTTATATCCATTATAGAAAGTGAAAACTTCTACTGATTTATTTGCTTTTTGATGTTGATGTTTAGTATCAAAATACCACTAAACATAATAAGGGCAGCTATAAATAACAACTCATTTATAAATGGAACAATAGTATAGGTTAATGAGGTAACACCATGAACCATTAATAATGATTCATTGAAAATAATACCACCGATAAATATCCAAATACCCAATTTAAAATACTTTTTTACAGGAAAAAGCTGCATTGCTATCGTAAAACCAAAAATAAAAATTGTTATCACCCCCAATAAAACAAGATGCAGATAACCAATAACAATCGGCCTGAAACCAAATGCAATTTGGCTAAGTGCAGGATGGGTAGAACCCATTTGCAACAATATTTTTATGGTTAGTGCAATTGCTGAAAGCACCAATAATTGACCACTAAATTTTGAAAAGTTATTGCGTAAAAATGATTTATTTCTAAGAAGAAGCTTTACGAAACACCACCAACCTATACACTGTGCAATAGCAGATGCAACTACTATCCAATAAACAAAATAGGATATAGGCATCCAAAGTGCAGATAAAAAAAATGCAGGCAAACACGCAAAGGCAAACAACCAAAAGACTGCTTTCAGTAACTCTTTAGCAACGATTATTTTTTCAATTCGTGAAACAAATAAACCCATTGCTGCAAAGAAAAACCAACCGTTGTATTGAAAATGGAGAAAGTAATAAACTGCTGCTAAATACCAATTTTGATGCAACATCTTATTCACCATCATAAAGGCCAATGAGAATGCACCAAGAGAGGAAAGTGCACTAAAAATCAATGCTGCTTTAAACCAATAATGACTTACACAATTTTCATTTAGCCTATTTAAATCTTTCCAATACTTTATTGCAAAAACATAAGAAACAAAAATAGATAACGTAGAAAAGGTAATGGATCCAAAACCATAACCCTGAATTGGAAAAAATATCAACATACCATATGCCGTTATCAGGTTAGCATAGAGCATAGTTTTGTATTGCTTAAAGTTATCTCTACCGTTTTTTTGGTTCAAATACTGTATAAGCAATACCATGAGTAGTTGTGTGATCCAACCCGAAAATGCAAAATGCGAATGACCATGCAATAAATGTTTTTGATCTAAATATGGAAATGCAAAAGCAATTTTATAACGAAGAATTACGCCCAGGGAGGCTACAATGAGGAGATTCAGAAAAGAAATACGCAACCAACGACTTAAAGGTGCTTCCATTAATTTTTTAAGTATAAAAATAAATGTAGTCAGCAACTAAGCATATGACTTCAATCACAATTAACAATAAACTTTACCCTTATCAATAAGCAGTTCACCCCTATCGTGCATGTGTCGCATAGACCTGATAACAGTTTCTACTCGTAAACCCGTCATACCTGCTATCTGTTGGCGTGTTAATTTTAATTGATTACAATTACCACAAAAGTTTTTGTTTTCCTGCTTGAAGTAATTTAGCAAAATACTTATTCTTGTTTCAGGATCATTAAAGGCCAAAGATTTTAATTGCATAAAATTAAACCTGACCCGTTGTGCCAACATACGGCTGAAGCTAAGGCTGATGGCAGGATATTCTTTTAATAATTGAAGAAATGTTGGTTTATGCAACCGCAAAATCACTGATTTTTCATCAACAATAGCGGTTGCCGCATATAATCCATCATCAAATAGGGGTAGTTCACCAAAACTTTCTCCAGGTTCTATTATTTTTTGAATAAATTCTTTTCCGTTATCATCCATATTTACCCATCTTACCGAGCCACTTACCAACTGATGATAAAAGGAACAGTTTTGACCTTCTTTAAAAATTATTGTTCCCTTAGATACTTCTTTATAAGTAGCTCCCCATGTTATTAGAAGATCAATATCAATCATTGCCATGGTAAAATAGTTTATTTAGTAATTATTCAAAACTAAATATTGAAGCTGCCAATTAAGATGATTATGAACAGGTGGATTTATGACTTTAATCATATTAGTAATAACTACATTTTATTTATTATTAATTATAAACAATTTAAGAATTAAATAATCATGCCACTTATTTAATAGCTGTAAGCTTATGATTACACGCATAAAACAGCATTAGCAGCTATTGTAATCTTGTACTCTTAAAAAAACCACGTTTATGAAAAAATTATTTTTTATTGGGATTACAACCCTCATTGTTGTATTTATTATTTCCTGCGGTAATCAAAACAGTACACCTGTAACACAGAGCACTGAAAAAAGTGCTGATGCAGATAAGCCTGCAAATGGAAACCCATCTTATGACCCACACCGGGGCGAAGGAAAATTTACCAAAGTGGAAATCAGCCCTACCTTAAACGCTGCAATGGCAGCATCAGGGGATAAAGTATATAATGTTAAATGTAGTGGTTGCCATAAGTTAACGGATGAAAAATTAGTGGGCCCGGGTTGGAAAGGAATAACTACAAAATATACTCCTGAATGGATTATGAACTTTATCACTAATACAGATGCTATGTTAGATAAAGATCCTAAAGCACAGGCCCAACTAGAGATTTGTTTGGTTCGTATGCCCAACCAAAACCTGACCGATGAGGATGCAAGAGCCCTTTATGAATTGCAACGCAAAAATGATGGAGTAAAATAATCTATGCCTTTAGGCTCTTTACACTTAAAAAATAAATAACAATGAAAAATATAAAATTAATTGTTCTGGCTTCCATTGCATTTGCATTCTGCATACAGGGCTGTAAACCAAAAAATGCCGGTAATGCTATTAGTTCTGATGCAGCAGCTAAAGTCTATGTAGCCCCAGGTAAGTACGATGAATTTTACAATTTTGTATCCGGTGGATTCAGCGGTCAAATGAGTGTTTATGGTTTACCAAGTGGCAGGCTGCTTAGAGTTATACCTACTTTCTCTGTTGACCCCGAAAAAGGTTATGGTTATTCTGAAGAAACGAAACCTATGCTCAATACTTCACATGGTTTTGTACCATGGGATGATTTACATCACGTACAGATGTCAAAAACCAATGGAGAGTACGATGGCCGTTGGGTATTTGGCAATGCTAATAATACCCCACGTGTAGCTCGTATAGATTTAAAAACTTTCAGAACTTCAGAAATCATAGAACTACCCAACAGTGGGGGTAATCACTCTTCTCCCTTTATCACTGAAAATACAGAGTATGTTGTAGCGGGTACCCGGTTTAGTGTACCCCCTGACGATACAAACGGCGATGTGCCAATAAACACTTACAAAAAGAATTTTAAAGGCACTATAAGCTTCATCAGTGTTGGCAAAGAAGACGGAAAAATGGATATTGCATTTCAGATACAATGCCCTGGTGTAAATTTCGATTTAAGCCGTGCCGGCAAAGGCGTATCGCATGGTTGGTTTTTCTTCTCATGCTACAATACAGAGCAGGCTAATACACTTCTTGAGGTTAATGCTTCACAGCACGACAAGGATTATATAATGGCGGTAAACTGGAAAAAGGCAGAAGAATATCTGAAAGCCGGTAAGGGTAAAAAGCAGTCTGTAAGATATGCTCACAATGTTTATAGTGATAAGACCCACTCTGCAACTTCTGAAATAAAAACAGAGGTTACGGTACTAGATTCTAAAGAGCTTAAGGATATCTGTTATTTCTTTCCTTGCCCCAAATCTCCACACGGATGCGATGTTAGCCCAACGGGTGAATACATAGTTGGCAGCGGCAAATTGGCTGCACTCATTCCTGTTTTTAGTTTTGACAAATTGATAAAAGCCATTGCAGCCAAAGATTATGCAGGTGAATTTGAAGGTATCCCTATTTTAAAATACGAATCTGTATTGTATGGTGAGGTTAAGAAACCTGGCCTTGGCCCTTTGCACACAGAGTTTGATAATAAAGGAAATGCCTACACATCTATGTTTGTTTCCTCTGAAGTGGTAAAATGGAATATAAAAGACTTGAAAGTTATAGATAGGGTTCCTACTTATTATTCTGTAGGGCACTTATGTGTAGCGGGTGGAGATACAAAAACACCTAATGCAAAATACATGGTAGCCTACAACAAAATAACCAAAGACCGCTATCTGCCTACGGGTCCTGAGCTGTCGCAGAGTGCTCAGTTGTATGACATCAGTGGCGATAAAATGCAGTTGCTGCTTGATTTTCCTACTATTGGTGAGCCGCATTATGCACAAATAATTCCAGCAGACCTTGTAAAAAACAATTCATTGAAATTCTTTAAAATGGAGGAGAACAAAAACCCATACTTCTCTAATGGTGAAGGGCAAACCAAAGTTGTTAGAGAAGGCAATAAGGTTCATGTGTATATGACTGCTATTCGTTCTCACCTTACGCCTGATAATATTGAAGGCATTAAAATTGGTGATGAAGTCTACTTTCATGTTACCAACCTGGAGCAGGATTGGGACGTACCACATGGCTTTGCTATAAAAGGCGCTAACAATGCAGAATTACTGATTATGCCAGGAGAAACACAGACTTTAAAATGGAGTCCTGATAAGGTGGGTATTTCCCCAATGTATTGTACTGACTTCTGTAGTGCATTGCATCAGGAAATGACAGGATACATTAGAGTATCACCCGCAGGTAGCAATGTACCGTTGCTATTTAGTACGGGTAAAAATTATCCTAAAGCAGACAGTGCAACTAAATAAATCAAAGTGTTGGTTGGTGAAGGTTTTCATCAACCAACACTTTTACAAGACATTAACCCCTTATTCACTAACAAAGCTAAAAATCATGAAAAAGAAATCACCTGTATTAGCCTTAATAATATTGGCTGGCATGATGAGTTGTAACAATACCACAGAATCAACTGCAACCACAGAAAGTACACCACAGACTACAACAGCCACCGGAGGACAAGAAGCCATTAAAGATGACGAGTCTGCAAAGGATGTTGTAAAAGTTGCCGTTGGTTCTAAAGATCATACTACACTTGTTGCAGCGTTAAAGCAAGCCGAACTAGTAACCTCTTTATCCAATGCAGGCCCTTTTACAGTTTTTGCTCCCACTAACGATGCGTTCAACAAACTACCTGCAGGCACAGTTGAGTCACTTATGAAAGATGATAAAAAAGAGGACCTTCAAAATATTTTGCAGTATCATGTAACGGTTTCAGCAATGAAGGCAGAAAGTTTTACAGATGGCCAAAATCTTGGTATGGTGAACGGAGATAACGTAACCGTAAATGTAAAAGATGGAAAAGTTACCCTTAACAATAGTGCCCAAATTATAGCATCAATTCCGGCATCTAATGGTATCATACATGTGATAGATGGAGTCTTGCTACCACCAAAAAAATAAACATAAAGAAACTGATTCTAACACAAGTTGAAATTTAAAAATCTGGTACAATGAACAATAAAATTAGTTCAGTTTCAAAAATATTCCTACTAATAGCAGCAGCAGGTTTGGTAATGGTACTGTACACACCCATTTGGCGAATTGACCTTGATGCTCCTCAATATCCTGAAGGTTTGCGTCTTACAATATATGCTAAGGGTCTGCGGGGCAATGTAGATATCATAAACGGTCTAAACCACTATATAGGAATGAAAACCTTGCACTCAGAAGATTTTTTTGAATTTAAGGTATTGCCACCCATTATTATCTTCTTTGCATTAGCTTTTATCTTGACTGCTTTTTTAGGCAAAAGAAAATGGCTATACACTTTGTTTTCAACCTTTGTTTTATTTGGTGTAGTAGCCATGATTGATTTCTGGAGATGGGAATATGATTATGGGCACAACTTAAATCCTGATGCTGCAATTATAGTTCCCGGCATGGCATATCAACCACCGTTAATTGGCTTTAAACAACTTCTGAATTTTGGTGCATACTCAATTCCTGATATTGGAGGATGGATTTTTATTGGCGTAGGCGCCCTTCTTTTATTTTTGGTCATTAAAGAATGGAGAACCTACAAAAAAAATAAATCCCTAATCAGCAGACCAAATTTTTCTGTTATGCTAATTGGAGTTTTATTTTTGAGTAGTTGTAGTACAAAGCCTGAACCAATAATTGCGGGAAAAGATAATTGCACATTTTGCAAAATGACAATTAGTGATAACAGATATGGGGCAGAACTCATTACTACCAAAGGAAAGGTCTATAAATTTGATGACAGTCATTGTCTGCTTTCCTTTCTTCAAACAAAAGAAGTAGTAGAAAAGAATATTGCTACAGTCTATTTTACTGACTTCACAGGGCAGCACAATTTAATTAATGCTGATGTTGCATTACTTTTTCAAAGCAATGCAGTTAAAGGTCCAATGAATGGTAACATAGCAGCATTCAGCAACATGGACAGTATGAAAAAAATGAAAGATCAAAACGATGGATTGGTAGTAGAGTGGAAACAGTTAAAGAAATGAGGAAAGCATTTTCCATATTGTTGTTTATATGTAGTTGTATCACAGGGTATTCAAATACCATTCATGTAGGCAAAAAGTATGGGTTTAAAACAATTGCATCTGGCCTGTTAGCGGCTAACAATGGGGATTCTATTTTTGTTCATGATGGTATTTATTTAGAAAAAAACCTATTGGTTAAAAAATCCGTTTTGCTTCAAGGCATTAATAATCCTGTTTTGGATGGAGAAAAAAAATACGAAGTCATTTCTATAAGGGCTAACAATGTAACCATCAATGGGTTTACAATTCAACATTCTGGCATTTCAAGTATTGAAGATTTTGGTGGAATTAAAATGTACAACTGCCAAAATGTGGTAATAGAAAACAATATATTGGACGATACATTTTTTGGAATTTATGCGCTGCAATGCACCAATTGTACAATACAAAACAATCAACTTACGTCTTACCGTACAGAAGAACAACAGAGCGGAAACGGCATTCACTGCTGGAAGAGCGATAGTATGCGGATCATAGGCAACAAAATAAAAGGTCACAGAGACGGCATCTATTTTGAGTTTGTGACTAACTCAATTATTTGGCGAAATACTTCTTTCAGTAACCTTCGTTATGGTTTGCATTTTATGTTCTCGCACAACAATGCTTACATCACTAATATTTTTGAAAATAATGGTGCAGGTGTAGCTGTAATGTACTCACATGGGGTTAAAATGTTCAACAATTTTTTTATTGAAAACTGGGGCGATGCCGCTTATGGACTTTTGCTAAAAGAAATATCTGATAGCTATATTACAGGCAATCACTTTGAGAAAAATACCAGTGGCATTTATATGGAAGGTGCCACAAGAATTTTGGTTGATAAAAATGAATTCAGAAGCAACGGTTGGGGAATGAAAATACAGGCTAGCTGTATGGATATTACTGTTTTGAAAAACAACTTTATCAACAACACTTTTGATGTAGGCACTAATGGTTCTTTGGTACTGAATACTTTTCAAAACAATTATTGGGATAAATACGAAGGGTATGATTTAGACAAAGACAAAATGGGTGATATACCCTACAGACCTGTTAGTTTATATTCAATGATTGTAGAAAAAAATCCTCCTGCAATGATGCTGTTTCGCAGTTTCATCACATCTCTGATGGATAAAACAGAAAAGATATTACCCGGCATAACCCCTGAAAATCTAAAGGATAACCAACCAATGATGAAACAGCTATTTTGAAAAATTAAGAACCTAAACTTTTTTAAAAGTTTAATAAATGAACCAATGATTATTGCAAGTAATGTTTCTAAAAAGTTTGGAAAGCTCAAAGTGCTGGACAATGTATCCGTCACCTGCAACAAGGGCGAATGCATTGCACTCATAGGACCCAATGGCAGTGGCAAAACTACTTTCATAAAAACTATATTGGGTATGGTAGTTCAGGATAGTGGCTTTATTACATTCAACGGTAATAATATACTTCATCATTTTCAGTACCGGGAACATATTGGTTACATGCCTCAAATTGGCAAATACCCAGAAAACATGACCATTGGCCATGTGCTTAGCATGATGAAAGATATACGAGGCAAAAAAGTTGAACTAGATGAAGATCTAATTCATTCCTTTGAACTCTACAACCTGATTAATAAAAGAATGAGTACGTTATCAGGTGGCACCCGTCAAAAAGTTAGTGCCTCACTGGCATTTCTTTTTAATCCGGCTGTGCTAATACTTGATGAGCCAACAGCAGGTCTTGATCCTGTTTCGTCCGAAATTTTAAAAGCGAAAATTATTGCGGAAAAGAAAAAAGGAAAGCTCATCCTCATTACATCTCACATACTTAGCGAACTGGACGATCTGGTAACACAGGTTATGTATATGCAAGAGGGTCAACTCCGCTTTCATAAATCTATTGAAGCATTAAGAACCGAAACGGGTGAAGAAAAATTAAACAAAGCAATTGCTCAAATAATGATAAACGCTTAGCATGAAAAAAATCTTCAAATATGTGATAGCAGACATACTCCGCAACAAAGTGATAATAATTTACACTGCATTTCTTCTTGTCACCTCCTTCACTATGTTTAGTCTGGAAGACAATAGTAGCAAGGGTTTACTTAGTTTGCTCAACATCATTCTCATCATAGTACCATTGGTTAGTATCGTCTTTTCTACAATTTATGTTTATAACAGTGCGGAGTTTATAGAGCTCTTGGTTAGTCAACCTTTGAAACGAAAAACAATCTGGCTAAGTTTATTTGCAGGTCTTGGGGCATCGTTGTCCTTATCATTTTTTGTTGGTGTTGGAATTCCCGTTTTATTTTATCAGTTCAATACAATTGGGTTCATGATGATAATTATGGGATTGTTTTTAAGTATCATTTTTGTAGCTATAGCAATGCTTGCAACAGTAAGAACAAGAGATAAGGCCAAAGGCATTGGTACTGCCATTCTGCTATGGCTCTACTTTTCACTCTTGTTCGATGGGTTAGTTCTATTTCTTTTGTTTCAGTTTGCTGATTATCCACTTGAGAAGCCGATGATAGGAATAACGGCTTTAAACCCAATAGACATAGGCCGAATAATGATATTGTTGCGTATGGATGTATCTGCTATGATGGGTTATACCGGTGCTATATTCAAAGATTTTTTCGGAACTAATATCGGTGTCATGGTATCGTTCAGTACATTATTTTTATGGGCTTTAATACCCGTGTGGGTTTCAACACTCAGTTTTAACAGGAAGGATTTATAAAACAATTATGAAAAGACACACTTCATTGGCACCCTTATCCCGTCAGCATCACGGAGCATTAATACTTTCACAGCTACTTAAGAAAGCAGCACCAGCCTACAAAGGGTTGCCTACAGATATTAAAGGTAAAGCCGCATACGCCATACAGTTTTACCACAATGAACTCCTGCCCCATTTTGCAGCAGAAGAAGAAGTCATTATCCAAAAAATAAAAGGCGTCAGTCGGGATCTCGATTTGCTTTCAAAAGAAATTATAGCAGAACACAATGCGTTAAAGGTATTTTTCACCTCTATCAGCAACCATGCAGACATGGCCACACACCTTAATAATATTGGGGTTGCATTAGACAATCACATTCGCAAAGAGGAAAGAGTATTTTTTCCCTTGATACAAGTATCCTGTAGCGAAACTCTATTATCTGAAATAGCACAATCCCTCAATGCTTAAAAAACCTACAAAATGAAAAAAGACATTGAAGTAAGAAAAGACATTGAGTTGTTGGTCAATAGCTTTTACGACAAAGTAAAAGCCGATAAAATTATAGGGTTTATTTTCAATGATATTGTGAAGGTTGATTGGGAACACCACTTACCCATTATGTATGATTTCTGGGAGAACACATTATTTTACACGGGTGGCTATAACGGCAATCCTATGCAAATACATCAACGACTCAACCAGGTTGTTCCACTTACTGCCGAACATTTCAAGAAATGGTTGCAATTATTTACCACTAATGTAGATGAAATATTCGAAGGCGAAAAGGCAGAACTCGCAAAGCAGCGGGCCATGAGTATCTCCACCATTATGCAGTTGAAAATTATGCAGCAACCGTAGTAAAAATTTCCATTTCGGTTTGCTTTTTATGTAGCCAGCTTTTGTTCCCTGATGGTGCTTCATTGGCGACGCTACATTCATGTTAAGTAATGCTATTGGGCTTTTTCCATGCTTGCCTTGCAAAATGCGGTGTTTGTTTTTAACCCCGGCATTTCTTACCGGGCTGCACAGAGAGCCACAGAGGAAAATCACACAAAGAAACCCGGAAGATTATAAGGAATAGCAGCTATGCCGTAGGCATTAAATGTCGGTAACAACAACAGGCAACCAAACGGTACAAGTCCCGATAGGGACGATATTCGGTTTATTGCGCATTCACTCTTAATCCTTGCCGAAGATTATATCGTCCCTACGGGACTTTAAAACATAACCTATTTCATATTTGCTACCGACCTATCGTGCCTACCAGCACTTTTGTAAAAATCATTTATGGGAAACGGAAACTTATAAGTTAACCATGTTGAGTGAGCCCTAATATTTCTTCTATATTTTTTCGGTCGTTGCTTAGTCGGGGTACTTTGTGTTGGCCGCCCAGTTTGCCTTTGGTGCGTAGCCATTCGTTGAAGATTCCCTTTTTCAAACTTCTTACCACGGGCATATGCAGGGCTATATCTTTGTGGCGCTTGGCCTCATAGTCGCTGTTTACATTTTTGAGTGCATTGTCTAACTCGTAAGTAAAAAGTTGCAGGTCTTCGGGTTCATTTTCAAACTCTATGAGCCATTCATGGCTTCCGTTTTCAGTTTCAGAAAAATAGATAGGGGCGGCTGTGTAGTCGTTTACAATTGCCCCTGTTTTTTCACAAGCAACAGCTATAGCTCTATCAGAGTTATCCACTATCACCTCTTCGCCAAATGCATTCATAAAGTGCCTGACCCGGCCTGTAACCTTTATTCTATAAGGCTTTAGTGAAGTGAACTGTACAGTATCACCTACAAGATAGCGCCACAACCCACCATTGCTACTTATTACCAGGGCATAGTTTTTTTCAAGAGCAACTTCATTTAAACTGAGTGTTTTTGCATTGGGTTTACCATATTCTTCAGATGGTAAAAACTCGTAGAATATGCCATGATTAAGGTATAATAACATACCTTCTTCGTAAGGATTGTCCTGTGCCGCAAAGAAACCTTCGCTGGCATTGTAAAGGTCTAAATAGTGTATGTGACCGCCAATCAGCTTTTGAAACTGTTCTCTATATGGTGTAAATGAAACTCCGCCATGTATGTATAATTCAAGGTTGGGCCATACTTCTTTAAGCGTTTGTTTACCTGTTATTTCAAGTATCCGCTTTATGAGTACAAGCGTCCATGTAGGAACTCCGCTTATACTGGTAACGTTTTCCAGAATGGTGGTTTCGGCTAATTTTTCAATTTTTGATTCCCACTCGTCAAGTAGTGCAACACTTAGTTCGGGGGTTCTCAACCAGTGTCCCCAAAATGGTGTATTCTGCATTAACACAGCACTTAAGTCGCCAAATTGTGTTTCTTCGTTTAGCTTATTAACCTGATGGCTGCCCCCTATTACCAATCCCTTGCCTGTGAGCAAATCGCTTTCCGGGTTAAAGTTATAATAGAGTGTTATGACATCTTTTGCACCCTGAAAATGGCTTTCTTCAAGGCTTTCTTCGCTTATAGGTATGTATTTACTTTTATCGCTTGTTGTGCCGCTACTTTTTGCAAACCAATTTATGGGGGTGTTCCATAAAAGATTTTGTTCGCCCTGCATTGTTCGTTCTATGTAAGGCTTTAGGTCTTCGTATTCATGAATGGGAACAGCGGCTTTATAATCACTGATGCTAAAGATATTTTCAAAGCCATATTTGCGGCCAAAACAGGTGTATTGGCCTGCTGCAATCAAGTCCTTGAAAACTTCGTATTGGGTTGCTTCGGGGTGTTGCATCCAATGCTCAATTTTCCACAGTCTTAACCGTGCTAAACGTGATATGGCGGGACTTAACAGCTTCATTTTACAGCCTACAAATTAATGAAAATATTCGAATCGATTTTTGTGGGTGTTACTTTCAAGATATTCTTAATGCTTCTTTCTCTTAAATCCTCCTCCTTTATGTTTAAATGGAGATCTTTCGCCGGGATTGTATGTAGGTGTTGCTCCAAAGCTTTCCGGTACAGTAGCTTTGTCAATGGTTTTGCCTATCAGTTTTTCTATTGCAGCAAATTTTCTTTGTTCTTTTTCATTTACTAATGTAAAAGCTGTTCCATCTGTTTCGGCACGGGCTGTACGGCCTATCCGGTGTACATAATCCTCCCCATCGTGTGGCACTTCGTAATTGATTACCAAATCAATATCATCTATATGTATGCCCCGGCTTAATATGTCAGTAGCTACTAAAATTTTTAACCGGTGGTTGACAAATGCCGCCAATACTTCTTCGCGTTGATTTTGCTCCAGGTTAGAGTGTATTTCATCTACAGAAAGTCCGGCTCTTTTTAGCTGATGAGTTAACTCCCTAACTGTGTGTTTTTTAGAACAAAATATTAGTACACTCTTGTATTCTTTTTCTTTAAGTAAATGTTTTATTAAAGCTTGCTTTTGACCATCATACACAACGTATGCAAATTGCTTTATTTTTTCAGGCGGTTTAGAAAGTGATATTGTTACTTCCTTAGGATCGTGTAGAATCTTTTTTGCAAGATCTCTAATTTTAGATGGCATGGTTGCAGAGAACAATAAAGTCTGACGCTTTTTAGGGAGAAATGAAATTATCTTCATGATGTCATCATTAAAACCCATATCAAGCATGCGGTCTGCCTCGTCTAAGACCAGATATTCCAGTTTTTGCAACTTTACATAACCCATGTTCAGGTGCCCTATCATTCTTCCGGGTGTGCATATCACAATTTCTGCTCCCTTAGACAATGCCTGTCTTTCCTGCACAAAAGAGGCACCGTCACCACCACCATAAACAGCTAAGGAACTAATAGAGGTGAAATAAGATAATCCTTCTAAATTTTGAGCAATTTGTACTGCCAGTTCACGGGTTGGAACAATAATCAGCGCATTGATATGGTCGTGCTGATCAGAGTTAATTATTTTATGAATGAGTGGCAGCAAAAATGCTGCGGTCTTACCTGTACCTGTTTGTGCAGACGCTATTAAATCATGCCCATCCATGATAAGCGGAATAACCTGTTCCTGTACGGGAGTTGCATTATCATAACCATTGGCATCTATCCCCTCAAGCAAACGTTCGTCAAAACCGAAATCTTTAAAAGTCACAATTGAAAACCGGGTTTAATTAAAAAATACATTTTTACAAAGTATCCAAAGATAGCATTTACTAATTGTACTGTATTATTGATCTATAATACTTAACGTGGGTCCGAGATAAGAAACTTGAATATACCGTAGACAACCCTATTACCCCAGTGGCATTTATCCTGCCACTGTTTACCCAACCATATTACCTTCTTTATACTTCAGATAAGGTTAAAATACCACTTGCTCTAAAGTGTTGTTAATAAGGTAATTAAGTAATTTCCAAAGAATAAACAATTTAAGATTTTAGACCGAAATCACATTACTTATTAATCAGTCACATCTTTGGCCTTAAATCTCTTTATGTTCACCAATGCAGTTAGGAAAATGAATTTCAGGTTGTACTCCTTGTTTAGAAAATTCAAGTAAAAAAATTCCGGTAGAAATAATTATTTCTACCGGAATAAATATTTAATATATGCAATTGGTTAAATTTTTATTTCTTCCTGGTTTTGATCATAAAAATGGAACTCGGTAATATGATAATTGTTATTGGCTACAATATCAATTTTTGTCTTAAATTTCTTATTCCATTTAGACTTTATAGAGTTAAAAAACCATCCTTTTGTTAGGTGCGAATGAACAATTGGATTAACATTTAGTGTAAGGTTTTTATGCTGATGAGTTACTATATAAAGCAACATTTTTTCAATTTCATCAACTAATAAAACAGTAGATGTTATTTTACCTGTTCCATTACATGAAGGACAAACTTCTGATGTATTTATGCTTATTTCCGGCCTCATTCTTTGCCGTGTTATTTGCATAATACCAAACTTGGATATAGGTAAAACTGCATGACGGGCACGGTCAGTTCGCATAAACTCATCCATTGCGTCCTGCACTTTTTTTCTATTGTCGGGCAGTTTCATATCTATAAAGTCAACAACTATAATACCCCCAATGTCTCTTAACCTTAATTGTCGTGCTATTTCTTCGGCAGCCTCAAGATTTGTCTGCAAAGAATTCTCTTCCTGATTGTTACTTATGCTTTTATAGCCGCTATTTACGTCTATTACATGCAAAGCTTCAGTATGTTCAATTATTAAATATGCACCGCTTCCCAGATTTACCGTTTTTCCAAATGCGCTTTTTACCTGTTTTGTAATGCCATAATGGTCAAATATTGAAACACCATTTTTGTACATGGTTACAATATCCGATTTTTCAGGAGCTATTTTATGTATATAGTTTTTGGTATCCTGATAGATGTCAATATCGTTAACTACAATTTTATTAAAATCCTCTGTCAACAAATCTCTTAACATACTGGTTGCCTTGGTTTGCTCACTCAATATTTTGGAGGGAGCAACTGCACCTTTAAGATTTTTTTGAATTATTTGCCAAGTATTGATCAGCATTTTGAGATCATCAACCAACTCTGTTGCTGTTTTACCTTCTGCTGCTGTTCTTACAATAACGCCATAATTTTTTTGCTTTACGCCATCTATAATTTTGTGAAGTCTTTTTCGCTCTTCGCCACTATGTATTTTTTTTGAAACTGCAACAATATCATTAAATGGCGTTAATACCACAAATCTGCCGGGTAAGGAAAGTTCGCAACTAAGTCGGGGTCCTTTTGCAGCTATAGGCTCTTTTAATATTTGAACCAATACATTGGGTTTGCCTGTTAAAACCTCATTTATTTTTCCGGTTTTAATTATTTCAGGTTCAACTTCAAATTTACTAAAATCAAGACCGTCTTCAGTTTTGTCGTGTATACTTAATTGAGTAAACTTGAGGATAGACTTAGCAAAAGGGCTTAAATCCGTATAGTGAAGAAATGCATCTTTTTCGAATCCAACATCTATAAATGCAGCATTAAGGCCGGGTATTAATTTTTTTACTTTACCAAGATAAATATCACCAACGCCAAAAGTGGCATCACTTTTTTCGTTGTGTATTTCTACCAGTTTTTTGTCTTCCAGAAGGGCAATTTCTACACCTTGCGGGGTAGAATTTATAATTAATTCTTTGTTCAAAATTTGCAACTTTTTAAATATTTCACACATAGTCAATCACAATGAAGCATTCAATGTGTGACACACCAATTCTACACCGTGTTTGTACCAACACGAAGTTATCCTGCCACTTTTTGTTTTTAGATAAGGTAAGGTAAAAGTTGCGAAAACAGGTTGGTAGGCATTTAGCAGAAAGTGAAAGATGCCGGAGAGGTAAATTCTCCGGCAATCTCACTTATTAAATGACAGGATAAAAAGTCATAACCATAAGGTTATTTCTTCTTTTTATGACGATTTTTTCTTAGTCTCTTTTTACGTTTATGCGTCGCAATCTTATGACGTTTTCTTTTTTTTCCGCAAGGCATTTTTTAGAAATGTTTAATGTTTAAAAAATTGTTTATTTATTGTAATGCTTTAATTCTTGAATCCAATTCTTTTTGTGCTTCAGGGTTATTGATTTTTGCTTTTACTTTTTTATACCAATTTACCGCTTCTGCTTTTTCCCCTTTTCTATCATAAACTTCTGCTAGATTAAGCAAAGCTTCAAGATTATCCGGTTCTTTAGCCACTACTATTTTAAATCTTTCTATTGCTTTATCATACTGACCGCTTTTAACCCCACCCAGTCCTAGTATAAATTGACCATACATATTATTGGAGTCCCGTTGTACCACTTCTCTAATTTTGGCAATGCCCTCCATAGGGTTGTCAGATAAATGGCCAAAAATATAACATGCACCCAAGCCTATTTTGCTACTATCGTTTGTTGGATTGAGTTCTAAAGCTCTGCTAAAAAGATCTTTTGCATTTGTCGCCAACCAATTTTGCATAGCCGGATCTTGCTCCGTCTTTAAATTAGTCAAAAACAAATGGGCTGCAAATGTGAGGGTTTTTTCAGAATTTACCAACTTAGCGGCTTCAGCCTTATAAAATACAAATGGTTCAAATAATTTTATACTATCGCCCCAATAGCTTGCAAGTTGCTCATAAGCATTAATCTGCTGATTTTTTATGTCACCTCTTTTTACACTGTTTTCAAGTGAGGTTACCCTTTGAAGTTGTGCTATAGATAATTTTTCCTTAGCATGAGTTATAAGTTTTTCTGTTTCTATTACTCTTTCAATTGCAGGCTTAGCTGCTATTTCCTGTGTTTTTTTAGTAGAGGTAGTGCGACCAAAAAAAAATAAGGTTATCAGCAATATAAAACCGCAACTGATCAGTATAAGTTGTTGTTTTTTCACTTTATTCTGATTAGTTGCGGCAAAAGTATCTCAAATTATAAATCCAACCGGATATTAATGAATGTCAGTACAAATTAGTTAGTTAAAACTAAGCCTCCGGGGATCGTTTACTTTTTACTTCAGTTACAAATTCTTTAGCAGGTTTAAATGCTGGAATGTAATGTTCTGGTATTTCTACAGCTACATTTCTTTTGATGTTTCTTCCTATTTTGGCTGCTCTTTTTTTTGTAATAAAACTTCCAAATCCACGAATATAAATATTCTCTCCCTGCGACAAGCTATCCTTTACTTCTTTAAATAAGGTTTCTAATGTGACTAATACATCTACTTTTGGTATACCGGTTTTATCGGCAATTTGATTAATAAGATCAGATTTTCTCATGGATTATTGTTTTATTTATTATACAAAGCTATGTAAATTGAAATTTGTAAATAGCTATTTTAATTTAAAATTAAAAATATGTGATTTTATTTATATTTAAAAGTTTCTTATTTGAGTTGCTAATCAATGACTATTAAGACTAACTTCGAAGTTAACGTAAAAAAAATAATAGCAAATATAATTCAGTTATAAATTTAATCTAAATTTATGAATATAAATAATAAATATATTTTTTTTAGAACGCATCTTCTGATATGGCATAAATTAACAAACAAAAGAATCATGCCATGGACAGGCGAAAAAAACATTTATAAAATATGGATAAGTGAAATTATGCTTCAACAAACAAGAGCTGAACAGGGGAAAGACTATTATTTAAATTTTATGAAGAGATTCCCAACATTGCAATTGTTGGCAGAGGCAAAACAAGAATCCGTATTTAAAATGTGGGAAGGTCTTGGTTATTACACACGTGTAAAAAATCTTCATCTGACTGCACAAAAAATATACTATGATTTTAATGGTGTATTTCCTGAAACTTATGATGATTTAATAAAATTAAAAGGTATTGGTCCTTATACTGCAGCTGCCTTAGCGTCATTTGGTTATAATTTGCCTCATGCTGTAGTAGATGGCAATGTATATAGAGTTCTTTCAAGATTTTTTGGAATTACTGTACCCATAGATTCATCTGTAGGTAAAAAGAATTTCGATTTATTAGCCAATGAATTAATAGATAAAAAAAGTCCTGCAGCTTATAATCAGGCTATCATGGATTTTGGAGCAACAGTATGTAGCCCCAAAATACCTGTGTGTCAGAATTGCATTTTACAGGAAAAATGTGAGGCATTCAGGTTGGGGCTTGTAAATACAATACCCATAAAAGAGAAAATACTAATTAGGACAAAAAGGTTTTTTACCTACTTTATCTTTTTATTTGAAAGTAAAATTTTGGTGAATAAAAGAATTGCAAAAGACATATGGGAAAATTTGTACGAATTTTATTTATATGAATCTTCATCATTGCCTAAATGGGAAAATAAGGAAATTGAATTGTGGCTTTTAAAACAAATGGGAATAAAAAAATATAAACTTATCCATGTGTCTGAAAGACAAAGTCAACAATTAACTCATCAAAAAATAGAAGGACAGTTTATTATCATAAACATTTCAGTATTACCAGCCTCTTTAAAACAATTTACCCGGGTTGAGCCTAATCAAATGAAAGAAATGACCTTCCCAAAATTCATTAATCAATACCTTAATAAAGAAATTTATGATAAATTGAAGAACTAAATTCTGAACCATTACAATGCCCTAATAAAAAATAAATTCTGCTATAAAATGACAAAATCTTGTAATAATTATTAAAATCTGTTAAATAATAAGAAAAAATAGTTACTTTTAAACAGCTAACAACCTATTAGCCAATACTTAAAACCGTTCTAAAACATGAGAGGCGTTAACCGTGTCATATTAATAGGAAATCTTGGCAAAGACCCAGATGTGCAATATCTTGAAGGAAATATTGGTGTAGCAAAGTTTAGTCTTGCTACAACCGAAACCTACAAAGACAGATCTGGTAAATTAGTATCACAGACTGAATGGCACACAGTTGTTTTGTGGAGAGGGCTTGCAGATCTGGCTCAAAAATACCTGCATAAAGGAAGTTTGGTTTATATAGAAGGCAGACTTAAAACCCGTAGTTGGGAAGATAAGGAAGGCAATAAAAAATTTGCTACAGAGGTGGTTGGGGATAATCTGATTATGCTTGATAAAAGAGGTGATGGACATGTATATCAAACCTTAGGAGATCATGATGAAAATGATATTCATGCCGAGCCATTTAATCATAACGCTGAAAACCTGAAAGCCCCAGAAAATGGTAAATCTGATATCCCTCCTGTTGGAGAGGCACATGGCGATTTGCCCTTCTAACATTTTTTAACTGACATTTGTATAAATTAACGATGGTATAATTTTTACCATTCTTATTGTTAACCAAACCCTGATTGTTTTGGATTATCACTCGGTTGTTTATAATTTTTTATCAGCCTCACCTGCTCTAACAACACAGGCAATAACATTTTTAATAATCCTATTAGTAATCCTATTAGCTATTTCGTTTTTTGTTTCAGGGTCCGAAGTTGCCTATTTTTCACTTTCGTATAAGGATATCAATATGCTTAAAACCAAGCAACAGCCGGGTTATAAGCGAATAGTAAAATTAATGGAGGATCCCAAAACTTTACTTGCCTCTTTACTCATAGCAAACAGTTTTGTAAATATTGCCATCATTATTATTAGCAATTTTTTAATTGATGCCATCTTATCGCTCAACCAATTTTGGTGGGTAGAATTTCTGATAAAAGTTTTATCCGTTACATTTATTCTAGTATTGTTTGGAGAAGTTATGCCCAAAGTAATGGCAACCCAAAACAATATAAGATTTGCAAATGATGCAGGGGTACTGGTTGACGCTATCTCATATATTTTTAAAGGATTAAGCAGAAGACTTGTAAAGAGTTCTGATTTTATTGAAAAGAAAATGGCAAAAAAAACCAACAGTGCCTACAGCCTGGAGGAACTGGATCATGCAATAGATATTACTACTGACAACGAAGCATCACAAAAAGAAAAAAACATTCTAAAGGGAATAGTCAAATTCAGCAACATAACTGTTAAGCAAATTATGAAGGCCCGCTTAGATGTGAACGGCATAGAGTACAATGCCACATTTAACGAAGTAGTAAAACTAGTAGAAGAGCTGCATTATAGCCGATTACCTGTTTATAATGAAGACCTGGACACCATAGAAGGTATGATTCATACCAAAGATTTGCTTCCTTACATTGACAATCCCGACGGATTTGACTGGCATACCCTTATGCGGCCGGGCTACTTTGTTCATGAACAAAAAATGATAGAAGATTTGCTGCAGGAATTTCAAAAAAAACGAATTCATTTTGCCATTGTGGTAGATGAATTTGGGGGTACAAGCGGAATAGTAACACTGGAGGATATTATGGAGGAAATAATCGGTGATATTAAAGATGAGTTTGACGAAGAAGATATTTTACACAATAAACTGGATGATTTCAACTACGTTTTTGAGGGTAAAACGATGATAAACGATGTTTGCAAGGCAATGGAATTACCCATGGAAACATTTGACGAAATAAAAGGCGAAAGTGAGTCCCTGGCTGGTTTGGTACTTGAACTTGCAGGAGAAATTCCATTATTAAACGAAGTACTATCAAGCGGTGATTTTGAATTTACAGTGTTGGAAATAGAAAAAAACCGTTTACAAAAAATAAAAGTAACAATAAAGCCACAAGACAAGGAGTAATGTAGTTTTGCTAACATGAAAAGTTTATTTAAAAAATGGTGGACATTTTTTTTATCTATTGCTACTTTTGGACTGGTAGTTTTTTATTCTTGTAACAGCGATTATACCCCAAAACGAAGAGGGTATTTTAAAATTCATTTCCCACAAAAAGAATACAGGCTTTTTGACCAACCCGGCTATCCTTATTCATTTGAATATCCCGTTTACGCAAACGTGATAAAAGACAGCAGTTTCTTTGGTGGAGCAACAGAAAACCCTTGGTGGATTAATATTGATTTTCCGCAATTTAATGGTCGTATTTACGTGAGTTACAAAGAAATTGGTAAAAACAAATTTGATAAATTGGTTAACGATGCCTTTACCCTTACAAACAAACACACTACAAAGGCATACAGTATAGATGACTCCATCATTAATACTAAAAACGGTATTCATGGAGTATTTTTCAGGGTGGGTGGTGAAGTTGCTACAGCCAATCAGTTTTTTCTGACAGATACAACCAAACATTTTTTAAGAGGAGCCCTTTATTTTGATGCAACACCCAACGAAGACTCTTTAGCTATTGTAAACCATTTTATGATTGAAGATGTAAAGCATATAATCAATACCTTTAAATGGAAACAACAATAGTAAACGATTAATTGTTAATTACTTTTTTTACCTGATCAAATGTTGAAACAATTGTTCGATAAATAAAAAAACAGAGATGATAGCAATAGATAATGTGCTGATAAGTGATGAAGTAGTAAGTGAACAATTTGTATGCGACTTAACAAAATGCAAAGGTGGCTGTTGCGAAGACGGAGATGCCGGCGCACCCATGGAAACTGACGAGCTAAATGAACTGATTAATGCCTACGACATTATAAAGGAATATATGACGGAAGAAGGCAGAAAGGAAATTGCAAAAGTTGGTAAATACATTTACGATCAGGAATTTGGCTGGGTTACACCCACACTAAAAGGTAAAATATGCGCTTATGGGTTCAGAGATAATCAGGGCATAATAAAGTGTGCAATAGAACAGGCATACAATGATGATAAAATAAAATGGAGAAAACCATTAAGCTGTCACCTTTTCCCTATCAGAATAAAACAAAGCAAGGACAAAAAAACAGACTATGTAAACTATGAACCACGTGAAGACCTGTGTGCAGCTGCTTGCAAATTGGGGAAAAAATTAAAAGTGCCCGTCTATATTTTCTTAAAAGATTCAATTATACGAAAATATGGGGAGGAATTCTATCAAACCCTTGAAGCAACTGCAAAACACATGGAAGAAAGTAAATAATGCAAATGCGTTGCATTAATTTTGCCAAACAATACTTATACCTATAATAAACTTTATGATAGAAACTGCTTCAACCTTTAATGCCAAAAGCACAGTAAAGGCCGCCGACAAAGAACATCGCCGAAAAATTAATTTCAATATTGGAAAATATAATGCTGTAGTACCTGTTGGTAAACAACAATTTGCAGAATTAGAAACTGCACGCCAACGAGCTAAAAATACGAAATGGCGTTCTATGGAAAACCTGGATCAACATTTACTTGAGTTTGAACAACAGTTTGTAAAAAGAGGTGGTAAAGTAATATGGGCAGAAACAGCAGAACAAGCTTTGGCAGAAATCGGCCGTATTTGCAAAGAAAAAAACTGTAAGGTGTTGGTGAAGAGTAAGAGTATGGTGACAGAAGAAATTCACCTGAATAAATATCTGGAGGATAATGGAATAGAAAGCGTAGAAACAGATTTGGGAGAATATATTCAACAATTGGATGGAGAAGCTCCTTATCACATAGTAACACCTGCAATGCACAAAAGCAAGGAAGATGTTGCTAAACTTTTTGCTGAAAAGTTGGGAACAGAACCAAACCTGACCCCTGAACAGCTTACACAGGTAGCACGTTATAAACTTAGAGAAAAATACCTGCAGGCCGAAGTGGGTGTTACAGGTGCTAACTTTATACTATCAGATACGGGCTCTATTGCTATTACCGAAAATGAAGGAAACGGAAGGTTAAGTTGTGCATTTCCCAAAACCCATATTGCTATAGTAGGTATAGAAAAAGTAATTCCAACAATGGCAGATCTTGCTTTGTTTTGGCCGTTGCTTTCAACCTTTGGAACAGGCCAAAGGGTTACGGTTTATAACAGCATTATTAATGGCCCAAGGCAGGAAAATGAAACTGATGGGCCGGAAGAAATGTATGTCATACTACTTGACAACGGACGAACCAATCTACTCAAAAATCCCAAAACAAGAGAGGCACTCTATTGCATACGCTGCGGTGCTTGCCTCAATGCCTGCCCTGTTTATAAAAATATTGGTGGTCATGCTTATGATACAACTTACAGTGGTCCTATTGGTAGTGTAATTACACCACATCTTAGAAATATGGATGGCTACAAACACCTTAGTTATGCTTCATCTCTTTGTGGCAACTGCACCGAGGTATGTCCCGTACGTATCAATCTGCACGAACTACTACTTGAAAACAGGCATGAGTCTGTAGAATTTGGTATGGCGCCCCTTTCAGAAAAAATAGCCTGGAAAGTATGGAAAACAGCGAGCCTTAACCGGGTAATGATGAATATGGGCAGTGGCAAAATGAAAAATTGGGTAGTAAATAAGGTTTTTACTGCATGGACATTGCACCGTACAGATTTAAACTTTAGTAAAAGAACATTTAACCAAATGTGGAGCGATAGAAACAAAACCTAATGGACATCATTGTTTATTCAACCCAATCCTCACCACGTGTAGAATATATTGTTTCTACCCTGATGAATGCAATGGGGTTGAATAAAATTCATTTTACAAATGATCAGATTATTTATACAAATAGTACAGAGATAAAATGCAACTACTCTAGTAACCCTGTAGCTAATAACGAATTGTGGATCCAACCCTGCGCTTTATTATTTGAGCAGGGTATTAATATACATAGTGTTGAATTTAGTAACTGGAATACAACTTTATCAGGTGTAAATAACAATTCAGATTCCAATTATCTCCCGTGCTTTTTTCCTACAACAAAAGGCGATTTACCTTTTGATATTTTTGCAGCCTCATTTTATTTGCTTACCCGATACGAAGAATATCTTCCGCATAATAAAGATATGTACGGTAGGTATGCACATGAAAACAGCATGGCTTTTCAACATAATTTTTTAACCATACCGCTGGTAAATCTTTGGCTTAAAGAACTTAAGGAAATAATTAAACAAAAGAATACAGGAATAATACTTTCAAACCCTGCATTTAAATTTATTCCCACTTACGATATTGACATAGCATGGAGCTATTTACACAAGGGGTTTATAAGAAATGCAGGAGGCTTTGTTAGAGATCTGATGAAAGTAAAATTGCACTCCTTAAAAGAAAGACTACAAACCATAACAGGTAAAACTAAAGATCCCTTTGATTGTTATGATTGGCTTTATGATGTTCATGAATCAAAAGATTTTAAACCTATTTATTTCTTTCTGGTAGCTGCACAAAATAAG
This sequence comes from Segetibacter sp., assembly GCA_031423805.1. Lineage (GTDB taxonomy): Bacteria > Bacteroidota > Bacteroidia > Chitinophagales > Chitinophagaceae > Segetibacter. The sequence continues at coordinate 13,035 of JANPGE010000294.1, read as the reverse complement.
GGCTTAGATAAAAATATTCTTCCTGATAAGAATGCAATGCAAAAGCTGATAATAGCTCATGCAGAAAAATATAAAATCGGTATTCATCCTTCATGGCAGAGTAATGATAAATTTGAGATTTTAGTAACCGAAATAAAACTACTTAGTAAAATATCCGGAAAAGCTGCAAATAAAAGCAGACAACATTACATAAGAATGAGTTTGCCTAACACCTATCAGGAACTTATTGCTGCGGGCATTACAGACGATTACTCCATGGGTTATGGTAGCATTAACGGGTTTAGAGCATCCTATTGCCTGCCATACAAATGGTATAATCTGGAGAAAGAAACTACAACAGATCTTACCATACATCCATTTTGCTATATGGATGCCAATTCTTTTTATGAACAACATTTTAATGCAGCACAAGCCTTTGAAGAAATGAAGTATTATTTTCAGATTGTAAAAGAAGTAAATGGCGAATTAATTACTATTTGGCACAATCATTTTTTGGGTTATGAGAAAATGTTTGAAGGTTGGAGAAATAATTATCAATCATTTATTGAGGATTGTGTTAAGATAAAATAATCCCTTTTAAATAAAGCGCATACAAAAACAAAGAGGTCGTCTAATCAGACAACCTCTTTTTCTTGGGGGACTTTAAAATAAACCAAAACTATCTTACAATTAACGATTCTGTTTGTTGATAATTGTCAGTATTAAACTTAACGAAAATCATTCCCTGGGGCAACGTAGCAGGTAATGTTATTTTGAAATTATTTTCTCCGGAAGTTAAATTCAGGTTTTGTCTTGAATAGATTTTTCCATACTCATCAATAATTGCAATTTCAAGTACTTTGTTTTTATCACTTACTGCTTCTACATTAATCCTGTCACTTGCTTTAATAATAGTAGGATAAATATTGTTGATGGTAAATGGTGTAGCATTGGGTTTTATGCTAATGATATTTGAATACTTTGTAGAACCGTCGTTGCAAACCATCTTCAGGCGATAAAAAATATTCCCACCACGACTTGCTGCTTTTGAGTCAACAAAAGTATAAGAAGAAGATGCAGAAGATGTCGCATTTGAATTAGCTTTCACTTTTCCCATGCTAAAGAAGAATTGTCCATCATCGCTTCTTTCTATTTCAAAAAAACTACTGTTAACTTCGCTTGCCGTTTGCCAATTTAGCAATACAGTGTTACGATCATTTGTAGCGGTAAAGCTCTTAAGTTTTATTGGTAATGCAAAAGAAGTAATGCCCGAATATATATAGTCACCGCTATTCCCATTTGCATTATTTGAAGCATTACCCACATAATAAAATGTAACCGGCCCTGATGCTGTAGCCGGAGCTGTCCATGTAAGATTATTAAACGTATATGAAGATGAAGATGGAGTTACGGGTGCATTGTTATGGCTTAATTCAGCACCATTTATTGCTGCATTTGTGTTAGCCGAAGAAAATGAACCAACTGAAGCCCCAGAGGAATTCAATGCGATAATTGAGAAACCCCATCTTTTTCTATCGGCTGTTGCGTGTACTATATCAAGAGAAAATGGATATGAGTTACCAGGAACATATCCAGATGTAGGAAGCCCGGTAACATTTACGCTACCTCCAGTTGCATTAAGTGGAAACGAACCGTGACAATTACGACAAGTTGAGCCAGTTGCACCTGTAAGGCCGGTTGGAGGAACACTAGAGTACTTAACCCCAGATTGTAGTATTACTACACAAAGACCAAGTGAAAGAATGATGTACAGTTTTTTCATGTTCTGTAGTTTTAGATTAATTTAGGTATCAATTTTCAAATTTAATATATTCCTCAAACAGGAAATTAAAGTATTTTTCGAATTTAGAAAAATATTAAAAATTTAATCATAACCCATGGGCTAACTAATAAGCTAATTTGATAACCTAGATAAACTACTTTAAGCAATTTTCTTATTTGATGGTCATAACTTATAAAACTATATCACTTGGTAGTGGTTAAAAAATAAAAGAGGTCGTCTAATCAGACAACCTCTTTTTCTTGGGGGACTTTAAAATAAACCAAAACTATCTTACAATTAACGATTCTGTTTGTTGATAATTGTCTGTATTAAACTTAACGAAAATCATTCCCTGGGGCAACGTAGCAGGTAATGTTATTTTGAAATTATTTTCTCCGGAAGTTAAATTCAGGTTTTGTCTTGAATAGATTTTTCCATACTCATCAATAATTGCAATTTCTAAAACCTTATTTTTATCACTAATAGCTTCAACATTTATTCTGTCACTTGCTTTAATTATTGTAGGATAAATATTGTTGATGGCAAATGGTGTAGCATTGGGTTTTATGCTAATGATATTTGAATACTTTGAAGAACCGTCGTTGTCCACCATTTTCAGACGATAAAAAATATTGCCTCCACGGCTAGCTGCTTTTGTATCTAAAAAGGAGTATGAGGAAGATGAGGAAGACGAGGAAGTTGTAGCATTTGAATTGGATTTTACTTTTCCCAGGCTAAAGAAAAATTGTCCGTCATCGCTTCTTTCTACATCAAAGTAGCTACTATTTACTTCACTTGCTGTCTGCCAATTCAGCACTACAGCATTTCGATCATTTGTAGCCGTGAAACTTTTAAGTTTTATAGGTAATGCAAAAGAAGTAATGCCAGTATAAATATAGTCTCCATTATCTCCATCCGCATTATTTGAAGCATTAGCTACATAATAAAAAGTTAGTGGTCCAGAAGGATTTGCGGGAGCTGTCCACGAAAGATTATTAAAAGTATATGACGATGAAGATGGAGTTACAGGTGCATTGTTATGGCTTAATTCAGACCCATTTAATGCTGCATTGGGGTTAGTGGAAGAAAATGAACCAACAGTAGCACCAGAAGAATTTACTGCGATAATTGAAAATCCCCATCTTTTTCGATCTGTTGCGCCGTGTGTAATATTAAGTGAGAAGGGATAAGAAGTACCTGGTACATACCCTGACGTAGGCAGCCCGGTTACATTTACGCTACCTCCGGGTGAATTAAGTGGAAATGAACTATGACAACTACGGCAGGTTGAACCTGTTGCACCCGTTCGGCCGGTAGGAGGAACACTAGAGTACTTAACCCCAGATTGTAGTATTACTACACAAAGACCAAGTGAAAGAATGATGTACAGTTTTTTCATGTTTTGTAGTTTTAGATTAATTTAGGTATCAGGATTCAAATTTAATGTATTCTTCAAAATCGTAGCATAAAGTACTTTTCTCATTTAAGATATCAACCCTTTACGCTTACAATGTTACCACTTACTGTTACGGTGTATTGTTTCAAATTGGTAGTGGCCGGACCTTGTGTTACTGCACCGCTTTCGCTAAAATTTGCCCCATGATTAGGACAATGAAACCTTGAACCCGAAGCCTGGTACTGCACATTGGTACCCTCATGTGTACAGGCTGATGAAACTGCTATAATACTACCACTATTTGTTTTAGCTACTATGACCCCGTTGCTATATACAAATCCGCCTGCTGTTGTAAGTGCTGCATTTGCAGGTTGTGTAAGGTCTAGTGTAAAGTCAACAGTAGCTGCAGTACTTCCGGAATCTTTTTTACAACCACCCATACAAGAAGCAAGTAATAAACCACCTGCAGAAAACCCTAGCATCGATAAAAATTCTTTCCTATCCATAATAATAACTTATAAGTTGTGAATACTGAATCTACTTAAATTCCTTTGGTTTTTTTATTGTAAAAACCCTGGAGATATTGAAACCGAAATGGATATCGCCGTTGCTCCATTTTCCATTATTCTCATGAATAAAAGTACGCTCGGTCATGCCGGTTGCATTGGTGCAATGCAGTTGAAAAACGTGGCCTCCTGTTTCTATATCTACTCCAAAAGAAAGCGAATTATAAAATCCATCAAATTTTGAAAACTGATAATAATATTCTGTAGTAATGTTTACCCTTTTACTAATTCTAATGCGGGTTCCGAATCCTAATGAAGCTAAATCATTGGGATCTTTTTCAAGACTTACACTGTTATAATGGACAACAGTAGGTACAAGTTGAAGAGAAAAATAATCGTTGAATTTGCGGGCAAAAATCAACTGATGAAAATAAGAAAACCTGTCGCTGTACTTATACTTTATGCCTGTACCGTCGTCCTGATCCACAGTTTTTAAAATGATACCCCCTGCATAACTCAATGAAAAAGGCATTACAGTTTTACCGGTACTTTGTCTAAGTAATTTATATTTTAAAAACCCATCGTATTGTTTTAGGTAGGTACTACGGCCAATACCAATCATTAATCTTTTAGACAAGCCATAATCTAACCCCATACGCATAGAGGCGTTATCTAATCCCCATAAATTATATCCACCTGAATTTAAAGTTCCAAACCTGTGGTTAATCTTAAAATCAAGGATACCTGCACCCACATTTTCAATTGAATGACCGTTTACAATACGGGTAGTTTTAAAAATAGATGTTGTGTATTCTGTCTTTTGCTTTGCAGCCTTTTTATCTTCCTCTTCCTGCATTTTAAACAGGTCAGTTTCCTGCGAGTAAGCCATTCCCCTAAAGATTAAGGACATGCATAGTAATAAGACAATTTTTATTCTATTTGACATTAGGGTATTTTTTTTAAAATTTACAGTTAACAGTTATAGTGGCATCAGGGGCAATTTTATCGCCTATGTAAGAACCGCTTATTTTATAGTCTTTTAGTTTTACTTTGAAGTTACTTTTAAGCGTAGCCTTACCTTTGATTATTGTTATGGTACCTGTTGCTTTTACTTTTTGATCTACACCATGTATATTTAAAGTGCCTTCTGCTTCAGCATCATACACCCCATCTTTAGCAAAATTTACTTTTGAAATATTTATGATATACCCTTTAAAACTGGCTTTGGGAAACTTAGTACTTTCCATATAGTTTTCATTGAAATGATCTTCCATTAGCTGGTTTTCAAATTTGAATCCTTTTACTAAAAGTGTAAAAACCATTTGCCCGGTATTGTCAACCAACTTACAATCAACATCGTTATTAATTGCAGCAATTTTTTCTGCACCACCCGATGCTGTAAAACTAATAGCACCTGATTTTGTACTTAACATTTTTTGCGAAAACCCTGCTACAGACGAAAAAACAAGACAGATTAACAAACTTAACTTTTTCATATTTCTGGTTTCTATTTTTATTTAATTATCATGGCATCTTTGATTTTAACATCGCTGATAAAACCAATGCAAATGCCCTTAATTGTTATTTTTTGATTGGGCTGAACAATAGCAGCACTGTCTTTGAGGGTACAAAATACAGTTGTCATGATATCGTTTGTTTTGAGAGCCACTGTTGTTTTTCCTTCCTGATTTTTTCCTACCTCCATTACTTCACCTGTAACCTCAAGTGCTTTATCAAGATATTTTGAATTGGCGCTTTGCTCATTAGCCTGGTATTCAGCAGCTACATCAGCAGCATTCACAACAATGCCTTTTTCATCAGCAGCATCACGGTGGTGGTTTTTAGAATACACAAAGACATAATACCAGCCACCTATTAATGACAAGATCACGGCTATCACCAAAGAAAGAAAAATTTTCCTTTTACTCATGGTTAATATAGTTTAATTATTAAGTGCTCCATTATTAATCCAGGCTTTGATTTTATTAATCTCGCAGTCTGATAATTTTGCCCCTCCTTTTGGCATGGCAGATACTGAAGCATCATGCTCTATTGACTTTAATAACCGCCCATTGCCGTTATCTATAATATCCTTTACACCATTATATGTGTCAAACACCCAACCACCTGCCTGATCTGTTGTATTGTGGCAACCCGAAGTATTACATTTACTACTTAGTAATGGTAAAAAATCTGCGCTAAATTTTACATTGCTGGTATCACAAGTATTTACCAAAGGATAATCAACTTCCTTTTTACTATAAGTGCAACCAACAAAAGCTAAGGCAAGAATAACAAAACCAATAATTAATCTCATAGTTCTAAGTGTTAATTAGGAATAGATTTGAATGAATATTAAAAATAACACACACTTTTGATTTAATACATCAAAATGAAAAAAAGGGTTGCCTAGGGATATAAATATTTTATTTTTTTTTAGATATTGGTATCCTAAGAGACAGGTTAAACGAAAATGAACCAATCTTTTTGTGTTCCTCACCTAATTCTTCCATGGGTAGTTTGTAAGATGGCTCAAATTCCAGCCTGGTATTTTTTGAAATTCTGTAACTAATACCAGCTCCTAGTCTTAAGTTGTTTAAAACTTCTGCTTTCCCATATTCATCATCTTTATCGTCTTTGCTATTCCAGTATTGATAACTAGCATTATTGATTAATAATTTATAGGTACAATCTGTCTTTAAGTAAAACATAGAAGAAATACCCCCCATTAAATGAATGGTAAGTTTAGACATGGGATTAATAGTGTACCTGACAGACAAAGGAACTTCGAGTGCATTGATATAGCCCTTAACATCCTCCACTTTTATGGTAGTATAATTTGGTACGTAGTAATGTGGTTTGTAATAATAATTTTCCCCGGTACTGCTTACTCTTATATGATTGAATAAAATACCTGCCCTTAAGCTTACATGTTTACTTAAAACATAATTAACGCCTATTCCAGCAAGAAAACCAGGAACCGCTAAGGGTTTAATGTTAGCTATAAGATAATCAGCAGCAACTGTTGGTACCAACTCCCAGGTTGAACTTTTTATAACTTTATTTTTTTTCTTTTCATTATTGATTGGTTGGTCATTTTTAATAGCACCAACACCTGAATCACCTTTTACAAAATCTACTACCTTTTGTTTAGATACCGATGCAGCATCGCTTTTTACCAAATTAGATTGTTCACTTCGACTATTTTGGTTTAGAGTCCGGTGATCATTTTTTTTATTTCCTTTCTGTTCAATTTCTGATTCACTATTGATTATTTTAGTGGTCAATTTGTCTCCGGTTTTATTTACCGATTTTTCCAAATCAGAATTTGAAAATGTAATCTTCTTCTCGTTTTGAATGATACTATTTTCAGGCAATGATTTACTATAGTATTGTTTACTTTTAACAACTTCTCCCTTTTCTTCTTTAGTTATAATCTGATTATTTGAGGTTGTGGAAGAATTACCTGCTACAAGATTTTCATTGTTTGCATTTTTGACATTATTTATACCAATATTTTTTTGTACTGATTTAGTTCCATTGTGAAAATGATTTGCCTCATTTACGCTAATAGAACCAGTAACCTTATTATCATGCAAAACTGTAGGTTTAGAAGAATCGGAAAGTAAATAATAGCCAAGCCCAACAGAAAGAATAAGCAATAAAGATGACCAAATTATTATCCCTTTTTTCCTATCCTTTTTTTGAGGCAGCTCTTTATCCAGTCTCTTATTCATTTCTTCCCAGGTAGGACTAAGTTTGTCCTTTGAGTTTTGTGATAAAGCAAGCTTTTGTAAATAATCGTTGTATAAGTCTTCCATTGTTATAAATTATAAAGCGGCGATACTTTTTTGTAAGTGTTGCCTTGCCTTAAACAGATTTGATTTAGATGCACCAATGCTAATACCTAATAGCTGGGCAATTTCTTCGTGGGTATAACCATCAATAGCAAAAAGCGAAAAAACAGTTTTATAGCTTTGCGGAAGCTCTTTTACAGATTTTAATAATTCTTTTTTGTTTAAAGCTCCTACCACATCATCATCAGTTACTATTTCATTTACTATAACACCCTCATCATTTTCCAACATAAACACGGGATGGTTATATTGTTTTAAATAGTTAATACAGTTATTTATCAGCACCCTTTTAAACCACCCCTTAAAAGAAGTTTCACTAAATCCATATTCTTTACCATTGTATTGATGGATATTTTTATAAACTTTCATCAATCCATCACTGACCAAATCCTGCACTTCGGTTATATTGGTTGCATACCTGTAACATACGGCAACAGCATATTCCTTAAGCCATTCAAAAAGTTGCTGTTGTTTTTTTCTGTTATTATTAATGCAACCAATAACAATATCCTCAATTACCTTAACGGTTAGAACCTGTTTAGGTGAGTTATTTGGAATATTGTTGGTTGGTTTAACCATATTACAGTAAATTAAAGCCGGGGGTTGCCTGTAGAGAAAATTTTTAAAGTTATTTTAATATTGCTCTTCTATTCACTTAAGGATGTTATGTAAAGTTATCAATTTGCAATTGATTCACCCTTTTTACATCATATAGTAACTTCTGTATTAAATAGTTAAAAAATTACAGATTCCCTAAAGATAATTTACTGTAAATTAAAAAATAAGATTATTGTTAAAGCACATAGGATTGTTAGAAAAGACACAATTATAAAATAATTAGTAAAAAAGTATTTCTAAAAGCATTGCAAATACTGACTTTACCTGAAAAATAAAAGTTTTTTTGGTAGATATGCTTCAAAATGTACTTTTGCGCCGGAGAGATGGCAGAGCGGTCGATTGCGGCAGTCTTGAAAACTGTTGACTGTTACAGGTCCGGGGGTTCGAATCCCTCTCTCTCCGCCACCATTAAATTCAACATAATTAACTCCCTGAAGACACCAAGTTTTCAGGGAGTTTTTATTTAAGCTAATATTATATCCAAAACTTTAAGCTGTTTTTTTTATTTTTCTTTCAAAATTTCATTTGCATTACTTTCTTAAAAAAAGTTAAAGTATCTGTCAAAAATTCAATAAGATATACCTTGCCACCGAATTCAATCGTTATTATGAATGCTGCCATGTATAATTATTTTTTGTTTTTCAAATTTTAATTAATTCAGTTTTGCAAATGAAAGTAGTTGCTTTTCTTTCTTCGTTTTTTCTCTTATTTCTATTTTGTGGAAATCAATCTCATGCCTGTAAACTAAGCATTCAAACTTCTGAAGTTAATACTGTCCATTGTTTGGATAATAGTCAGGATAATGTTAACGATGAAAACAAGAATTCAATTTTATTTGAAGATATTGACCTTGAAGATGAGGATGATTTTCTATCTTCTGATAATGACAAAAACAGGAACAGTCAAAAGAACAATCTAACCAGGAATTTTCCTCTAATAGGTTGGGATATCAAGGCTACAAGTCACTCATTGGCCGCTTGTTTCATAAATAAAGCTGAATCTACTTCACCCGATTCTTGGTATAGCAATTATCTCTACCTCTCATTTTGCGTTTTACGCATTTGATAATTTACCCGTCGGTTATCTCAGATCTTTTGTTCTACTAATCAGGATAGTATTATCTCAACCATTTTAGGAGTATAATATTTATTTCCACGATTGTATGTATTTATTACATTTTATTATTTTCTGAAAGCTAAGCGAAACTTCGCTACAATTTCAATTTTACCCATGAAGAAATATTTAATTCTACCAGGCATTGCTGCCTTATTTGGTCTATTTAGTTGCACTACAAAAAAACAGGAAAAAGAAGAGGAGGTTAAGTACGCTGTTACCAATCCTCTGATCATTGATACTTCTTTTACCAAAGAATTTGTATCGCAAATACGTTCTCTAAAAAATATAGAAATCCGTGCCCAGGAAAAAGGGTTTCTGCAAAACATATTTGTAGACGAAGGCCAGTTTGTAAAAGCCGGGCAGGTTATGTTTAGAATAATGCCCAAAATATATGAGGCCGAATTGCAGAAAGCAGGGGCAGAGGCTAAAGCAGCAGAAATAGAATGGCAGAATGCTAAAACACTGGCTGATAAAAATATTGTTTCTAAAAGCGAACAATCTATGGCGATGGCCAAACTTGAACAAGCCAAAGCTGAAGTTTCAATGGCAAAGCTTCACTTGTCTTTTACCGAAATAAGGGCACCTTTTGATGGTACTATAGATCGTATCCCTAAAAAAATAGGAAGTCTTATTGATGAAGGTGAATTGTTAACTACCCTCTCTGACAATAATCAGGTATATGCATACTTCAATGTATCAGAACCCGAGTATATAGCTTACAAAACTGACATTAAAGATCGTGGAGACAGTAAAGTAAGCCTGCTTTTGGCCAACAATGAATTATTAAAATACAAGGGCAATGTAGAAGTTATTGAAGGTGAATTTGATAATGAAACAGGAAACATTGCTTTCAGGGCAAAATTTCCTAACAATGACAACTTGCTAAAAAATGGTGAGACCGGTAAAGTTCTCATGACTGTACCGGTAAAGAACGCCATCATTATTCCACAAAAAACTACTTATGAGATACAGGACAAAATGTATGTTTTTGTAGTTGACAAAAATAACAAGGTGAAGTCAAGAGAAATAACCATAACCGGTGAAATACCTGACTTGTATGTAGTAAAAAGTGGATTATCTGTTACTGACAAGATATTGTTAGAAGGTGTACAAAAGGTTAAAGACGATGACAAAATAAGCTATGATCTGGTAAAACCTGAAGAAGTACTTTCTCATTTGAAATTAAAAGCAGAATAGTCCAAATCCTAAAAGATCTAATTCAATGTTTAATAAATTTATACAAAGGCCGGTATTGTCTATAGTCATTTCGCTGATTATAGTTTTCTTAGGCGTAATAGCCCTTATACAATTGCCTGTAACGCAATTTCCGTCAATCTCTCCACCAAAAGTGAATGTAACGGCAGAATACCCCGGTGCCAATAATGAGTTGATGATTAAGTCGGTAATCATTCCTTTAGAAAGAGCACTTAACGGGGTACCCGGAATGAAGTATATGGAATCTGAAGCAGGTAATGATGGAGAAGCAACCATCAATGTAATCTTTAAGCTGGGAACCGATCCAAATCAGGCATCTCTTAATGTACAGAATCGGGTAGCATCTGTTGTAAATAAACTACCTCCTTTAGTAGTTCGTGAGGGAGTAAAAATTACCCGTGAAGAATCTAACATGCTGATGTATGTAAATCTTTACAGTACAGACCCAAATGCTGATCAGAAATTTTTGTTCAATTATGCTGATATCAATTTATTATCAGAGTTAAGAAGAGTTGATGGAGTTGGATTTGCAGATATACTTGGTAATCGTGAATATGCTATGCGTATATGGTTAAAACCTGATCGGATGTTGGCTTATAAAATCTCTGCCGACGAAGTAATGGAAGCTTTGAGTGCTCAAAGTCTGGAAGCATCACCGGGTAAAACAGGTGAAAGTTCCGGCAAACGTTCTCAATCATTTGAATACATCCTGAAGTATCCGGGGCGTTTTACAACACAGGAAGAATATGGTAATATCATTTTAAAATCTAACCCAAACGGCGAGCTACTTAGACTGAAAGATGTTGCCAATATTGAGTTTGGAAGTTCTATGTATGATATTTACTCCAGCCTGAATGGTAAGCCATCTGCTGCTATAGTACTTAAGCAATCATATGGAAGTAATGCGAGTCAGGTAATAAAAGACGTTAAAGAAAAACTCAAAGAAATTAAGGCCAAATCTTTTCCTAAAGGAATGGATTATGAAATAAGTTACGACGTTTCTAAATTCTTAGATGCATCTATTGAGAAGGTAGTTCATACATTGATAGAAGCTTTTTTTCTTGTAGGATTGGTTGTGTTTTTATTCCTTGGCGACTGGCGTTCTACATTAATTCCTGCTATGGCCGTACCGGTATCGCTCATTGGAACATTTATGTTTATGCAGTACTTCGGCATTACACTTAATCTGATTACTCTATTTGCATTGGTACTTGCAATAGGAATTGTAGTAGATAATGCAATTGTGGTAATTGAAGCTGTGCATGCCAAAATGGAGGCATCTAATCTATCTCCTATGAAGGCCACCGAAGAGGCAATGCATGAAGTAAGTGGAGCTATTATCGCTATTACTTTTGTTATGGCTGCCGTATTTATTCCGGTTGCGTTTATGTCAGGTCCTGTAGGTATATTTTATAGACAGTTCTCTATTACAATGGCAACCTCTATTATTCTTTCTGGTTTAATAGCATTAACGCTAACACCTGCCCTATGTGCCATGATGCTGAAAAATACTCATGGTCAGGTAAAAAAGAAAACACCCATAAACAGATTGCTCGATGGCTTTAATAACTGGTTTACAGGCATATCATCAAGATATAAAAATCTTCTGCGAATAATTGTAAATAGAAGAGTAATTACGTTTGCAATGTTGATTATTTTCTGTATTGGAACATGGTTATTGAATAATAGCTTGCCAACAGGATTTATTCCAAATGAAGACCAGGGAATGTTCTATGCTGTAATACAAACGCCACCCGGCTCCACACTTGAGCGTACCAATCAAATTGCTGAAAGGCTCCAAAAAATTTCAGAAGAATTACCCGATGTAAAATCAGTTTCCGCTCTTGCAGGTTATGAAATATTAACCGAAGGAACGGGGTCTAACTCTGGTACATGCCTTATTAATTTGAAAGGATGGGATGAGCGGAAACACTCTACACAAGAAGTTATCAATCAATTGGAAGAAAAGTCAAAAGACATATCAGGTGCTACTATTGAATTCTTTCAACCACCTGCGGTTCCGGGATATGGTGCTGCCGGCGGTTTTGAATTGCGGATGCTTGATAAAGCCGGTTCAGGTGATTATAAGAAGATGGAGACCGTGAACAATGACTTTGTAAAAGAATTGAACAAACGCAAGGAATTATCTTCCGTATTCTCTTTTTATAGTGCAAGTTTTCCGCAGTATATGTTACGGATAGACAATGACATTGCACAACAGAAAGGAGTAACCATAGAAAATGCGACCAATACCCTTTCCACCCTCATTGGCAGTAACTATGAAATCAGCTTTATTAAGTTTGGACGACAGTACAAAGTAATGGTACAGGCATCGCCTGAATACAGGGCATTACCGGAAGACATTTTGAAACTTTACGTAAAAAACAACCGTGATGAAATGGTTCCCTTTTCTGCATTTATGAAAATGGAAAAAGTATACGGCCTTTCAGAAATTACAAGGAACAACATGTACAATTCTTCGGAGATTAGCGGACAGGCTGCACCGGGCTATAGTAGCGGTGAAGCAATTGAAGCAATTAAAGAAGTTGCTGAAAAAAAATTACC
>JANPGE010000293.1:0-12284 GCA_031423805.1 Segetibacter sp. | reverse complement strand
GCTGAAAATATTCCAGATGACGCCCTGTACAAATATTTTATGTTCATACATAGCAATCAGGCTGCCTAAACTGTAAGGAGTTATTTCTTTTAATAAAAATGAATTGGTTGGTTTGTTGCCTTTGAAAATTTTAAAACGTGTTATTTTTTTAATTTCTTCTTTTGTCTTGCCTGAAGCGGATAATTCTTTCAAAACCTCGGCTTCAGTTTTGCCATTCATCAATGCTTCAGTTTGAGCAAAATAATTGCTTAACAATTTCACATGATGATCCCCAACCGGATTGTGACTTATGGCAGGCGCTATAAAGTCGCAAGGTATAACACGTGTACCCTGATGAATAAGTTGATAGAAGGCGTGTTGTCCGTTGGTGCCGGCTTCGCCCCAAATGACCGGTCCTGTTTTATAGCTTACTTCATAACCGTTTCTGTCAACACTTTTGCCATTGCTTTCCATATTGCCTTGCTGAAAATATGCTGCAAAGCGATGCATGTATTGATCATAAGGTAATATAGCTTCACTTTGAGCACCAAAGAAATTGGTGTACCACAAACCAATTAAAGCCATTATTACGGGTAAGTTATCCTTATAATTTTCCCTTCTGAAATGTTCATCAACTGCATGGGCGCCTTTTAGCAATGCTTCAAAATTTGAGTATCCAACGGTAAGTGCAATAGATAAACCTATAGCACTCCATAATGAAAATCTTCCTCCAACCCAATCCCAAAATTCAAACATATTTTGTGGGTCAATACCAAATTGAACTACTGCTTCTCTGTTTGTACTTAATGCAACAAAATGCTTTGCAACATGTGCCTCATTTTTAGCAGCAGACATAAACCAATCCCTTGCTGTATGTGCATTGGTCATGGTTTCCTGGGTAGTAAATGTTTTTGAGGCAATCAAAAAAAGGGTCTCTTCAGGATTTACTTTTTTTAATACTTCAGATATATGTGTACCATCTATATTACTTACAAAAAAAGGTGTAATTCCGTCTTTCCAATACGGCTTTAATGCTTCTGTAACCATAAAGGGTCCCAAATCGCTACCGCCAATTCCTATATTTACTATGGATTTTATTGGTTTGCCAGTATAACCTTTCCACTCTCCCGCATGTACATTTTGGCAAAATGCTTTCATTTGTTCTCTTACTCTTTCTACATCAGGCATTACATCTTTACCTTCAGAAAAGTATGGTTTGGATGAAAAGTTGCGCAAAGCCACATGCAAAACAGATCTGTTTTCAGTTTCATTTATTATTTCACCTGAAAACATTGCTGAAATGCCGGCCTTTACCTCACATTCTTCTGCCAGTTGAAACAGAAGTTGCAGGGTTTTATTATTGATAATGTTTTTAGAATAGTCAAAAAGTATATCACCAAAACGAAGAGAAAATTTATTAAACCGAGTGGCATCTGATTCAAACAACTTTCTCATGTGCATACGCTGCATCTCTTCATCGTAATGTCGCTTTAATAAGAGCCATGCCTGTGTATTTGTAGGATTTATTTTTGGAAACATGGTTAATTTTTTCTTCTTACTTTTTACAATTTTTCTATTACGCTTATTGTTTTTTCCACCATAGATTCTGTTATATCGAGATGCAAAACGACTCTTACCTGATTATCAGAAATGGCAATAGCTTTAATATTCTGCTCCTGTAATATTTGTACAAATTGAGCTGCAGTAAACCTTCCACAAACTTCAAAAATAATAATATTGGTTTCAACCGGAAATATATTCTTTACAAATTCCTTTTTCATCAATGCATCCTCAATCAATTTAGCATGATGATGGTCTACAGCTAAGCGGGAAATATTATTTTCCAAAGCAAAAATACCAGCAGCGGCCAAAATGCCTGCTTGCCGCATTCCTCCACCAAAAACTTTCCTGAATCTTCTTGCTTTTTTTATAAAATCCTTTTTTCCTAATAACAGACTACCAACAGGGGTACCTAACCCTTTGCTTAAACAAATGGAAATACTATCAAATGTTTCTCCGTATTGGATTGTAGTTTCCTTTTTGGATACTAGTGCATTAAACAACCTGGCACCGTCAAGATGAAGTGAAAGATTATTTTTTATACAAATTTCTTTGATAGCTTTAATTTCTTCAAAGTCATAACAACTTCCACCGCCACGGTTTGCTGTATTTTCAAGGCTTACCAATCTTGATACCGGTTTGTGAATATCATCCGGATTTATAGCCGCTTTTACCAATTCGGCAGTAATCTTACCATAGTTTCCATCTAAAGGTTTTACAGAACAGCCTGAATTAAAGGCGATTCCGCCACCTTCGTAAATATAAATATGGGAGAGTTTATCGCAAATAACTTCATCCCCGGGTTGGGTATGGCATTTTATTGCTATTTGATTTGTCATTGTACCGCTAGGACAAAACACTGCTGCTTCCATTAAAAACATAGCGGAAGCCATACTTTCAAGTTTATTTACTGTGGGGTCTTCACCAAAAACATCGTCTCCTACTTCAGCCTGGAACATTGTTTGTAGCATATTAGCTGAAGGCTTTGTAAATGTATCAGATCTAAAATCAATCATTTGAGGCAAATTTAAGTGAAGCATTTTTAATGTAATAGTACATGTCAATTTTTACTTTTAGATTATTGTAAGCATTATTAATATTACAGATATATATATCGAATATTATAAAATCAATATTTTTTTGGTAAAATTTGGATTTACAAAGCAACATAATTATCAAAATTTTATTCTTATGATTGCAAAACAAATTAAAATGAAGACATTTTTAGGTTAATTAATAGAAATCGGGTTAATTTATTGACAAAAATGTGTGTTTTTCAACAAAAACGACTATAATCCATTACAGCATTGTACCTTTGCAAAACCCAAAAAATTACTTTAACTAATTGCAAGCCCCAAATCTCTTATATAATTTAAATTTAACTTAATTATGCGGCAACTTAAAATTGCTACCCAGATTACGAATCGTGATTCGCAGGCAGTTGAAAAATACTTGCAGGAGATATCAAAGATTCCAATGATTACACCTGAAGAGGAAACCATTCTTGCCCAAAAGATAAAGATGGGTGATCAAAGGGCTCTTGAAAGGCTAACAACAGCCAATCTTCGTTTTGTAGTATCTGTGGCTAAGCAATATCAACATCAGGGTCTTTCGTTAAGTGATCTTATTAACGAGGGTAACCTGGGTCTTATAAAAGCTGCACAACGTTTTGATGAAACTAAGGGTTTCAAATTCATTTCTTATGCAGTTTGGTGGATTCGTCAATCTATTTTGCAGGCATTGGCCGAGCAAGGAAGATTGGTGCGTTTACCACAAAATAAAATTGGAACCTATAACAAAGCCAATAAAGCCTACATGGCTTTTGAACAGGAACACGAAAGAGAACCAAGTACTGAAGAGCTTGCCGACATCCTGGAAATGAGTGAAACAGAGATCAATAATATTTTTCAAAGCAATACTCGTCACACTTCTCTTGATGCACCCGTGCACGAAGCTGAAGATGTAGCTATGGGCGACCTACTTGAAGGTGGAGATGATACTGATGATGATGTCATGAAAGATAGTTTGAGAGAAGAAATACGTAGAGTACTTAAATCTCTTTCACCTAGAGAAGCAGAAATTGTAAATGCATATTTTGGTTTAGACGGTGAAAACGGAACAACAATTGAACAAATTGGTCAGAAATACGATCTTACAAAAGAAAGAATCAGGCAGATAAAAGAAAGAGCTATTAAACGTTTGCAAAAAGCACGTTACAGCAATGCTTTGAAAGCTTATTTGGGATAATTTTCTTGACTTAATATTTTATAAGCCACTTCGTAAAATGAGGTGGCTTTTTTGTTGTACTATTGAGAAAAATAAAATTTAAAACTGTAGTACTCTTATCTAAAAAGTAAGAGGCTGCCTTTTTGAGACAGCCTCTTCATTCCCTAAAACCCTAAACTAAAAAAAAATAATTATGCTTTTGGCAATAAAACAGTATCAATAACATGGATAACGCCATTGCTTTGATTTACATCTGCTATTGTTACCATACTCATTCCGCCATTCTCATCTTTAATAATAACCGATTTGCCTTTTAGCATAAAAGTTAATTCACCCCCTTGTACTGTTTTAGCAGTGTATTTACCACCATTGCTTTTAATCATTTTAACCAGATCAGTACTGCTTATTTTACCTGCTACTACATGGTAAGTTAAAACACCGGTTAATTGATTTTTGTTTTCTTCTTTTAATAGATTTCCAACAGTTCCCTTAGGTAGTTTATTAAAGGCTTCATTGGTGGGTGCAAATACTGTAAACGGTCCTTCGCTTTGTAAAGTTTCTACAAGACCTGCTGCTTTTACGGCTGCTACCAATGTTGTATGATCCTTACTGTTTACTGCATTTTCTACAATGTTTTTAGTAGGATACATAGCAGCCCCGCCTACCATTACAGTCTTTTCTTTTTGAGAAAAAGCAGTACTGCCAAGTAATAATAATCCCAATGCTAATGTTGAAAATTTTGTTGCAATTGTACTTTTCATAATGTTGTTTTATTTGTTTTTATCAATTACGCTATCTATTCTTATATGGTTCTGCGATAACAAAAAAATAACAAAATGAAATAGTCAGCTGTTTATTTAACAGCTGACTATTAAAATAGTAATTCAACAACTTTAATTTACCGAAGATATTTTACTTCTTTTTCTTTGGAACTTTATTAATTGGTTTTGGATTCAACTTTTTAAGAGCGTTACCATACTCGTATACAGCATAACCCCATGGTTCCATTTTCCAGCTTTGTGGTCCAAGGGTTTCGGGGCTTTCTGCAAAAACATTGTATGTCATACCCCAAAGCGATTTGTCCTCTATTACAATATTTTGTTCGTTGCTACTCAAATTTAAAATAACCAAAACTCTTTTGTTTCCTTTTGCTCTTTCATAAGCATATAGTTGAGAACTTTTGCCAACACTTACCTTTTTGAATGCAGCATCTGGAGAAAGGGCTTCATTTCTTTTTCTTAAATTATGCAAGGTTTTATAAAAAGCAGCTCTTTTAAACTTCTCAAATGTCATTGGATCTTTCTCAAAAAATTCAATGGCTCTTAATACGGGTTCTTCCTGTCCGCTATAAATTAATGGCACAGCTCTAACCATTGTTTGTGTAAATACTGCAAACGGAGCATGTATGGCTCCCGGCATAGTTTCAAAATCAGCTTTGTTCCAACTGTTTTCGTCATGGTTACTGGTAAAGTACATGCGAATAGTATTTTTTGGAAAAGCTGTATCATCATATTGTCTGATGCTGTCAAGTGCATATGCAGGTCGCTCCCCTTTTGCTACTTTTTTCATCATAGCAAACATGGCCCATGGATAAGATGCATCAAAACCACTTTGATTCAGGTAAGGCTTATCACCTTCAGCCAACATAAAAACATTTTTCAATTTTTTGAGATCAGCGATTGCTTTTTTCCAAAAATCCCCCGGCACTTCACCTGCTACATCGCATCTAAAGCCGTCAATATCAGATTGCTCTATCCAAAATTTCATACTTGCAATCATGCTATCAACCATTTCTTCATTTTTATAATTCAACTGCTTTGTATCGCTCCAGTCAAAAGCCATGGCAGGCTTACCGTCAATATCCTGAACATAAAAATCAGAATGCCTTGTAAGCCAACCATGGTCGCTTGATGTATGATTGGGTACCCAGTCAATAATGACTTTAAATCCTTTGGCATGAGCTGTTTTTACCAATTCTTTCCAGTCTTTCATATCGCCAAATTCGGGATTGATGGCTGTATAATCTGATACTGCATAATAACTGCCCAATGTACCTTTTCTATCCACTACTCCAATTGGGTTTATTGGCATAAACCATAGTGTTTGAACACCCATATTTTTAAGCCTGTCAAGATGCTTGCTAAATGCTTTAAAAGTACCCTCCGGAGTGTATTGGCGAATGTTTACTTCATAAATATTGCCCTGCATTATCCACGAGGGATGTCCGTCTGTTGTTTCTTGTGTGGCACTATGAGACGTTTTTGTTTTTTGAGCCACAACAAATCCTACAAAAAACAGGTAGGCAAAAAGAAAACTTACTGATTTTTTCATGTTTATATATTATGAGGTAAAGCTATTATTTTTCTATGTTTTAAGTATTTATAAATGCATGTTTTGGTTGGTGCGGAAATACTTTTAAACAAAACAACATGTCATTACGTTATTGTATCATAAATTGCAACAAAACAATAGATTCTAATTTTCAACGGTTTTTACACATAAAAACAAATAATATTTTTGGATTAACAATTTCAATTAATTATTTCATGTACTTTAGACAAATAATTTCACAAATTAACTATTAAATCAACTCACATTCATGAATGTTTTAGATATATTATCAATTCTTTTTGGTCTTAATAAACCTGAATTAGTACCGATTCCGATTAAAGATGCGGAGCAAAAAAGCTAGAAATTTTTTACCTAAATTTTCAACTATTACCCCTTATCAGGGGTAATTTTATTTATAGCCATATTATTAAAAATGCAACAACAGCACCTATACCTGTATTGAGAAAATTTACAGCATTATTACCCATCAGTTTCTTACGTTCTGCAGTTGCACCTAAAATTGAGTCTCCGATATTTCCAATTGTACCTGCCAATATAATAATCAAGACTTCACTTCCAAATCCCTTGAAAGCGTTGTAAATACCTGCTATTACACAACTACCTGCAAGGCCAAACAAAGTGCCCTCAATACTCACTACACCATCTAATCCCCTTATATCTTTTTTTAGCGTAAGGATGTTGTAAAATGACTTTCCATAAAGGTTACCCAGTTCCGACGACATTGTATCTGCTGTAGCTGACGAAAAAGCTGCTGCCAACATGAGTAGAAATACTGTTTGATAAGTTGGAAATAAAATGGAACAAATGGCTAATAAGGTAGCCACACCACCGTTGGCAAAAACCTGTCCTGCTGTACGTTTGCTATCTATTTCAGCCACTAACCCAAGTCTTGCTTTCTTATGCAATCCAAAGGAAGTAAATAAATTTCCAAATACGAAAAAAGCTACAAGCATGCTTAAACCTGCCCAACCTGTTCCAATAAAAATCAACAGGCCTGTTATCCATGCTGCCACTCCCCCACTCTTGTTAAGTTTTGATTTTGCAACACTTATATAAGATGCCAAAGCCAATGCTACTCCAACTAAAATATATTGCAGACCCATAATGCAAAGTTGATGCAAACAACTCAAATCTTCTAAGCATCTTTGTAGTACAACTTTAATGAAACAATAATGGCGGAACAAAAACTGGAAAGGAGACTCGGACTCATGCAGGCTACTGCTATCAACATGATAGATATGGTAGGCATAGGCCCCTTTATAACACTGCCTATGGTGATTGGTCTTATGAACGGACCATGGTTTTTGTACGCATGGTTGGCCGGTGCCGTACTGTCATTTGTTGATGCTATGGTATGGAGCGAATTGGGCGCTGCATTCCCAAAGGCGGGTGGCAGTTACAACTTTTTGAAAGAAGCTTATGGACAACACAAAGCCGGAAAGTTTATGAGCTTTCTGTTTGTGTGGCAAACTATGATACAAGCCCCGTTGGTAATAGCTTCTGCAGCTATTGGGTTTGCTTCCTACTTCTCCTATCTGGTACCGCTTACAACTTTTGCAAGTAAAGCGGTGAGTGGTGGTGTGGTAGTGTTGATTGTTGTTTTATTATACAGAAAAATAGAAGCCATTGGCAACATTAGTGTGTTTTTGTGGGCCGGTGTTATTATAACCATGTTATGGATTATAGGAGGCGGTATTGCACATGGCAACTTTCTTTCTCCTGTAGCACACATGAACGATGGACTTACAGTAAGCAGTGCATTTGTAGCAGCTATAGGCTTTGCCAGTGTTAAGACGGTGTATAGCTATCTCGGTTATTACAATGTTTGTCATTTGGGTGGCGAAATCATTAACCCTTCTAAAAACATACCCCGAAGTATGTTCTTATCCATTGCAGGAATTACTGCACTTTACCTGTTAATGAATGTAAGCGTTACCAGCGTTATACCCTGGAATGTAGCCAAAGACAGCAAATATGTATTAAGCATTTTCATGAAAGAATTGTTGGGAAATACAGCAGCCAATATTCTCACCATGTTGATATTGTGGGTAGCATTTGCTTCTGTGTTTTCTGCTACATTGGGTTATAGCCGTATACCTTATGCAGCAGCGGCTGACGGCGCCTTTTTCAAAGTATTTGCAAAGCTGCACCCCACCAAACATTTCCCTTACATATCCTTGTTGTTCTTAGGTGGAGTAGCATTTATTTTTAGTTTGCTGTTCAGGTTGGGAGAAGTTATTAGTGCCATATTGGCCATGCGGATATTGGTACAGTTTATTGGACAAGCCATTGGATTAATACTATTACGCAAGTCAAGGCCCAGGCAGGATTTCCCTTATAAAATGCCATTGTTTCCGTTACCGGTAATTTTGGCAATAGGTATTTGGTTGTTCATATTATGGTCCACAGGTTGGCAAATGGTAAGCTATGGATTGATTGTTATTTCTACCGGTACTATTGTGTACTTTATTAAGGCTAAGATGAATAAGGAATGGCCTTTTGCAGAAAATCAGGAGACTATCCAATAGTAGAGTAAAAGCAGGCAGACCAGTATTTGCAAACCCCATAACAGGATTTTTCTTTTCTGGAAAAAGAATTTTAAGAGTATATCCACAGCAATAATTTCTACAAAAAATATCAATTGCCTCTGCATAAGCGGATAGCGAAAGTCATTGTCTATATTGGTTTTAAAAAACAGTTCCGAAAGCAACAACAAAAATGTGATGGTTGCAATAATTAGCAAAAGAGATGGACGGAAGAATTGTTTAAGGTTCATAAATGGGGTAACCGTTTTACAAAGTTAAATCTATGGTTGGTTTGAAAGGATAAGTATTTTATTTGAATCGCATTTTAATGTTATTGATCGGATAACTAAGAATAGAATACCTAACTGTCAACCCATAGAGCGAAACGAATAACTTAATATCTATTGATACTCATTCTCCGAAGGTGATAAATAATTGTAGAGAGTTCAATATGAAGTAAAGGGTGTAATAAAAAGCAACTACAATTACTAACAAATATTAATAAATATTTGGTATGATGGATATATGCGTATATTTTTGAATTATAGAGTAAAGGGGAAAAGAAAAACATAGTGGTAGAGTTTTTCAATCAAGACGAATGCATAAACTAGATATGCTGAAATACACATATCTTTTACTTATTTTGACCATCAGCTAATGCCAAATCAAAACCCGGAACAACTTGCCAGAGATCATATTGATGCCGCACTTGTGCGGTGTGGCTGGGTTATTCAGGGTATAAAGCAAGTCAATTTGAATGCTGCAATTGGCGTTGCGGTGAAAGAATACCTGACAGATGTTGGCCCTGCGGATTATGTATTATTTGTTGAGGGTAAACCCTGCGGTGTGATAGAAGCCAAGCGGGAAGAAGAAGGACACCGCATGTCCGTGCATGAGGGACAAGGAGAAAATTATGCCCATGCTAAACTCAAACACCTTAACAATAAACCGCTGCCTTTTGTCTATATCAGCACGGGTGAGGTGACCAAATTCACTGACTTTCGCGACCCCAAACCAAGGGCAAGAGTGGTGTTCAGTTTTCACAGACCTGAAACATTACGGGATTGGTGTATGGACATTGGTAGGGACAGGTCGCGACCTGTCCCTACCAATGTCCATACATTGCGTGGAAGATTAATGGATTTACCTGCCTTACAAACAGACGGTTTGCGGGATTGCCAAATCAATGCCATTACTAAATTAGAGATTTCCTTTAAAGAGAACCGACCAAGAGCCCTCATACAAATGGCTACCGGTTCGGGTAAAACCTTTACGGCTATTACCGCCATTTACCGGTTATTAAAATATGCTAAGGCAAAACGGGTGTTGTTCCTGGTGGACACCAAAAATTTGGGTGAACAGGCGGAGCAGGAATTCATGTCGTTTGTGCCCAATGACGATAATCGGAAATTCACCGAATTGTACAGCGTGCAACGGCTGAAATCAAGCTATATAGCCAGTGACAGCCAGGTTTGCATTAGCACCATACAGCGGTTGTATTCCGTATTGAAAGGAACAGAACTGGATGAAACAGCCGAAGAAGAAAACCCGAATGAAAGAAGCTGGCAGCCCAAAGAAATACCGCCGATAGAGTATGACCCAAAAATGCCGATAGAGTTTTTTGACTTTATTGTTATAGATGAATGTCACCGCAGCATTTACAACCTTTGGAAACAGGTATTGGAGTATTACGATGCTTTTGAAATAGGCCTGACTGCCACTCCCGATAAAAGAACCGTTGGTTATTTTGACCAAAATATGGTGAGTGAATATTCCCACGAAATGGCGGTGGCCGATGGGGTGAATGTTGGGTATGATGTCTATATCATTGACACCAAAGTAACCCAACAGGGTGCCACCCTTTGGAAAGGTGAATACATTGAACACCGCGAACGGCTAAGCCGCAAAAAACGAATGGAGTTGCAGGATGAAGATGAAAACTACTCCAAACAGCAGTTGGACAAAGAGGTCGTAAATCCTAACCAGATAAGAACCATCATCCGCACTTTTAAAGAACACTTACCGCTTATTTTTCCTGACCGGACCTCACCCTCCGCCCTCTCCGAAGGAGAGGGAACTAAAGCCGTCTTCGAAGTTCCCAAGACTTTAATTTTTGCCAAAACCGACAGCCATGCCAACGATATCATAGACATTGTAAGAGAAGAATTTGCGGAGGAAAATAAGTTCTGCAAAAAGATAACCTACAAAACGGACGAAGATCCTAAATCGGTGTTGTCACAATTTAGAAATGATTATTACCCAAGAATAGCCGTTACAGTGGATATGGTGGCAACCGGCACCGACATTAAGCCGCTGGAATGTTTGCTGTTTATGCGGGATGTGAAAAGCCGCAACTACTTTGAGCAAATGAAAGGCCGTGGCACCCGAACCATTGATTTGGATAGTTTGCAAAAGGTAACGCCTACGGCGAAAATGACCAAAGACCACTTTGTGATTGTAGATGCCATTGGCGTGACCAAAAGCCTGAAAACCGATAGCCGCCCATTGGAGAAAAAGCCCGGTGTGCCGCTGAAAGATTTGCTTCAGGCTGTTGCCGTTGGGGCAAGGGAAGAAGAATTGTTTACTTCCTTAGCAAACAGGCTGACCAGACTAGACAAACAAATTACCGAAAAAGAGAAAAAGCACTTTGCCGAAAAAGCCAATGGCAAAACGGTAGCCCAGGTGGTGAAAGAATTGCTGAATGCACACAACCCCGATGTGCTGGAAGAGATGGCCAGCAAAGTAAGAACCGACATGATGGGTGCGGCACCTGTGGAGATAGAAGCTGCCATAAAGAGCCAAACCGAACAGTTGCAAAACGAAGCCGCTAAAGTCTTTACCGGCGAACTGAACGAATACATAGAAAATGTGCGCAAGGCACACGAACAAAAAATTGACCTTGCCAACCCCGATGAAGTATTGCACGCCGGTTGGGACAAAGACAATACCACCAAAGCAAAAGAAATGATTGCTGGTTTTGAGGAATGGATCCGCCGGGAGGCGGACAAGGATGAATTGACCGCCTTGCAGATATTCTACAACCAACCCTACCGCAGGCGGGAACTGACCTACACCATGATAACCGAAGTGTTGGAAAAATTGCGCAGCGATAAACCAACCCTTGCCCCCATGAATGTATGGCGGGCTTATGAAACATTGGAACCCTGCAACGGCTCTCCATTAACAGAATTGACGGCCATTGTTGCGCTAATTAGAAAAGTAAGCGGCATAGACAGCACCCTGACGGCTTACGATAAAACAGTGGACAAGAACTTCCAGGAGTGGGTGTTTAAAAAGCAGGCCGGGGCTACCAAGTTTAACGAAGAACAAATGCAATGGCTGCGGATGATAAAGGATTATATCGCCGGAAGTTTTCATGTGGATAAAGAAGATTTTGAACTGGACCCTTTTAATAAAAATGGCGGCCTCGGAAAAATGTGGCAATTGTTTGGGGAAAAGACGGATGAGATTATTAATGAGTTAAATGAAGTGCTTGCGGCATAATTTTTTATGAGCCAGGGAGAAGGCACTACTAATAAGCTTCATTGGCGTAGAATTCTTGTACTGAATAACTTTTTGAACAAATGAATGAAGAGCAAAATATAAATCAATTACCAAAAGGGTGGATGTGGGAGAAGTTAG
>JANPGE010000292.1:0-5747 GCA_031423805.1 Segetibacter sp. | reverse complement strand
GGAAATTGCACTCACAATTGCAATGCCTTATCTAGGGGCAACATTACTGTTGTTTACAGTTGCTGCAATACCCATTGCCGAGTATGTTTTCGCCAAAAAAGCTGCTGATAAAGCCGATGGACAATTAGATAATTCTTCGTTTCTTGATGCACTGCCACATAAGTTGGTAATAGAGCGCCGACGTTGGGACCCGTTGTACACTACACTGCATCAACTGGAGATAAAAGCCGACAACATAGCCGTAAACAATTTGGGTTTTGCCTTTAGCGGTGGAGATATTTTTGTAGGCCGCAGGTTTGAACCGCTTGACAACACCGTTATTCGATCAGAAGTGAGGGATACAGTAAACCACATAACAGGTTTGCAATACAGGGTCGCAGATTACAACAATTTTATAAACAATGATTTTCAATTCATCTTTCCTGCTGTTGACCGGCTACCTTTTACAGCAGTGTTGCCGCCACAGGGGTTTGAGTCATTTCGAATACACCTTACAAACGATCAGATACAGGAGCGGGTTGATGCTAAAAACAAGTTGCTGAAAAGTATTCCTTACCAACCCAAAAGAATTGATTTGCAGGATGGTCAGATTTTTAAAATCATGGCAGCATCTGACCTTGAACTTTCAGAGATAAAGAATACTGCAAGGTCTTTGCTGCGCAATGAACTGACTGCACAAAACGGAGCTGCCTACCGCACAAAAGCCATTACTGAATTAACCGCAGAACTTGGTCGCTCACCCGATGAAACTGAAATAAAAGACAGGGTAAAAATATTTGTTGATGCAGATATTGCGGTAGCTCTGCCTGCCCGTTTAGAAAAAGAATTGGACCTAAGAATGACTTTTGATTTGCAGCCTTCAGAGTTTGCGCAGCTACAAAAGAAAGAACTTTTGGTATTTGGAAAAGAACAACTTGAAATCATTGAAATGAAACGGGATGATGGTAGCCACACCATTTACTACCGTGACATCCGTTATCACCCAAGCCCCGAACCACAGCCAAGTGATAATTTGCTGGCATTGCCGAGGTATAAGAGTTAGGGGAGGTTGAACTAAGGATTTCCCAACCCTTTCACACACTCCCAAATATCATCTGCTATCAACTCCAGAGAGCGGTTGCCATCGGTGATAAAGATATTTTCTTCGTGGCCTAATTTGCTGAAAGCATCAAGGAAGTTGGCTCTTACTTTGGTGAGATTTTCGAGGGTTTCATAGAGTTCTGTAGCGGTTCTGTTTTGTACACGTTGCATAGACGTTTCGGGGGCTACATCTATAAATATATTCACATCGGGCCGGCGGATTTTTGCACTCATTGCATTGGCGTCTATCACCCAATTCATGTCAACATGTGCGCCGTGGTAGGCGTAGGAGGAGAAATAATAACGGTCTGTAATTACTGTATAACCTTCAGCCAGTTTTTTTACAATTCCATTGGTTTCGTTCAGCAGGTGGTCGAGGCGATCGGCAACAAATAAAGCAGCAATAATATGCTCATCGGCTTTCATTTCGCCCTTCAAAATATTACGGATAATGGTTCCAATTG
The DNA here is from genome assembly GCA_031423805.1 of Segetibacter sp. Lineage (GTDB taxonomy): Bacteria > Bacteroidota > Bacteroidia > Chitinophagales > Chitinophagaceae > Segetibacter. The sequence continues at coordinate 4,203 of JANPGE010000292.1, read as the reverse complement.
CACCATCGGTAGGTTCAAAAGTGGTATAGACTTTATGGCCGGCATCTTCCAGTTTTCGGGCAAGTATTTTAGTTTGAGTGCTTTTTCCACTGCCATCTATTCCTTCAAGTGCTATAAAGAGGTTTTTGTGCATAGGCCGCAAAGATGTAGAAAAATGATAGCGTGATACGCAATTATTTTTAACTATATTAAATCTAACACCTTAAAAATTGAAGATTTCAAAATATTTGCAACTACATATTATTTCGTTCCGTAACTTTACCCAATAAACCAACAATTATTCTATGACCCTTTTTGTTGCAGGTCTGCCCAACGATTTTGATGAAGTTGACTTTAAAGAAATGTTTGAACTATACGGAGATATTACTTCTGCTAAGCTTATTATAGACAGAAATACAGGTAAAAGTAAAGGCTATGGTTTTATAGAAATGCCTGATAAAACAGAGGCTACCGAAACAATTTTAGCATTGGATGGTGCTTCAATTAAAGGTAAAAAAATGTCAGTAAAAGAAGCAGAACCACAACCTGCAAGACCCCCCAGAAATTTCAACAGAGACGATGATAACCGCTTCAACAGGCGTTATTAATGTTTAGTCTTTTGTTTTTCTATTTCCACATCTGTGGTAAATAATTATTATTTTTTAACCGCAGAGAATACGGGAGAAAGGGCAACACAGATAATGCAGAGAGAAATACTTTTTATTAGGTGTTTCTGTCCTCCTTTACTGAAAAAGAAATAAATTAGAGAACCCTTTATTCAATTAAAACTTAGGACAAGGTAATCCCTTACTTTCCGCAGGCCTTTTGGTGTAGTTGAGCGAAAGTTCAATGCCTCCTTTAGATTCGGATGCAGTTTTTAAAGACGAAGTGGTAACGTCGTAAGTTAGTCCCAATCTAAAGCCGCCAAACTCCAAACCAATATATGGAATTATTGCATCGCTGATTCTTATCCAGCTACCAACATATAAATTGGTTGGGTTATCACCTTCTGAAACTGCCAGTTGCACTGCACCCCCTAAAACAGTCTCATGTGCCTTAGCCTGTGAACTATATAACCCACTTAAGTGTATGGTAGAGGTTTGGCCTAAAGGGAAAAAACCTCCTGCATGTACTGTTGCCCTTTGATTGAGCAAGAAATAAGTTCCGGTAAATGATTGCTTTGGTCTTAGGATATGATAAAAGGATGCACCTACATAAAAGTTGTTAGATTCATTAGTGCTTTTGGTGTATAAAATTCCGGCGTTGAGATCGTAATAACTATTTTTAAGGGTATTGCCACTAAATATTTCACCTGTAGTACCTGTAAAACCAAATGGTGTTAGCTGATCTTCAAATTTAAGGTTAGAAGTGTTGAGCATCATATTGCTGTATGTACCCTGAAAACCTAAACTAATTTGAGAAAACCCATCTTCATCTAATCCTTTATGATAAGCAGTGGAAAGGGATAGATAATTGACATTTAAAGCACCATTTGCACTTTTGTCAGAATAGGCCATAACACCCAATCCCCATCTGTCATTGTCGCCTATAGCATTTCTTAAAATAGGAAAGTCAATAGAGGCTGTTGTGGTGATAAATGCCCTGTTAATGCTAGGCCATTGATTTCGATAATCTCCTGTAATTCTTAGGTCGCCATCAAATTTTCCCGTAAGGGCAGGATTAAGCGTAAGCGGTGAGGAAAAAAATTGCGAGAAATGGGGATCCTGTGCAAAGCATTTTGCTGAAAATAAAAAAAATAAAATAGTAATAATCCTTCGCATTATCTGATTTGCTTACTCTCTAAAGATAGAAACTATCTACGGTTCGTTGCCTATATTTTAGTTAAAACTCAATTCTGCATTTTACTGCCGTAGGCTAAATCTCCAGCATCACCAAGCCCTGGAACAATATAACCTTTGGCAGTAAGTTCATCATCAATTTCTCCGCACCAGATTTTCACATCGGGTTCTTCTCGTTGTACATACTCAATACCTACAGTACACGCTATAGCAGTAACAACATGAATGTGTGCAGGCACGCCATCATTTTTCATAAACTGTATAGTCTTCACCAATGAAGAACCTGTTGCCAGCATAGGGTCGCTGATTATGACAATACGACCTGCAAGTGGCGGGCAACTCATATACTCAAGGCTTATTTCAAAAGTTCCGTCATGCTTGTGTTTGCGATAGGCTGATACAAATGCATTGTCAGCTTTGTCAAAGTAATTAAGCATACCGTTGTGCATGGGCAATCCTGCACGTAAGATCGTAGCAAGTACAGGTTGTTCTTTCAACCTTTTACACATTGCAATGCCGAGCGGTGTTTGTATTTCTACTTCTTCCCACTCCAGTTGCTGACTTATTTCATAAGCGGCTACTTCTGCAATACGTTCCAGGTTGCGCCTAAAACGCATTCTGTCGGTTTGTATTTCAGTACTTCTTAGCTCGCCTACCCAATTGCTTACAAGGCTGTGATGTTCGCTTAAATTAATAACCATAATTAATTGCAGATTTCAAATTGTAGATTGCGGCGGGAAAATTACGGCTTATTTCACATAATAGGGCACTATTGTGAGTCTTGGTGTGAAATAATTATTGAACATTAATTACTTATCCGTTTCTTTTATTTGTGAAAAAAAATGAAATTATATGCTTTATAGGGTTATAGGTGTTATGAGTGGATCTTCATTAGATGGTTTAGACCTGGCTTTTATTGAATTTGAGGAGACAGGGGGCAAATGGAATTATGATATTAAAGCTGCACAGTGTATCCCTTACAATGCTGCATGGCAGGAGCAATTGAAAAATGCCCATAATCTAAGTGCATACGATTATCTTATACTTCATTCAGATTATGGAAAATTTATTGGTGAAACGATTAATGATTTTATTGAGCAATATAGCCTGCACCATCAGGTGCAATTAATAGCAAGTCATGGTCATACTGTTTTTCATGCTCCGCAAATGGGCATTACATCACAATTGGGTGAAGGCGCTGCAATAGCTTCTGTTACCGAATTAAATGTAGTGAGTGATTTAAGGGCAATGGATGTAGCCTTCGGCGGACAGGGCGCACCCTTAGTTCCTATAGGGGAAAAATTATTATTTGCTGATTATGATTTTTGTTTAAATATTGGCGGCATTGCCAACCTGACTTATAAATCTGCAAACGGTTACATAGCTTTTGATGTATGTGCAGCAAACCGGGTACTCAATATGTTGGTTGAAAATACCGGAAAACCTTTTGATGATGGAGGAAAAACCTCGTCAGCAGGCAAATTATATACTCCTTTATTAACAAGATTAAATGCACTTTCTTACTACGACAAGCCATATCCAAAGTCGCTTGCCAATAGTTTTGGGATAGATGAAATATTCCCTATTGTTCAGTCATTTGATATTTCTCGGGAAGATAAATTGAGGACTTATACAGAACATATTGCTATGCAGATTGGATATGCTGCGCAAAAAGTAATTTCAGATGGTTCAGGAGAAATTAAAAAGTTATTGATAACAGGAGGTGGTGCTTTCAATTCATTTTTAGTACAAAGGATACAACATGCTTTATTGCCTTTGAACATTCAAGCAATAGTTGGTACTGAAATGTTGGTCAATTATAAAGAAGCATTAATTATGGGGTTAATAGGTGTGTTAAGATGGCGTGAAGAATACAATGTAATCAACAGCGTTACCGGTGCCACAAGAAACAGTATTGGTGGTGCAGTTTGGATAGGGCAGGAGGCATAGGTATTGAAGTGTTAGGGGTAAAGTGTCAGGTATAAAAAAATAAATTTTGAAATATATAACCCGTTCGGTGTGGATATTATCAATAGTGAGTTTGCTGACAGACACAGCAAGCGAAATGTTGTATCCTGTTATGCCGGTTTATTTAAAGTCTATCGGGTTTTCCGTTTTGTTTATTGGCATTTTAGAAGGTGTTGCCGAAGCAACAGCCGGACTTAGTAAAGGTTATTTTGGTAAACTGTCTGATATATCAGGAAGACGGGTCCGGTTTGTACAAATTGGCTATGGATTAAGCGCCATTTCAAAACCAATGATGGCATTATTTATTTACCCCTTATGGATATTTGGTGCAAGGACTATAGACCGCATTGGCAAAGGCATTCGCACCGGCGCAAGAGATGCTATTCTTTCTGATGAAGCAACGCCTGAAACTAAAGGAAAAGTCTTTGGCTTCCACCGTTCTATGGATACGGTTGGG
>JANPGE010000291.1:0-4424 GCA_031423805.1 Segetibacter sp. | reverse complement strand
ACCTTCGCCTATAGTGTACGAATCGCCGAGGCAGAGGAGGGTGGGGGTGGGCATGGATAATAATTTTTGGTAAAATTAAAACCTTATGTTGAAAGATTTGTTTGCTAAAAACTTTGTTGTTAAATTCAAATTGTCTTTCTTAATATTATTATTTCACACACAAATAAGTTATAAGCAAAAACCCTTTCTATTTAATTTTCCGTTTGGACAATTTAAATAGAAAGGGTTTTGATTTAGGGTCAGATTTATTTACAACTTCTCAAACTTAATTATCTGATCATTTTTGCTGTTATTTATTTTCAGAAAATAAATGCCTTTGGGTAAAGTGCTAATGTTGATTCTTTGCAAGGTAGTTTCTTCATTTGCAGTAAAGTTGTAAGATAAAAGTACTTTGCCATCAACAGATAATACCAATATTTGTAGGGGTGATTTCACTTTACTTTCAACCTGTATTTGCAAATTATCTTTTGCAGGATTTGGATAAATTGAAACAAGATAGTTGCTATTATTGCTAATAAGTCTTACATTGCTATAGTTAAACTTGCCGTCTTTATCAACCATTTTGAGGCGGTAGTAATTGCTGGAGGAAAGCGGCATGTAGTCGGTGAAAAAATAGTTAGCGGTCAGTGGGGCATAGTTAACGGCTTTTGTAGCACCAATTTTAATAAATTCCGTTCCATTGGAGCTTCTTTCCACTTCAAAGTGGTCTACATTTATTTCATTTATAGTACTCCAGTTCAGCAGGTTTGTTTTACCTTCTTTTTTGGCTGTGAATGTGAGTAATTTCAGCGGTAGTGTATTTGCTACAATGGCCGTTGTTGTTGTGTTGGTATATATCGGCAGGTTGTAGTCAAAGTATATAGCTGCTGTGTTTTCTACCATATCGCCAATTTGTACGTTTGCTTTTGGCTTTATGCGATAGCTAATCCAACCATGGCTAGCTTCCTCGTTCACGTTGCTATCGGGCAGTTGAATGTTTCTGAAAGACCAGATACATACCCCATTATGCTTCACTAACTGGTAATTGCTACTAGCAGTTACCATTTCCAGTGTATTCCAGTCCAGTTTATTGCTCAGAGTGTCATGAATGAATACATTGAATGCAGTATCATTACCTGTGTTTTGAAAATTGACCGTATAGGTAAGGTAGTCACCATTTCCAACTTCACCCATAGATATATAACCGCCATGGTTTTCTATCTTATTGTTGGGATCATAAGAAGAAAGAACATTTTGACGTATGAAAGAAGTATTCGTTTGCAGGTTTTGTTCAAAAGTGTCTGAAACAATGTGCGCCACTGAATAGATAAGATCATTTATACTGACCAGGGGAGGAAACTTTACCATTACTAAAATGTACATTTTGCGGGTTTTGTGTGGCAAAAGCCCTGTAAAATTCCAACGCATGGTATCGCCAATAGTTGCATCAGGTGGCACGGTACTGCTATAATAATCCAGCTTATTACTTTTGATTAAATCAATATGGCCTGATGCCATATCGGAGCCATCGTTTCTATATTCTAAATTGTAATAAAGTATAGAGCCTGACCTTGGTACAGCTTTTTGGCAGGTTGTTAAGCTCACAGCTAAATCGCGAAAACAAGGAGACGGTTGCATAGCAAATGCCACGGTATCAACATTGAAATAAGTGGAATTACTAGTTACATGCGTTGCCGCTGTGTAACACGATGTTTCGATGATAGGTTTTGAGTGGTAAGAACCTGTATCAAGATAATCAAGAGAAAAATTGCCATCGGAGGAATAGACTGAAAGTGAATCAAATCTATTTTTTACAACCGACAATTCAAAATTAGGCAAAAGATATTCTGCGTTATCACGGATTCCATTATGATTATCGTCGGCGAAAATAGAACCTCTGATTGAATTATAGTAGGAGATAGGGGTGTTGTCAAATCGTCCTGCAATAAAGTTATAGCTCCCGTTCATATTGGTAATGCCTGTAAGCACCATTTTATTATCGGGCTGAATAAATGAATAAGCAACATAACTACCTGTACCAGGCATATTGGTAACCAGTTTTCCTAACCTGGCGTAGGTCGAATCGGTAGTGCCATTAGGCTTCAGACGCATCAATGCAAATTTGCCACTGGCAGAACCGCTGATAATTAATTTACCATCGGATTGTATTGTTATATTCTGGGGCAGGTCATGCTGGTCTTTGAATGTGGTAGTAAGTGTACCCAACCACGCAAAACTGCTATCACGTTCACCATTTGCTTTAAAGCGTACCAGTCCTATACACTGTCCGCCATTGCAACTCCCATAACCCATTGCCAGCACCTTGTTATCGGGCTGAACGGCTAATCTGCAGGACTGTGAGCGGTAATTAGTATATGCGAGGCATGTTGCAATACCGTTTGTTCCATAAGTACTGTCAACATGCCCATTTGCAAATAGGTTGATGACACTCATACTGCCTGCAAAGCTGTATATCATGCCACCTGCTGCAATGTGGCCATTGGGCATTAGTGCTATGGAAAAGCAGCCGCCCTGCAGACCGGCATTGTAATGATAAAACCCGTTGGTGGCAAAAGACGAATCAAGTGCACCATTAGCCATAAATTGAACTACTTCATAATACTTATCTGTACCATCATTTCCAATTCCACCGGTCACAATTTTTCCGTTAGGCTTCACTATAACCTTCAAAACCTGTGAAGACCACCCTGCGAGAACACTTTTATAACTTATGCCCCCTGTGCCAAATGAGCTATCTGGTGTTCCGTTTGTTTTCAGCCTTACAAGAGCTATTTTATCTGATGCGTTGCTGGCATAAATAATCTTACCATCGGCTTGAACTGCAATAGAAGCAGATATACCACCCAGCAATGAACCTGATGGAACGGTAATGCCAGCTTTACCATTAGTTCCAAAGCTATTGTCAGAAAAGCCATTGGCGGTGTACCTGATTAATGTAATCTCATTAGCACCATTATTACATGCCATAATAATTTTTCCATCGGCTTGTAAAGCCGAAGTGTGACCATTCATTTTTGGGGTAGTGTGACCAGTTGTTGCAATACCCCTATTGGCAAAGTCGGCATCAAGAACACCTGTTTGTGCTACCATATTACTGCTAATAAACAAAGCAGCAATAAGATGCAAGTACATCTTTTTCATAAATAATATTTTAGTTGAAATAAAAATTGATTGAATGCAAAAGAGTTTTCCGGAACCCTAAACAGTTTTACAACAGCCTTTGGTTTATTGGTTGGGTTTAAGAAAAAAATATTTTCAAGTTTTTATTAAGTGGAACATAATAGGGCATAGGTTGCCAACATTTCAAATGAAAGAAATACTTTCCTGAAGATTTTTTTTATGAAAAATGAAGTAATTTAAGGATAGGTATTTCTTACTATAAATACAATACACAAAAGCATCAACAAGTTGTTACTGTTACTGGTAATTACATAAGAAAGCAAATGTTGGGTAATTTTATTAATTATTTCCCATTTTCAACCTGTCTAATGCGGGAATCACAACTTAATTCCGATTTTAATCTATAACCAAGTAGGTTATTTTCTCATTTTAATTAGAATAGTATTATGCTACTACAGGGTTTGATTTTTCAAAAAATCAAAATAGAGGGAATGTATTATTCATTCATCTTGTCACGTTGTCCCTCGTTGCGACATAGACTTGATATGAATTGTTCTTGTCGCTATAAATGCTATTATTTATAATAAGCGGCTTTGTAATAACAACAACTGAGTAAATGGCTTAAATGTAAGGAACACAAAATTTTTCTGAATTTATTTAAACACACAATTCTTTCCTGTCATCCACGGATGAATTTCGTAGCTTAACCTACCTGCTACTATAGCCGGATCTTGTTGAACCAATGCTGCTGCTTCTTCTTTATTTTCGCATTTTAGAATAAAGATTCCCCTCCAGTTTGCATCATCTAAAAAAGGACCTGCAGTTAGTAGTTTTCCTGCATTGTGCATTTTGGTCATATTCGCCATGTGCCCATCCTGTAGTTTTTGTGCGGTTGCGCTGTCCTGTTCTCTGTTGGGACCCTTTATCAGCATTACAAACCATAAATTTATGGGTTCAAATTTTTCCTTCTGTGGTTGTGTAAATTTCTTTTCGTGAAACTTCTTGTTATTGGATTTGCCTTGTGCAAATAATATGGCAGGTGTTATTGTGAGTATAAAAAGAATATTTTGTTTCATTGATGAGCATTTAATTATTGTAAATGTAGTGTTTAAACGATTGGTTTTTTCTTACTTTCACCGAACTTTTAGAAGTAGATTTTGTTTGCTAAACAAAGATTTACTGTACAAGTGAGCCCCGCCCCGGCGGGGACGATGCTAAACAGCAGAATCATTGCTGGTCTAATCCATAAAATAACAAAAAAACGATTTAACGATGGCTGTAAGAACAGATGTTTTTCAATCTCC
>JANPGE010000290.1:0-1693 GCA_031423805.1 Segetibacter sp. | reverse complement strand
CTTTAAAGGTCAGGTTCCCGTTTGTTCCAAATTTATTTTCGTGTATTACATCAACCGTGTTTCTAAAACTTTTATTCTGAATAAAAAAACGATGGGTTGCATCTTTTTGATTACTCAACACTTTCATGTCTCCCCCATTTCGGTCTTCATAATTTGCTGTATAACCTAATATGGTTGAAGAATTAGGGTTATGATATAAAAACAACCGCGGATGTATAAACAGACTTTTTACATCAGGTAAATCAGAAAACCCATCTTTGTTTACATCAACAGCACCCAGTAGATTTCCTCCGGCAAAAATGGTGTAACCTGCTTTTTTATTTCTACCGGAAAAATAGGCATTCAGATTATTTTCTTTTAAAGTAGAACGGTTAATGAGCAAAGTTTGGACAGGACTACTTAAGGTCGGTTTTTTAGAAATCAGATTAACCATACCGGCAATAGCTCCACCGCCATACAGGGTAGAACTTGCACCTTTTACCAGTTCTATTTGCTGCAGGTCTAATGGTGGTATTTGTAAAATGCTAAAGCTTCCTCCATATCCACCAAAAAGCGGCAAACCATCTCTAAGCAGTTGCGTATATTTCCCCGGTACGCCTTGTATTCTAAGATCAGCATTGCCGGTGGCAGCAGATGTTTGCTGTATTTGAATACCTGCAATATCGCCCAAAAGGCTTGCAATATTTCCGGGCTTTATGCCGCTCTCTTCTGTTACCTCTTCTGACCCTAATACTTCTACTTTGGTGGGTAAGTCATCTAAACGACTGTTTGTTCTTGAAGACGAAACTATAACTTCTTCCAATGCATGTTCAGAAGGTTGTAATAATACTTCAACAATGGTATCGGTTAGACCTATTGTTATAGCCAATGAATTGTTTGCGTAATTCACTGAAGAAAATGTAAAATTTTGCGCAGTATTTGTATTAACATTAAACCTGCATTGCCCTTCTTTATCAGATGCCCTTACAATTTTTGATTCTACGTTTGTTATAGTAACACCCGCTAACAAATTTTTCTTTTCTGCATCTTTTACAACAAAAGAAATATTAACCTGCGAATAGGTAGCAGAAACAAACCAAATCAAACAAACAAACATCGAATACTTTCTCACACTCAAAATTTTTTATAATAAAAAAGCGGGTTAAATAAACCCGCTTTTATCAGTTGCTTTTAGCTTACATAAGTTCCTACATCCATGCCTTGCACTACCTGCAGCAGGGTTCCCGGTGTATTCATATCAAATACTATAATTGGAAGATTGTTTTCTTGACAAAGGGTGAATGCGGTCATATCCATCACCTGCAGGTTTTTATTAATTACTTCTGCAAATGAAATTTTTTCATATCGGGTAGCGGTTGGGTCTTTTTCCGGGTCTGCTGTATAGATACCATCTACACGAGTACCTTTAAGAATTACATCCGCTTTTATTTCAATTGCCCTAAGAGAACCTGCAGTGTCTGTGGTAAAATAAGGGTTGCCTGTACCGGCGCCAAAGATTACGACACGACCTTTTTCCAAATGCCTGATAGCCCGGCGGCGAATGTAAGGTTCAGCAATCTGCTCCATTTTTATGGCACTCTGTAGTCGGGTATAAACGCCTATTTTTTCCAATCCTGCCTGAAGCGCCATGCCATTAATAACCGTAGCCAACATGCCCATGTAGTCTCCCTGTGCACGTTCTATACCAGTTTCG
>JANPGE010000289.1:0-7381 GCA_031423805.1 Segetibacter sp. | reverse complement strand
AGTTTTGTCATATGCATTAGTGCAGTATTTTAAGCATTTGAGCCTTGAATACCAGACGCAGTCTGGGTTATAAATTTACCTCCGTAGTCGCAGACATACGGAGAGATTTCCGTAGTTTCGATATTCTAAGAAGAGCGGGGGTTCTCAAACCCCTCACGTTCATGATAGAAATCGTAATAAGAAGAAAAAACCAAACATTCATTATAGAATTAAAACTAAAAAGATTAGAGCTAATGAATAATTTACAAATTTTTTGGTTGAGCATAGAATATTTATATACTGTAAACTCTCCTAAATATAACCAATTAAAAGGTGGTTTTGTATATGCCTTTGTAAGTGCTATTGATGAAAAAGAAGCAACAAATAAGTTGCATGTAAAATTGCAGGAGTACAATATTGAATTAAAAAGAATAGAATTTGTCTCCATTTACGATTTGAACACTGAATGGGAAAAAGAGCAAGACAAAAAAAAATATTCAATGCTTTACAAAAGAGCTAAAACCTCTAATGAGATTCAATTTGATGATTTTTATGCCTATGAAATGGTTAATGGGGGAGTGTTTCAGATTTGTTGTAAGGAATGACACAAAAAGGGCTAAAGCTAAATACAAGCATAACACCGATAGACAATCTGACAATAACTACTACCCCCCAGCTAGCTAAAAACCGTAAGCTGCTGATAATGATTTCTTTCATGGTATCATTTACTAACAAATATTTCCCCAGCTCTCCGTAGATTAGTAAAGACCCTTGAAAGCTCTCCGTATGTCTGTGACTACGGAGGCAAATGAAAATCCAGACTCCGGAAGGGTCGGGACAAGTTGTGTCTGGCATTTGAAAAACTACTGTTGAAATTTTCTTTCCAAATCCTATCTTAGATGTTTTAAGAGATGAAAGACGACGGCTACAAAATCAAAGGTTTATTACCAATTGAACATTTGACTGCAGCTTACGTGCAAAGGCCAAACTAAGTTTTGTCATGAGCATTAGTGCAGTATTTTAAGCATTTGAGCCTTGAATACCAGACACAGTCTGGGTTATAAATTTACCTCCATAGTCGCAGACATACGGAGAGCTTTCAGGAGTTTCGATATTCTACGAAGAGCGGAGGCGCAAAAGCGCTAATGCCCATTCTGCCAAACCTTGTGCATCGGAGGGGATGGCAGAAATAATTAAGTGTTTTTTACAACTAATTAAAGCTATTAAACGCTCTTCAAAATTTCAGTTTCTTGCTTCAACGTCTCTGTTCAACAATGCTATAATACCAGGTGAACTTCTATACCGATTGGATGTCCGTAATAGTCCAATTGCATTGGTCTAAACGGCCATCACATCGGCATTATACCAAAAACAGATTGGACTATTTATAATTCAAAATGGTATTACTTCCGGGTTAATAAAACCTGTTCAATTTCTTCTAAATTGTGTCCTTTTGTTTTTAGCAATATCAATAAGTGGTACAATAAATCTGCTGCCTCATTTTTAAACAATTCGGGGTTGTTATCCTTGGCTTCGATGACTAGTTCCACAGCCTCTTCTCCAACTTTTTGCGCAACTTTATTGATGCCGCTTTTATACAGTTTATTGGTGTATGATGTTTCAATATTGTCATCAATCCGCTGGCGAATTGTTTGTTCTAATTTGTACAAAAAACCTTTAGAAGGTTGGGTGTTGAAACAGGAGACATTTCCCAGATGACAAACAGGCCCATCGGCAGTTGCAGTTATTAATAAAGTATCATTATCACAATCTAAACGAATGTCCTTTACCCAAAGAAAATTGCCTGAAGTTTCGCCTTTTGTCCATAATCGGTTCTTGCTTCTGCTAAAGAAAGTTATTTTTTTCTCCGAAAGTGTTTTTTCAAAGGCTTCTTCATTCATGTAGCCCAACATCAACACCTGAAGGCTTATCTCATCCTGCACAATCACAGGTACCAATCCATTTCCTTTATCAAAATCTGGTTTCATAATCTAACAGGGATATTTTGTGATAGTAAATATTGTTTTAGTACATGTATTCCAATGTGGCCAAAGTGAAAAACACTTGCAGCCAAAGCTGCTGTTGCCTTTGTTTGCATGAAGACTTCTGAAAAATGTGCTTTAGTTCCTGCACCACCTGAAGCGATAACAGGAACGGAGACCGACTCTGCAATTTGCCTGGTAATATCAATGGAATAGCCATTTTTGGTTCCATCACCGTTCATGGATGTCAATAAAATTTCTCCGGCGCCCAAAGCAACTCCTGTTTTTGCCCATTCGGTTGCGCTTAGGCCCGTTGCAATTTTTCCTCCATTTCCAAAAACCTTCCATTCGTTGTTGAAGAAGCTGGTATCGATAGCCAGAACGACGCATTGGTTACCATAGCATTGGGCAATTTCAGCAATCAATGCAGGTCGTATAATTGCAGAAGAGTTAACGCTGATTTTATCAGCTCCTGAATCAATAATAGCTTTGGCATCGTCCAGACTTTTTATGCCACCTCCGACAGTAAATGGAATATTTATTTCAGCAGCTATTTGGGTTACCAGTTGTGTGAGTGTCTTTCGCTTTTCAATCGTAGCTGTTATGTCCAGAAATACCAATTCGTCGGCACCTTCATTCACATACCGTTTAGCCAGTGCTATAGGGTCACCCGCATCTCTGATGTCTTCAAAGTTGATTCCTTTTACGGTTCTTCCATCTTTGATATCCAGGCAAGGGATAATTCTTCTCTTTAACATAGCAGACTTAATTCTTTAAGGTTAATATATCCTTCATAAATTGCTTTCCCGATTATTGCTCCTTCGCAACCAACCGCTTTTAATTGTTTGATATCTTCTATGGTGGTAATGCCTCCGCTGGCTATCAAATTAATTTTTGTTTTGGATAGAATTTCGTTGTACAAACCAAATGAAGGTCCCGACAGCATGCCATCTTTATCAATGTCTGTAACGATGCAATATTTTGCTCCATTTTTTTCATACGTTTGAATGAAGGCTGTCACCTCAAGATTGCTGTGCTCAACCCAGCCATTGATAGCTATTTTTCTATCTTTACAATCTGCGCCTATAATGATTTTGTCTGCTCCGTATTGTTCTATCCATTGTAAGGTCAATGAAGGGTTTTGGGCAGCAATACTACCTACCGTAACTTGCCTGGCCCCCAATTCAAAAGCAATTCTTACGTCTTCATCAGATTTAATGCCTCCACCAAAATCAATGTTTAGGTTTGTTTTGGAAACTAAAATTTCCAATGTTTTGTAATTCACGATTTGTTTAGCCCTGGCACCGTCCAAATCCACTACATGCATATATTGAATGCCTGCAGCCTGAAATGATAAGGCAATTTCCAGGGGATTTTCATTGTAAATCTTTTTGGAGCCGTAATCGCCTTTTGTCAGGCGAACGCATTTCCCTTCTATAATGTCAATGGCTGGAATAATTCTCATAAGTTCAAAAAATTTTTCAGAATCCGCAGTCCGGTTCCCGCAGATTTTTCAGGGTGAAATTGGGTTGCATAAAAATTGTCTTTTTGCAAAGCCGCGCTGAAAGGCAAAATATAATCGGTGACAGCTATGGTCTCCTCACTGATAGCTGCATAATATCCGTGTACAAAATAGCAGTTGTTTTCCACCTCAACACCTTCAAAAAGCTTGCCTTTCAACGAAGTAAAATTGTTCCAACCAGTATGCGGCACAAGTTCTTTTGGTGGAAATTTCCATACTTTGTTGTTGAAGATTCCCAATCCAATTGTATTGCCTTCTTCGGAACATTCGCACAGTAGTTGCATGCCAAGACAAATGCCTAAAACGGGTTGTTTGAGTGTTTTTATCACTTCGTCAAGTCCCTTTGCTTTTAAATAATTCATGGCCGTGCCTGCTTCTCCGACTCCGGGAAAAATAACCTTATCAGCAGATTGCAACACGCTAACTTCATCGGTAATGACCGCCCAGTATCCTAATCGCTTTACGGCATTTTCTACTGATGTTGAATTGCCGGCGTTGTATTTCAGAATTGCTATCATAAGGTTCCTTTTGTACTTGGAATGTTGTAGTGCTCCGTTTTGCTCACAGCCATTTTAATAGCTTTGGCAAAGGCTTTGAACAACGATTCAATTTTGTGGTGCTCATTTTCACCATGGGCACTCATGTTTAAATTGCATCTTGCCTGGTCACTGAAGGATTTGAAGAAATGGAAAAATAATTCGGTAGGTACGTCACCTATTTTTTCTCTTTTAAAAGTAGCATCCCAAACCAGCCATGGCCGTCCACCAAAGTCAATAGCAACCTGCGCCAGACAATCGTCCATTGGCAAAAGGAAACCGTAACGTTCAATGCCCTTCTTGTTTTCCAGCGCTTGCAAAAAAGCATCGCCCAAAGCAATAGCTGTATCTTCTATAGTATGGTGTTCATCTATTTCTATATCTCCCTTAACCTGAATGGTCAAATCAAAATTTCCATGTTTGGAGATTTGTTGAAGCATGTGGTCAAAAAACGGTAAGCCTGTGTCAATGGAAGCATTTCCGCTTCCGTCTAAATTAACCTCAATGTTTATGTCGGTTTCAAGCGTTTTTCTGCTGACTTTCCCAATCCTCGGAATTGCTTTCAGGAATGTATAAATTTTGTTCCAGTCCGAGGTAACCAATGTGGCTTCAGCTGTGCTGTCTTCATTGATATAAATGGATTTTGTGCCCATGTTTTTGGCTAATTCCAAATCTGTTTTTCTATCACCGATCACGTAAGAATTTTTCAGGTCGTAGTTGCCATAAATGTACTTACCTAACATGCCCGTTCCAGGTTTTCTTGTCGGTTTGTTTTCATGCTCAAATGATGAATCGATAAAAATATCGGCGAACCTTACCCCTTCATTTTTCAATGTGTTGATGATGAAATTTTGCACCGGATGAAATGTTGCCTCTGGAAAAGAATCTGAACCAAGCCCATCCTGATTGCTTACCATCACCAACTCGTAATTCAGTTCGTTTGCAATTCTGGATAGATTGCTGATTGCATAGGGAAGAAATTCTAATTTCTCAAAACTATCAATTTGAAAATCTGCTGGTTCCCGGATAATTGTTCCGTCCCGGTCAATAAACAAGACTTTTTTAGTCATTTGCAATTTCTTTTAAAGTATTTATTAATTGTTCGTTTTCCTGTGATGTACCAATTGTAATTCTTACACAGTTTTTTACCACCGAATTCCGGTTTCTGACAATGATTTTTTTTTCAATCAGCCTGTTGTACAATTTATTGGCATCATCAACTTTTACCAGGAAAAAATTAGCGTCAGAAGGATATATTTTCTGTACACAATCCATGAATTGAAGTTGTTGTTTCAACTGCTCTTTTTCTATCATTATTTTTTCAACTTTATCGTGATAATCTGTTTCGTTGTGTAAAGCCTCCGAAGCTGTTTGCAGATTGAGCGTACTAATATTATAGGGAGCTTTGACTTTGTTATAGAAAGCCAAAATCTTTTCATCCATATAGGCAATCCCCAGACGAATTCCGGCTAAACCCCATGCTTTGCTTAGTGTCTGGATGACAATTAAATTTTTTTGGGCGTTTATCTTTTCAATAAAAGAAGGCTGTGTGCAAAAATCAATGTACGCTTCATCTATGAGTACAATACCATTGAAATTGCCGAGAATAAATTCAATGTCTGCTGCACGTATCAAATTTCCAGTGGGGTTATTGGGCGAACAAATGAAAATGAGTTTAAGGTTTTCGTCTAACAGGAACGGCTGTAACGTGCTGCGGTCTATTTGAAATTCGTTGTTTAAAGGAATTTTTATCAGTTCTACTGCATTTATATTTGCCGATACTTCATACATGCCATAGGTGGGAGAAAAGGTCAATGCCTTATCCTTATTGGGTTCACAAAAAATGCGGTATGCAATGTCAATCACTTCATCGCTTCCGTTCCCAATGAATACCTGGTTTGAACTAATTTTTTTCAATTGTGCTAATTGCTGCTTCAATACGGATTGATAAGGATCGGGATAACGATTATATACCCCAAATGGATTTTCGTTGGCATCTAAAAATATACCTTCTTTGCCTGCATACTCATCCCTTGCACTTTTATAGGCAGTCAGGTTCTGAATGTTTTTTCTTACCAACCGCTGAATATTATTTTCCATCGTTTATCTTTTTTAGTCGGATTGAAACTGCATTTTTATGGGCTATTAATTGCTCGGCTTCTGCCATAACTTCAATGGTTTTTCCAATGTTTTGCAGCCCTGCTTTAGTGATTTTTTGAAACGTTATTTTCTTAAAAAAGCTGTCCAATGAAACACCACTGTAACTTCGGGCATAACCGTTGGTAGGTAAAGTATGATTGGTTCCGCTGGCATAATCTCCGGCACTTTCACAGGAATAATTTCCTAAGAATACCGAGCCGGCATTTTGAATTTTTTCTACATTAGCTTCAGCGTTGTCAATGGCTAATATTAAATGTTCAGGCGCATAATAGTTACTAAAATCAATGCACTCGCTTATTGAATCCAAAACAACCGAAAAGCTGTTTTCTAAAGCTTTTTTTGCAATTGCAGCTCTGGGCAACAAATCGAGTTGGTTTTGTAAAGCGATGTTAACTTCCGTAATCAGATCAATATGATTGGTAAGTAGCACTACCTGGCTATCCGCTCCATGTTCTGCTTGTGAAAGCAAATCAGCAGCTACAAAATCCGGATCAGCATTGCTGTCGGCAATAACCAATACTTCACTTGGTCCGGCTGGTAAATCAATGGCTACACCATTTTTTTGAACCAGTTCCTTTGCTTTGGTAACGAACTGATTGCCCGGACCAAATATTTTGTCCACTTTAGGAATGATCGCTGTGCCATAAGCTAAAGCCGCAATAGCCTGTGCACCGCCCACCTTGAATATTTCTGTTATTCCCAAATGCGCAGCCGTGAACAAAATCGCAGGATTAATATTGCCATTTTTATCTGGTGGAGTACACATTACAATGCGTTTGCAACCTGCTATTATGGCTGGTATGGCAAGCATTAATATAGTTGAAAATAAAGGTGCCGAGCCGCCTGGAATGTATAATCCAACATTATTAATTGGAACACTATTGCGCCAGCAGGTAATGCCGGGCATTGTTTCTACAGGCGTTTCTTTACTCTTTTGTGCGTTGTGAAATGTGCGGATATTTTGCGCAGCCAATGTAATTGCTTCTTTTAATTCGTCGGATACTTGCAATGTTGCTGCCTCCATTTCGGAAGCACTTACTTTTATGTTTTTCAAGGTTACCTGATCAAACTGCAAGGAATATTCCTGTATAGCAATGTCACCTTCCAGCTCGACCCGATCAAGAATGTTCCTTACTGCTTTTTCCAAATCTGCTGATACTAATTCAGGCCTTTTACACAACTTTTCCCATTCTGAATATGGT
>JANPGE010000288.1:0-3319 GCA_031423805.1 Segetibacter sp. | reverse complement strand
ACCATTCTCGGTCCTTCTATAATCCAATCATTTGTATGCTTCTTGTCAAAACGACAGGTGTTACATATCCAACCCGGCTTGCCATCTTCAGCATTTTCTACCTCGCCCCACTGATCTTTTCGGGCCGTAACTCTAAATACTTCATCGCCACGGCTCCATAGGGTAACCTTTCCACAGCATTTATCACAATTCCTGTGGGCATCTTGTGGCTTTAAAAACCACACCCTGTTTTTAAATCGGAATGTTTTATCTGTAAGCGCACCAACCGGGCAAACATCAATCATATTTCCGCTGAAATCATTGTCAATCGCTTTGGAAATATATGTGCTGATTTGTGCATGCTCGCCACGATCCAAAATACCATGAACCCGACTGTCTGTCAACTGATCTGCAACATAGGTACAGCGGTAACATAGTATGCAGCGTGTCATGTGGAGCTGAATGTATGGTCCAATGTCTTCCCTTTCAAACAGCCTGCGCTCAAACTCATAGCGGGTGCCTTCTTTGCCATGTTCGTAACCTAAATCCTGTAAATGACATTCACCAGCCTGATCACATATAGGGCAATCCAACGGATGATTTAGTAACAAGAATTCTACTACACCTGCACGGGCATCCTTTACTTTGTCGCTGGTAATGTTTTTTACAATCATTCCATCCATTACCGTTGTACGACAGCTTGCCATTAGTTTTGGCATAGGTCTAGGATCAGCCGCAGATCCGGCTGCAATTTCCACAAGGCAAGTGCGGCATTTACCTCCACTACCTTGTAGCTTACTGTAATAACACATAGCAGGCGGTGCTACATCGCCGCCAATCATTCGGGCAGCATTCAGTATGGTGGTACCCGGAGGAACTTCAATAGTTATGTTGTCAACAGTGACTTTGAAGTTTGCGGGTGGTACTTTTTTTATTTCTTCCGACATAATTTTTATTTCACTTTTCTACGTGAATGTCACTTAATAGTTAAGCCAATACTGCTAACTCGTCAGCATAATGAGCAAGCCCAAAGTTTCTACGTTGCGATTCTTCCGGATTTAAGATATGCCATTCAAATTCGTCCCTGAAATGCCTGATGGCGGCTGCAACCGGCCATGCCGCAGCATCACCCAACGGACAAATAGTATTTCCTTCAATCTTTCTTTGTATATCCCACAACAAATCAATATCGCTCATTTTACCTTTTCCATATTCTATGTTGTGCAATACTCTTTTCATCCAACCTGTTCCTTCACGGCAGGGGCTGCATTGGCCGCAACTTTCATGGTGATAAAAACGGGCTAAAGTTAATGTATGCCTTACCACACATTGGTCTTCGTCCAATACAATGAATCCGCCTGAACCCATCATACTACCCGTTGCAAAACCACCGTCAGATAGACTTTCATAGTTCATCAGCCTGGTTTCGCCTTTTGCTGTTTTCAGCAACAAATTTGCCGGCAAAATAGGCACCGAAGAACCACCTGGAATACAAGCTTTCAACTTCTTACCATTTGGAATTCCACCGCAATATTCCTCACTAAAAATAAATTCTTCAACGCTAATCGTCATGTCTATTTCATACACACCCGGCTTGTTGATATTGCCACAGGCACTCATCAATTTAGTACCGGTAGATTTGCCGACTCCAATCTTTGCATATTCCTCGCCACCCATATTAATGATTGGAACAACCGCAGCCAAAGTCTCCACATTATTCACCACCGTTGGGCAGTCCCACAAACCTTTCACAGCAGGAAATGGTGGTTTTATCCTCGGATTTCCACGTTTACCTTCCAGGCTTTCTATCAAGGCAGTTTCTTCGCCGCAAATGTAAGCACCTGCGCCTCTTTGAACATACATTTCGCAGTCAAACCCGCTGCCCAAAATGTTCTTACCTAACCATCCGTTTAGTTTTGCTTCCGCAATAGCCTGTTCAAGAATGTCAGTTATCCAGGCGTATTCGCCACGAATGTAAATATAGGTTCTATTGCTGCCCAAAGCATAAGCTGAAACAATCATCCCCTCTATAAGCAGATGCGGAATAAACTCCATCAGGTAGCGGTCTTTAAAAGTGCCCGGTTCGCTTTCATCTGCATTGCAAACAAGATAGCGGGGCACACCTTCAGGCTTTGCCAAAAAACTCCATTTCAACCCTGTAGGAAATCCTGCACCGCCCCGACCCCGAAGTCCACTTTTTTTAACCTCCTCAACAATATCTGCCGGAGCCATTTTAAAAGCCTTTTCCACAGATGCATAGCCGCCGGTTCGGCGGTAAGCATCGTAAAAACGAATGCCTTCAACTTTGTCGTTTGCCAATAATATTTTCTTACTCATATTTATCCCTTTTCAGGAATTTTTTGTGTTATAATTTTTTGTCCCGGCATTTAATCTTTGCTGAACTTCATAGGTGTCACACACTTGTACAAATACAACCTTTTTCAGCTTTTACCGAAGCGTATCATTTCACACAAAGGACACTACGATTAACAACGGAACAAAGTTTACCGTTTTCGCTTTGTTTTCTTTGCAGGTTGTGTGAAAAATTACCCCTTCACCGCCTGTCTCGCAAACAACCTCCATTCTTTCCCCCTTTTCACCCACACCTCCAACACCTTCAAGTGAAATTTACCAGCATTTCCTCTCACAGTTGCCTCAACATCTGCTATGAAACGAACACTCGCAACATCTTTACTAAAATTCACAGTTATGCTGTCTTCGGTAAATTTCTGATAAATAATAATGCCATTCTTAAAATCACTAATCACATCTGATTGTGTCTGTACCCATCCGTTGCTGTGCCCGTAACTCAATGCTACGTCAGTATGTTGCTCAATAAATGCATAATTCTTTTCCAACAAAGCTGTATGAAACTGCTTCACATTATCCTCCAATCTGTTTCCACTTTTTTGTTGGGTAAATCCATAAATATTTAGGGATAAGAACAACAAAGCAATAGCTATTCTCATCCTTCTTTTTTAAAATCATGGTTAAACATCCAAAAAATGCCAAACTTATCTTTCAACATTCCAAATCTTGCATCCCAAAAAGTATCCTGCAATTCCATAGTTACAGTTCCACCTTCGCTCATTTTTGCAAAAACCAGATTTAGTTTTTCAACATCCTCCACATCAATACTCAACTGTACATTATTTCCTTCATTCACATTTCGCCCTTGTGATGAATCTGAAACCATCATCAAATTGCCGTCAAACTCCAACCGGGCATGCATAATCATATTCTTTTCTGCATCGCTGCAAGGCATCGGGCTTTCTCCATATCTGCCCAATTGACTTATTTCACCATTAAAAGCTTCTTTATAAAAGTTCAATGCTTCTTC
>JANPGE010000287.1:0-5556 GCA_031423805.1 Segetibacter sp. | reverse complement strand
ACAATCCCTTTCACTAAGGTGACATACATTTCCATATTGGTCGCCTGCTATTTGTATTTCTATGTGGCGTGGTTCTTCCACAAATTTTTCCATGTATATGCCATCGTTCTTAAACGAGGCACCTGCTTCTGCACGGGCTGTTGTATATGCTTTTTCAATTTCGCTTTCTTCAAACACCACCCGCATCCCTTTGCCACCGCCGCCGGCTGTAGCTTTAAGTATGACAGGATAACCAACTTCTTTGGCTAGTTCTTTGGCTTCTTCTACGCTTTCCAGCAAGCCCTGTCCGCCGGGCACTACAGGTACGCCGGCTTTTATCATGGTATCTTTTGCAGTTATTTTGTCTCCCATTTTATTAATCATATCCGGTGTGGGGCCAATAAACTTAATACCATGGTCCTGACATATTTGAGAAAACTTAGCATTTTCTGCAAGAAAACCATATCCCGGATGTATAGCATCGGCATTGGTTATTTCTGCAGCCGCCATAATATGCGGAATGTTGAGGTAAGATTCTGAACTCTGCGGCTTACCTATACAAACTGCCTCATCGGCAAATTTTACGTGCAGGCTATCCTTATCAGCAGTGCTATAAACAGCCACTGTTTTAATCCCCATTTCGCGACAGGTTCTTATAACTCTTAGGGCTATTTCGCCACGGTTTGCAATCAGTATTTTTTTGAACATGGAAATAATTTGATAATGAGATAATGTGATGATGTGATAATTAAATCACCCTACAGCATTATAATTCTTTTTTGAAGTTGTAATTATTGCACTTAGTATTTTACCTATTTCTTCTAATTTTTGAATCAGAATTTGACAATCAGGATAGGTTTCAGCAGAGTCGCAAATAAGTAACCAATACAAAGTTTCTTCTGCTTCCTTTGCTGCAATTTTCATTTTATGAATAAAGTCTGCCTTGCTTTCCGAATTTTGAGCTTCCATTGCATTCGCACCTATACTAGTACCGGATTTTAGTAGCTGTCGGGAAATTACATATTTTCTATTTAGTTCAAGGTGTTCGCAATATTCTACGATCATTAAAGCAAATTCAAAAGAAAGTTTTAAAAGCGGGTTTTTATCAATTATCTCTCTTTTCATAAATAGATTGATTAAACTAATAATAATAAGGATACTTTGGTTTTTATTATGAAATTATCACATTATCAAATTATCAGATCATCACATTTAAAAAATTAAGGCTCCACCAAAAACAACGGTTGGTCATACTCTACCGGGCTTGCATCATCTACCAAAACTTTTACTATAGTTCCTTTAATATCGCTTTCTATTTCGTTGAAAAGTTTCATAGCTTCAATAATGCAAACAGTTTTGCCCGCAGTTACTTCATCACCAATATTTACAAAAGCTGGTTTGTCTGGCCCCGCACTGCGGTAAAAAGTGCCAATCATTGGGCTTTTTATCGTAATGAGATTATCAGCCTGTTTAGGTGGTGCGGATGATTTGTCACTACCTCCATCACTTGCAGGTAGCGAGGGTGTTGGTTGGGGTGCCTGCATTGCCTGTTGAGGCATATAACTCTGCATAGGCTGTGCAGAAACTGCAGTAAACATTTGAGCAGGCTCTTCTTTTTGTTTAATAGTAATCTTAAATTCGCCTTCTTCAATGCTTAACTCACCAATACTACTCTTGTTTACTATTTTAATTAATTCCTGAATTTGTTTGAAGTCCATACAATCAGTTTTATGGTTTAAAATCGTTTATGCAGAATTTTATAAGAAAATGAGCGGCAAAATAGCCATTTTTCGTAAAAAAGAATAGAAAATTTTAAATTAGTATCAATCTATTGTATAAATAGAGATTTGTAACCTTGGTACAGTTATTTAATTTTAAGGCTTTCAGTGTGTTATGTTTTAAAGTATTGCATAGACCATTGAAGTTAAAGACTGTATTTTTGTAATAATCATATTTATATTATTAATGTTAAGTGTAAAAAATACATATCTCATTTTCGGTTTTGTGTTATTAATTGCTCTAATTGTAGATCTTGGATTGCTAAGCAAAAAAAATAAGACTATAACCATAAAGAAAGCCCTTTTTCAAACACTTTTTTGGGTTTTTCTTTCTATGGCTTTTGGTGCATTTTTGTGGATAGAAAGGGGAAGCATAATAGCTACAAAATATGTGACTGCATATTTGATGGAATGGAGTTTGAGCATTGATAATATTTTTGTTTTTATTCTAATTTTTTCTTTTTTGCGGGTTAAGGAGTCAGATGCTGGCAGGGCATTGTTGATCGGCATTTTATTGGCAATTATTTTTAGAATATTATTTATTGCTGCCGGTCTCGAAATTATTGACCGCTTTCATTGGATTATGTATTTTTTTGGTTTTTTCCTGATTTATACCGGAGGAAAAATGTTTTTTCAAGATGATGATAAAGAGTACGATCCCTCAAAAAGTAAAATTTATATTTTAAGTAGAAAATTCTTTAGAATTTCTGATGAAGATCCTGAAGGAAGGTTTATAGTAAAAATTAATAACCGATTACATTTTACGTCATTAAGTGTAGTTGTTTTTATGTTAGGTGCAACTGACATATTGTTCGCTTTAGATAGTATTCCAACTGTAGTTTCATTGGTTAAGCAAAAGGCTTCTGTGCCGTTTACAGTAGAAGATAAACTGGTCATTTATTCATCTAACATATTTGCAGTTTTGGGATTGCGGAGTTTGTTTTTTGTTTTGCGTGGAGCTGTAGATACTTTTGCTTACCTGCAACAGGGTATAGCTGTAGTGCTCGTTTTTATTGGGGTAAAAATGCTGGTTGAGTATTTTGATATTTACCTTTCTATCTACATTTCACTTATTGTAATAGTAGTTTGTTTGGGGGCCGCTATGGCTTACTCTGTTTATAGAAATAAAAACAAAAACATTACCGAATTTCTTGACGAAATTTGATTAAAAATAAAAACATCTCTTGCAATATACATTTCAGAAAATAGCTTCAATTGTTGTTGGCCAATCAATCATATATAGAGGTGACCTAAAAATTGAAAGCCTTATGGTGGATAGCCGTAAATTAACTGCTCCTCCATCTGCTTTATTTTTTGCTTTGCAAAGTTTGCGAAGAAATGGTGAAGATTTTATTGCTGATTTGTATAATGCAGGAGTTAGATCATTTATTGTAACAGAAAATTTTGACCACAGTATTTTTCCAGAAGGGAATTTTATTAAAGTAAAAAACCCACTTCAATCATTACAAGAAATAGCCGCTTATCACAGACTGCAATTTACACTCCCAGTTATTGGTATTACGGGGAGCAATGGAAAGACAATTGTAAAAGAATGGTTGTATCAATTGTTGCATACAGATTTTAATATTGTGCGAAGCCCAAAAAGTTATAATTCGCAAATTGGGGTTCCATTGAGTATTTGGGGTATAAATGAACAAAATAATCTGGGTATTTTTGAAGCAGGTATTTCTGAAATAAATGAAATGGAGTTGCTGGAAAAAATGATTTGTCCTGATATTGGAATATTAACCAATATTGGTGCTGCGCATAATTCAGGATTTGAAAGTAAGCAACAAAAGCTGGAAGAAAAGTGGAAGTTGTTTAAGCATTCAACAACGGTAATTTGTAATAATCTAAACCCTGTTATTGCTGGCTTTTTAGCAACACAGCCCAGAGAGAAACTTTTTATTTGGGGTAGTGGAAATGTTGACTTGCACATTGTAAATATTGAGAAAAAAGACCAACTTACAATACTTGCTTTGGCTTTTGAAAATGAGCGTATTCAAATAGCAATAACCTTTGCTGACAATGCCTCGGTAGAAAATGCAATCAACTGCCTCTGTGTGTTGCTTTTAATGAAAGTAAAGCATACTGATATTGCTGCAAGAATGTTGCAATTACAGCAGGTAGAAATGCGTCTGCAACTAAAGAAGGGCAACAACAACTGTTCTATCATTAATGATACTTATAGTAATGACATAAGCAGTCTGCTGATAGCCCTGGATTTTTTGCAACAGCAGTCTGGTAATAATGCTACCACTGTAATATTATCAGACTTGGGCGATGAGGCAAGCAACAATCAGCAATATGAAAAAATACTGGAAGCATTGTTGCAACATCAGGTAAATAAATTTATCGGTATTGGCCCAAGAATGTGTGCCATGCATTCTATCTTTAAAGAAACACTACCTAATAGTTTTTTCTATCCATCTGTTCAGGAGTTTATACAACAGTTTTCTTTAAGTCGCTACCGCGATGAAATTATTTTAATAAAAGGAGCACGTTCTTTTGAGTTTGAACGTATCGGTTTATTGTTTGAGCAAAAGGTGCATCAGACTGTGCTTGAGGTCAACCTTACTGCTATGATTCACAACCTGAAGGCATACCAACATTACCTAAAGCCAACCACAAAGGTTATGGCTATGGTAAAAGCTTTTAGCTATGGTAGTGGTAGTGCAGAGGTAGCCCGTATTTTACAGTTTCAAAAAGTAGATTATCTGGCGGTAGCTTATGCTGATGAAGGTGTTGACTTACGCAAAGCTGCTATTCATTTGCCAATTATGGTCATGAATCCTGAAGTGGTTACATTTCCACTTTTGATTGAATATAATCTGGAACCTGAACTATATTCAATTGATATTTTATCCCGGTTTATTGATTATCTTGAAGGTGAAGGAATTGCACATTATCCTGTTCATATCAAGATAGACACAGGTATGCACCGGCTTGGGTTTGAAGAAATTGAAGTTCCAAAACTTTCGCAATTACTCAAGGAAAATCCACGATTGGTTGTTAAATCTGTTTTCAGTCACCTTACCGGAAGTGAAACAGAAGAACTTGATTCATTTACACATAAACAAGTTAAAGCTTTCAACAAAAATTGTGAGCAGATTCAATTGTCAACCGACTATTCTTTTATGAAGCATATAGCCAACTCTGCCGCTATTTTCAGGCATCCGGATTATCAGTTTGATATGGTAAGACTTGGCATAGGTCTATATGGAGTGGATAGTATAGGAGATAGCAAACTGAACCTACTGCCTGTTGCAACTTTGAAATCCACAATTGCACAGATAAGAAATGTAAAAGCAGGTGAAACCGTAGGCTATAGCCGCAAAGGAAAAGTTGAAAGAGAAAGTACCATAGCAACTATTCGCATTGGTTATGCTGATGGATTTAGCCGCAGGCTAGGCAATGGTGTCGGGCAGGTATATGTAAACAACAAAATGGCGCCTGTTATTGGCAATGTATGTATGGATATGGTCATGATAGACATAACAGGCATAGACGATGTGGAGGAAGGTGATGTTGTAGAAATCTTTGGGGCACATATACCAATACAGCAAGTGGCAAAATGGTGCGAAACCATCCCCTACGAAATCATGACTGGAATTAGCCAAAGGGTAAAGAGGGAATATTTTGAGGAGTGAGTTTGGGGTTTAATGTTTAGGTGTCGTATAGCAGTACATAGGTTACACTTTTCGCTTACCGTTAAGAACAACCGAATTTTATGGTTGCCCTTAAGGGCGGTTAAGGCTCACTATTGTAGCATAACATAGGTTACACTTTATATATTTTT
>JANPGE010000286.1:0-5132 GCA_031423805.1 Segetibacter sp. | reverse complement strand
GCACTTCCTTCACGTATCAAAATCTTCATACCGTATTGTAACTTATCCAATGCTTCTTCTTCAGTGAAGCATTCATGATCGGTACTGATGCCGGCATCAATATATTGTTTAGCCTGTTCTCCCCTAAGCCCGGGTGCATGGCCATCAACAGGTTTATTTAGTTTGTGGGCAGCTGCAATTTTTTTCATTACTTCTTCATCATTGAATAGTACTCCGGGAAAGTTCATCATTTCACTTAAGTACTTAATCTCCTCTCTTTGCAAAAGTTTTTCTACGTCTGCAGCATTGAGTGCAGCACCCGCAGTTTCAAAAATGGTTGCCGGCACACAACTAGGAGCTCCAAAGTTGAATTTAAAAGGAACTTTGTTGCCATTGTCAATCATGTATTCTACACCGGCAAGTCCGCAAACGTTGGCAATCTCGTGGGGGTCACTTATAGTGCCTACTGTGCCATGAACTACAGCAAGCCTTGCAAATTCACTTGGTATCAGCATGCTGCTTTCTATGTGTACATGACTGTCTATAAAACCCGGAAGTATATAGCCTGTGGCTTTTGTGCTTTCAATTTCTGTTATGTTTTTTATGACACCATTTTCTATTGTTATTTGTGCAGGGTATTGTTTTCTATTTATAATATCTACAAGAGTTCCTTCTACTGAAAATATATTATTCATAAATTATGGTAATTGTATGGTGTATGTTTTTGGGGGAAAATAGAAAAAAAATAGTGACACGTTATTTAATTTTTGCTCCTTGTTGTATCCAGCAACTTATGATTTGTCTCTCTTCATCCGTCATATTTGTTTTATTGTTTTGGGGCATTGTTTTGGTAATTACAACCCTTTGCAATATTTTATCTTTCAGTTTTACTATATCAGCAGGGGTGTTATACATTACTCCATTAGGTGCAGCCTTAAATACATCGTCTGTAGGGTGAGATGAATGGCAAGACTTGCAACGCCTTTCTACTATGGCATTTACTTCAGCAATCCCCACATCATTTTTACACGAAGTGTCCATAGGTTTTGGTGATGAAATATATGCCGCAGCAAATAAGATCAATATAGAAACAGGAAATACCCAAATGCTTAATTCACCTCTTTCTCTTAGATTAAGCCAATGTTTTACACCGGCTGTACCTAAAGAAATAACCATAAGAATTAGCCACGGATATTGATAACCAAATGTGCTTGGAAAATGGTTGCTGATCATTACAAATAAAACCGGCAGTGTGAAATAGTTGTTGTGCAACGACCTTAAACCGGCATTTTTACCAAGCATAGGGTCAAGAGGTTTGTTCTCCCTTGCAGCCTTAACCATAGCCTTTTGTGCAGGTATAATAGTGAAGAATACATTTGCAGCCATTATAGTACCCAACATAGCACCAAAGTGAATATAAGCTCCACGGGCACTAAAAACCATAGTATAAAAATAGGCAAAGGCTGTTGCGATAATAAATCCAATGAGTGCAAACCATGCCCCTTTTTTAACCAAGGCGGTTTTGCATAAAAAATGATAGAGAACATAAGCCACTACAAAAGAACCAACACCTAATGCAACTGCCTGTACCGAAGTTATGTCCAATACATTTTTATCTATTAGAAATGATTGTGCATTGAAATAATAAACAACAAAAAGCAGACAAAAACCAGACAACCAGGTAAAGTAAGCTTCGTATTTAAACCAATGTAAGTCCTTAGGTATTTCCTTTGGTGCAACTTTGTATTTTTCAAGGTAATAGAAGCCACCGCCATGTACTGCCCAAAGATTTCCAGCCAATTCATCCCTTACGTTTTTGGTTCGGTTAAGTGCATTTTCGAGCCATACAAAATAAAACGAAGCACCAATCCATGCTATTCCAAACGTAATATGCATCAGCCTTACTATAATATTGAGCCACTCCATAAAGTGTGACTCCAATGACGAACCCTTAAAATAAAGCCAGGTTAGAAATAATATTGCAGAGGTGCAAAGTATAATAAGTGTGTAAATAAATCCATGAGATAAGGCTAGTGGGTGTTCAGGTGAATGATCTGAAATTTGATTTTCAACAGCAGGAGCAGATTTTGATATTTCACTGAAATGAAAAGTAAGCCTTATAAGCATGATAAGGATAAAGGCAAGCACAGCTATTAAAAACAAATAAACCATTGGCATTTACAATCGGAATTTCCCTTTATTTAATAAATTTAGATTCTTACAAACTTTATGAATATTCACAAAGAAACAAAGGAATTTTGTTAAGTATTTGGCTGTTTTCGTTTCCTTAGTTGTTCCTTTGTATGAAACTGTATTTTTTAATGATGAGTCAGTTTGCCATTAAAAGTAAGAAAATTGTTACACCCCGGGCATTAAGGGATGGATTTGTTATTGTAAATGATGGAATAATTGAAGCTATAGTTGACCATCTTGAACAGGACTTTACTTCAGAAATTATTGATGCAACTGATAAAGTTGTTATGCCCGGAGTTATAGACCCCCACGTACATATCAACGAACCAGGGCGTACAGAGTGGGAGGGTTTTGAAACGGCTACAAAAGCAGCTTTAACAGGAGGCGTAACAATGTTGGTGGATATGCCCTTAAATTCTTCACCTGTTACAACCACTGTAAGCGCATTTGATGAAAAGCTTGCTGCCGCATCAGGTAAAATAAATAACAATGTTGGATTTTGGGGAGGTATAGTTCCCGGCAATGAAAATGAAATTGAAGGGCTTATTGAAAAGGGTGTACTCGGTTTCAAAGCTTTCCTTACACATTCGGGTATTGATTATTTTCCCAATGTTACGGAAGAAGATTTGAGAAAGGTGATGCCAATAATTGCAAGTCACAATTTGCCACTTTTGGTACATTGCGAATTAAGTGAGGATATGCCGGCATTCAATAGCAATCCTACTTCCTATAGTGCCTACTTAAACTCAAGACCCAAAGAATGGGAAGACCATGCAATTGCCTTAATGATAAGGTTGTGCGAAGAGTTTAATTGTTGGGTGCATATTGTTCATCTTTCATCGGCTAATTCAATTGAGCAGATTGCAATAGCTAAAAGTAAAGGTTTGCCATTGACGGTAGAAACCGCACAACATTATTTGTATTTTAATGCGGAAAATATTCCTGATGGCAATACTGCTTTTAAATGTGCCCCGCCTATAAGGGAAAAGGCCAACAATGATAGGCTTTGGCAAGCATTAGCAGATGGAATCATTGATTTTGTTGCAACAGACCATTCTCCTGCACCACCTGAATTAAAATCACTTGATACCGGAGATTTTACAACAGCATGGGGAGGTGTTGCATCTATACAATTTGCCCTTCCTGTATTGTGGACTGCTGCAAGAGAAAGGGGATTTTCGATAATGCATATATCAAAATGGCTTTGTGAAAATCCTGCAAAATTAGCAGGACAAAAAAGAAAAGGCAAAATAGAAGCAGGCTATGATGCTGACCTTATCATACTAAATGAGAATGAATCGTTTTTGGTTACAAAGTTTATAATTGAGCATAGGCATAAAGTTACTCCTTATCTCAAGGAGACATTATATGGTGTTGTAGAAAAATCTTTTTTAAAAGGTAAATTGATTTTCAATCAAGGTGAGTTGATAGCAAAACAAGGTAAGGTAGTTTTATCGCAATGACAGTTAAGTAAATTAATTACAGGTAGTCGAAATTTTTTTAAATTGGCTTACTCTGAAAATATAATAGTAAACATGAATTATCAGGAAAGAGCTATAAAAATATTAGAACGAATAAACGAATTGGCTTCCATTTCTGAGCAACCCGGTATAATCACAAGAACCTATGGATTTCCTTCATTTGTAAAAGGTGCACAACTTATTGCTGACTGGATGATTGAGGCAGGATTGCAAACCCGTACCGATAATATTGGAAATGTGAGAGGTAGGTGGGTAAGCAAGATTGCAAATACCAAAACGTTAATTATTGCATCGCATATAGATACGGTTGTAAATGCCGGTAAGTTTGACGGACCACTTGGTGTTATTATGGGTTTGGATATGATTGAAAATATTGCAAACAGTAAAATTGAATTACCGTTTAATATTGAACTTATTGCTTTTGCCGACGAAGAAGGCGTAAGATTTCATACAACATACCTGGGAAGTAAAGTTGTTGCAGGTTCATTTGACAAAACTTTATTAAGCAGAACAGATAAAGCAGGCATCTTATTAAGAGATGCTATTCATAATATTGGTGGTCAACCTGATCTGCTTCAGCAGGATAAAATTCAGGAGGAAATACTTGGATATTTTGAAATTCATATTGAACAAGGCCCTGTGTTATACGAAAGCAAAGATCCTGTAGCAGTTGTTTCGGTTATTGCAGGTCAAAAAAGAGTAGAACTTATCTTTACCGGTGTAGCAGGCCATGCAGGCACAGTTCCTATGGATATGCGACAGGATGCATTATGCTGCGCAGCAGATTGTATCAATAATATCGAGCAGTTTGCCCTTTCTCACAAACATGAAATAGTAGCAACAGTAGGCAAATTAGAAATAGAAAATTCGGCAAGCAATGTCATACCCGGCAAAGTTATCTGTAGTCTCGATTTACGTAGTGCAGATGAAGTAAGGCTTAGCTATGCCGCTACGGCATTACAAAACATATTGAATGAAATTTGTGAAGATAGGAATATTGGTTTTCAGTGGAACCTGATTCAGGAAGCTCCACCTGTCATTTGTGATCAAGAGCTTACAAACAAATTATCAGAAGCAATTGAAGCAGCGGGTTATTCATCCATATATTTGGTAAGTGGTGCAGGCCATGATGCCGTACCAATGTCAGTAATTTGTCCGGTTTCAATGATGTTTGTGAGATGTTACAAAGGTATTAGTCATAACCCTTTAGAGGATGTTGAGGAGCAGGACATTGCAGCCGCAATCAAAGTTGCCGATCACTTCATTACAAAGTTGAAACCATAAATTATTTTGCAAAAAGAGGTAAAAAATATATTTTAAACCCTAAACCCTAAACCCTAAACTGATCTCTCATGATATACGTTGACGCCAAGTTTGGTTAATAACTTTTCACAAATGGTAAATTTATGAAAATAAAACTTAGGCAAATGCGTCATTTCAGCAAAGAATTTAAGCAAGAGAAGGTTCAATTGATTGCGG
>JANPGE010000285.1:0-50650 GCA_031423805.1 Segetibacter sp. | reverse complement strand
GGCTGCTGTTAACGAAAAAAATTCCCAGCTAGCGTAAGTGTTCCTGCTGCTGGTTGAAGTTTTGCGAAGCTAACTTCAATCTTCAAATGAAACCCAGGTCTTCGACCGGTACATTTAAACCAGTTCCAAATCAATTTTGCCCCTCATAGTTGTGCAATAATCAATTGCGCTGCTGTATTTATAATGCCATGCCTCATACACAATACCAGCCCTTTTCACCCTTTTCTTGACCGTGCAAATCTACGCTCTGTAGGGTGTCAAAAAGCAAATTACTACTTATACATTCTGAATAGACAGCATCAGCCTTAGCCACCATGCCCAAGCCACAAGTGAAATTTTAATCCCAGCTTTTGGGTAAAACCTGCTGCAACAGCAAAACGGAAAAAACGTTGTTGGGAGGCTTTGCCATACCAACAACGGCGGAAACAGCGGAAACACTAACCTCTAAACCCTAAACCCCAAACACAACTCATAACTCACACCTCACACCTCACAACTCACAAATTCTTCAACAACATTTCCTTATTATATTTGTAACATGCTCCGTTATGGCTTTGCAATACTGTTTTTATGCTGCATCTCGGCAATTGTGCAGGGGCAGGCTTGTATAAATCCGGGCCAATTACCATCATCATCGTTTCCGGTTTGTGGTGCTACTGTTTTTTCGCAGACAGTTGTGCCTGCATGTAGCGGCAGCCCTATACCTACTAAATGCATTACTGCAGGTGTAGTGTATGCTGATAAAAATCCCTATTGGTATAAATTTACTTGTTATTCATCCGGCACTTTAGGATTTGTAATTACACCCAATAATTTAGGTGACGACTACGACTGGCAATTGTTCAATATTACAGGCCATCAACCCGCAGATGTATATACGGATACAAGCCTGTTCGTTTCATGTAATTGGAGTGGCGATACTGCATTGACAGGAGCATCTGTTTTAGGTACTTCATCCATTAATTGCGCAGGTGCTGGAGTGCCTACTTTTAATGAAATGCCCATGTTGTCTGCTGGTAATACTTATTTGTTAATGGTGAGTCATTTTGATAATATATCGCAAAGTGGATACGCTCTTGAGTTTACAGGAGGGTCAGCAGGAATAACAGATACTACCAAGTCTTCAATAAAAAGTGCATTGGCTTCATGCAGTGGAAACTCCATTGTTCTAACCCTTAACAAAAAAATGAAGTGCAGCAGTCTTGCCGCTGATGGTTCAGATTTTAGTTTGTCGGCTACAGGTGTGCAGGTTGTGCAAGCAGTAGGTGCTAACTGCAATAACGGTTTCGATATGGATACAATTGTATTAACACTCAATAACCCGTTGTCCGCAGGGCCATATAGGCTTTCATGCAAAATAGGAAGTGATACAAATACCCTGCTCGACTATTGTGATGCGCAAATGATAGCAGGTACCGGAATTACTTTTATCGCTTCTCCAACTCCTCCTGCAACAATTGATAGTATTTTACCGCTTGCTTGTACACCCAATAAGATTACACTGCTTTTTAAAACGCCTGTTCACTGCCGTTCCGTAGCCCCCGATGGTTCCGATTTTAAAATTACCGGCCCATCGCAGGTTTTCATTGACTCTGCTATGGTAACCTGTGTAGGCGATACTGTTAAGCTGATTACACTAAGACTTACTGCTCCTGTCTTAACAGGTGGTCAGTACAATATTTCGATACAAAAAGGTAGCGATACCAATACACTGGAAAATGTATGTTTTGTTTATTCTGCTGTAGGTAACTCTAAAAGATTTTTTGTTGCAGACACAGTAGATGCACAGCTTAAATACAGTGTTATAAGAACATGCAAAGGAGATACAGTAAAGTTTGTTGCAAATGCAGGTGCAGGCATCAATAGCTGGAATTGGGTGATAGACACATTTCATGCCTATATTCAAAATCCAGTTTGGCTTTTTACAACTTCAGGTAATCATGTAATTCATCTATCGGTTACAAATGGCGTTTGCAAAGATTCAATGGTAAGGACTATTATGCTTAACCCAATTCCTCCACTTAATACGTCAGTTACAGTAAGAGATGTTAGCTGCTTTGGTACTAAAGATGGAATGCTCAATGCAATTTCGACCGGTGGTTTGGGTAGTTACAACTATCAATGGGTTTATGGCAACACCACTATATCAGGTAATACAGTTGTAAATGCAGATACTGGAAAATATATGCTTACTGTTACGGATTCGGTAGGATGTAAAGCAACTACAACCATTCTGGTAAATCAGCCTTTTCCTTTAAAACACAATAGTATAAAGACTAACACAAATTGCGGTTTAACAAACGGTAGTGCATTTGTAAATATATCTGGCGGCACACTTCCTTATAAGTATATGTGGACACCTTCAGGTGATACAACTGTAAATGCAACTGGACTTGCAGCAGGCAATTATGTTATAAATATTAAAGACAATAATGGGTGTGTAGATACTATACAAATATCAATTGGGCCAAGCATTGGGGTGAATGCATCAATTGTAAAGCAATCAAACTCCTGTTTAAATAATAGTTCAGGCAGTGCAGTTATTTCTTCAACCGGTAATGGAACTATTCGTTATGTATGGTCTCCTACAGGGGGTAATACTTATTATGCTAATAACCTAACAAATGCCAATTACACCATTGTTGCAACTGATTCATTGAGTTGTAAGGATACTGTTTATGTTTCTATTGGTTTACACCCACAAATAACCCTGAATACCCATCAAAAAAATGTGAGTTGTTATAATAATAAAGATGGTTTTATCAGATTTACTGCAAATGGTCCTATACCCTACACCTTTCAATGGAATCCTGTAACATCACAGAGTTCAGCTATTGCAGGGTTAGATACAGGCCGTTATAGTGTAGTAATAAAAGATACATTTGGATGTAGTATAAACAAGCAATTTACAATTACTCAACCCAAATTATTGCAGCTTGAAGTTATAAAACAAAATACCACTTGTGGTTTAAACAATGGTTCGGCTAAAGCATTAGTTACGGGTGGAACAAAGCCTTATACTTATGCATGGTCTTATGGTTATTCTACTCAACAACTTACTAATCTTGCGCCACATACTACTAATCTTGCTGTTACTGATTCTAATGGTTGTAACATTAACCATTTTGGAATTACAATAGCAACCTCTAAATCATTTAGCATTACGCTTGGTAATGACATTGAGTTGTGTCCGGGAGACTCAATCAGGCTAAGTCCTGGTAGCTTTTTCTTTTATAGCTGGCAGGATGGGTCTGCACTTTCTGTATATACCGCAACACATGCAGGGTTGTATAAGGTAAGTGTTAAGAATGATTCAGGTTGCATTGCTACAGCCTCGGTTAATATTCTCCCTGTTTGTCAGGATTTGTTATTTCCTGATGCATTTACACCTAATAATGATAAACGCAATGATGCTTTTGGACCCTTAGGAACATTGCAATCAGTAAAAGAGTATTCCTTGAAAATATTTGACCGTTGGGGAAGATTAATTTTTGTTAGTTCTGATCCTTATGATAAATGGAGCGGAAAAGTAAATGGTGTAGATGCTTCTAATGGATCGTATGTTTGGATAGCGGAATATACCATGTACCGTAAGCCTAAGAGCGTTAAGAAAGGTGTTATGGTTTTATTCAGGTAAATGAAAATTGCTATTACTTCATAAACTTTTTTATCAACATAAAACCCACTATAATGCAAGCTCAAAACTTTAAAAACCATGCCCGGTTTGTTCCATTGTTTCACGTTCTCACCTTTGGCATTTGTTTGGCGATACTTGTACTTTCAAGTATTCTTTTCTTTAGGGAAATGAATATGGAAACTACCCTATATCTGTTGATTGCAATAGTATTGCTGCTATCGTTTTACTTTATTCGTTTATTTCCGCTAAAGGCACAGGACAGGGCAATACGTGCCGAAGAAAATCTTCGCTATTTTACCCTTGCGGGTAAGTTGTTTGATAATAAAGTAAGTATGAGTCAGATTATTGCTTTAAGATTTGCTGATGATAGTGAATTAATTAGCCTGACAGAAAGGGCATTGAAGGAAAATATGAGTAGCAAGGAAATAAAAATGGCGATAAAAAACTGGCGGGCAGATCATTACCGGGCTTGAGTTGTAGGAAGATAGTTTTTATAAGGCTGCTTATTTGGGCGGCCTTTTTTATTATTATTAATTATACGTGTTGAATTAACCATAGTAGTCCGTTTGCATTGGCCTTAACGGCTATCACATGCCCTATTTTAACGGCACAGGCTGACATTATATTAAAACCAAATTGAACTATTTATAATTTAAAAATGGTATTGTTTGTTCTAAAATTTCCAAGAAACCGAGTCTCATTATAATATATTTATATGAATCAAATAAAAAAATAAAAATTAATTTATGAAAAGAATGAATAGTTAAAACCAAAAGCTTCCATCCTTCGTAATTGCTTCAATATCCATAAAAACTCAATGAAATGGATAGGTTGATATTTTGCTACACTTAAAAAATTTATTTATGAGAAAAAAACTTTTACAATTAACGGGCTGGAAATTTTGCCTGGTCTTGCCGTTACTTGTTTTATCCCTTACCCGGGCAACGGCTTCCTCACACAGGGAAGCTCCATTGATTTCGCAGGATCCGCAGGCAGACAATACAGATGTCTATGCTTTCAGAAGCCCCGGCGACACCAACACAGTTACCATTATCGCAAATTACATTCCTTTTCAACTGCCCGAAGGTGGTCCAAACTATTACACATTTGGATCTAACATGCGTTATGAGATTCACATCAAAAACAATCCTGCAAC
The DNA here is from genome assembly GCA_031423805.1 of Segetibacter sp. Lineage (GTDB taxonomy): Bacteria > Bacteroidota > Bacteroidia > Chitinophagales > Chitinophagaceae > Segetibacter. Next base: position 45,857 of record JANPGE010000285.1, on the reverse strand, counting down.
ACCCGGTGATGATATAACCTATCGTTTCACCTTTAATTCGGTTAATCAGGACGGAAGTACTTTCTTCAACATCAGACTCGGCTTACAAAACATTAAGACAACCTACAAATGCGAAAAAAGTATGGCAGGTGGACCTTTTGTAACCATTATCTCCAACGGTGTAGTACCTCCTGCTAATATTGGCCCCCGTTCTATAGAAAGCGGTGTTGGTTTAAATACAAATTATAATACCCTAATGGCGAATGCCATTACAACAGCCAACACATCTGAAAAAGTGTTTTGTGGTCCGGTAGATGATCCATTCTTTGTAGATCTTGCAGGTGCTTTTGATGTCGGAAACTTTAGACCTGAAGGTAATAGCACAAATCCTACTAAGGATGGCTTGGCTAGATTTAATGTGCATAGTATTGCTTTGAAGATCCCCATCAGCATGTTGCAAAAAGGCGGTAAAACAACTGCACAGGCCACAAGTATCCTTGATCCTGAATTTGTAATTGGTGTGTGGGCAAGTGCAAGCCGTCCACAAATAAGAACATTAAGATCTAATAACCGAGTATCTTATGCTGGTGATTTTGTTCAGGTTTCACGTTTAGGTATGCCGCTTACAAACGAAGTTGTTATTCCTGTTGGAATGAAGGATAAATGGAATGTTACAAGTCCTTACAATAACAATGACCTTGCATTCGCCTCTTTCTTTAAGAATCCTGAATTAGCACTCTATATGGATACTACAAAGTTTGCAGCAGCAGTTCCCTCTTTAAACGCTTTACGTATCCAAAGTAATTCATTAGGCGCATTTGATTTTAGAAATGGCCGCAAAGGTTTATGGCCTTTAAAAGGTTCACAAGCAGTTGCAGGTACAGCTTTAGATGATGCAATTTTTGGAACAATTCTACTTCCGGATAGTATGAGTCCACGTGCTGTAGATTTATTACCAATTTTCTATACAGGGGTTCCTAACCTTAGACCTTATCAATTGGCTACTGGTAAAAACGGAAATCCATTGGCAGCAGGCAAGCCTTTTATAAATAACTTCCTGCCAACTTTGGGTGATATGTTGCGCTTAAACATGGCTGTTCCTGTAACTCCACGTAACGATCCCAACTTCAGCTCATTAGGAATTATAAAAGCAGCAGTACTTGGTCTTACTGACCCTGCATACAATCAAAATACAAGTTTACAATTCATCCCTAACATGGATGGTTTCCCTAACGGTCGCCGTTTGGAAGATGATGTAACAACAATTGAATTGCAGGCTGTATCTGGAGTAGCACTTGCTGCAATAGGTTTATGGTACGATGATTACAGTGGTTCAGGTAGTCCGGTTACACCTCAGTTAGGAAGTGTACTTGGTTTTACTTCAGGTCCAACTTCAAATGATACAACATTCAAATCTTCTTTTCCTTATGTACAAACTCCATGGAGAGGATATGATTACACTTTAAAACCTAGGTTCTAAACAAATCAAAATCGTTTATTATGAAAAAAATTATAAGTCTCTTTTCAGCCTTTTTGGTTTGTTTCTTCCTGATTCAAACCAATGCAAACGCTTCATCGCACAGAGAAGCACCGTTAATAGCTTTTGATCCGGTAGCAGATAATACTGATCTGTATGCGTTCAGAAGTCCGCAAGACACCAACAAGGTAATTATAATAGCAAACTATATACCATTTGAGTTACCACAGGGTGGACCAAACTGGTACACGTTCGGCGAAAATATTTACTACGAAATTCACATTGATAACAATACTGCTACACCGGGTGATGATATTATCTATCGCTTTGTGTTTTACAGTAAAAATCAGGATTCTACTACCTTTTTCAATATCAGACTAGGTAAACAAAACATCAAAACTACTTACAATCTTACCCGTAGTATTGATGGTGGAAATAACTGGACGGTTATTACAGCAAATGGAGTAGTACCTCCTCCAAATATTGGCCCACGTAGTATAGAAACCAAAGGTCTTGGTCTTGGTTCATCAAGCTACGATAGTCTTATGTATAAAGCAATAAGAACAACCAGAACAGGCGAAAGAGTGTATTGCGGACCTGCTGATGATCCTTTCTTTGTAGACCTTGGCGGAGCATTTGATGCAGGTGGATTTAGAAAGAATGGTCGTGATGGATTGGCTAAATTTAACTGTCACAGTATATGTCTCGAAATACCTATTTCTACCTTACAAAAAGGTGGTAAAACAACAGCGCAGGCTACAAGTATTCTTGATCCTGAATTTGTAATAGGTATTTATGCAAGTGCGAACAGAAGAGCTATCCGTACATTGGACACAACCGGCGGTAGCCCAAGTGAAATAGGAACACTGATTCAGGTATCACGTTTAGGTATGCCGCTTACGAATGAAGTTGTAATTCCGGTTGGAGTAAAAGATTTGTGGAATGCAACAAAACCAAGCAACGATGGTCAGTTTGTACCTTACTTCAAAAATCCTGAATTGGCTTTATACATGGATGATTCACAGTTTGGTACTGCTGTTCCAGGATTGGCCGATTTGAGAATTCAAACAAATTCTTTGGGTGCTTTTGATTTTAGAAATGGTAAAAAAGGGTTATGGTCTTTGAAAGGTTCACCCGCAGTTGCTGGTACCGCATTGGACGACGCTATATTCGGGACTATTTTACTGCCCGATAGTATGAGCCCACGTGCTGTTGACTTGTTGCCAATCTTTTATACCGGTGTTCCTAATTTGGCTCCTTATCAACTTGCTACTGGTAAAAATGGTAATCCCTTAGCGCCTGGTAAGCCGTTTATCAATAACTTCTTGCCAACATTGGGAGATTACTTAAGATTAAATATGGCTGTACCTGTAACTCCACGTAATGATCCTAACTTTAGCTCATTGGGTATCATTAAAGCAGCAGTACTTGGTCTCACTGATCCTGCATACAATCAAAATACAAGTTTGCAGTTCATACCTAACATGGATGGTTTCCCTAATGGTCGCCGTCTGGAAGATGATGTAACTACCATTGAATTACAAGCAGTAAGTGGTGTTGCATTAGCTGCCATAGGTTTGTGGTATGATGATTATAATGGTTCTGGAAGTCCTGTAACGCCACAACTTGTTAATGTACTTAGTTTTGATGCTGGTGTTACAACAAATGATACAACATTCAAAACACAGTTTCCTTTTGTTCAGGCTCCATGGAGAGGTTTTGTTGGCCCGCAATATTCCGGTAAACAATCCTTGTCAGGTATGCCTTCGCAATTGACTTTTGTAGGAGAAAAAGTAGAAAACAATGTTGAATTGAAATGGCATCTTGTAAATCAGTTTAACAATGCACGTTACGAAGTAGAGCGGAGTATTGGTGGAGCTAAATTTGAAAAGATTGGAAACATTGTTGTTACTAACCCTTCAACAGCTGATTATTTCTTTACTGATGCTAAACCCTCTCTTACTATTCCTAATTATTACAGGTTAAAGCAAATTGGAAAAGCAGGCAATGTTAACTATTCTGATGTTAGAACAATTAAGTTTAATTCTAATAGTGTAATAACAGTTTTGCCAAATCCTGCTACAGATTTTATCAAAGTTTATTCTAAGAAATCTAATGTACAGGTAACTGTATATGATGCAACTGGAAAACGTATGCTTTCTCAAATAGTCACAGATGGCATGGGAGAATTCAATATTTCTCGTCTTGCCAAAGGTACTTATACTGTAGTAGCTGTTAGCAATGGGGAAAGAATTGAAACAAAGAAAATTGTCAAACAATAATTAACCCCCAATATCTACCAATGTAGAGATTAAAATAACCCGGTAATTAGAAAAGCCGGGTTATTTAATTTTAATTCACTATTTTTCAATTTACTGAATATCTCATAAGGCAATAAAAAATTGATGATTGAGTATAATATTATTTGACCCTTAACATTCCATGATTCTTAAAAACCAAAACTATAATCAATCATTAAAATTAAATACCTTTAAAATTTATGAACAAGAATCGAATTTACCTCATAACCATTATTGTATTTGTAGTAGCTGTAGCAGGTATTATATACAACTATAGTAATAAAGAAAAAGCTAAAGAATCCGCTGCTTATCCTTTACTTCCCCGCAAAGGTTCCTCTGCACAATCAGCAGAATGGAAACAAGTGCAGGAAACAGCAGGATTACTTTTAGATAGTATAAAAGCTGATCCAAATAACATAAAGGCTAATACAAAGCTTGCAGCATTATATATACAGGAAGCAAGAGAAACAGGTAACCGAATGTATTATGATAAAGCAGCAATGGGTTGTATCAACAATGTATTAAGAAATGATTCGCTCAATTTTAATGCGCTTGTCTTTAAATCGCTTATTTATTTATCACAACACCATTTTTCTGATGGATTGGCAACAGCTATAAAAGCACAAAAGGTAAATCCTTACAACGCTTATATTTATGGATTAATGGTTGATAGTTATGTTGAATTGGGTATGTATGATTCTGCTACAGTTAATGCCGATCGCATGGTTTCCATACGCCCTGACCTCACATCTTATTCACGTATTTCTTATTTACGTGAAATTTTTGGAAGCTACTCAAGTGCTATTGATGCTATGAAACTGGCAGTTGAGGCAGGTGGAAGGGGTGATGAAAATACTGAATGGACAAGATATCAACTAGGTGCTCTTTATGAAAAAATCGGTGATTTTAAAACTGCAGAATCATTGTACAATATGTCATTGGCATTACGACCCGATTATCCCTATGCAATTGCAGGACTTGCACGTGTTGCCGTTGCAAAAAATGATATTAATACAGCAATTAAATTGTATGAAAAAGCAGATTCACTTATAGAAGATAATTCTATGAAAGAGGAATTGGTAGATCTGTATAGGGCTAAAGGTGATACTAAAAAGGCTGATGAAATGGCTAATGAAGTAATTGAGTCACTTTCAAAAGATGCAAAAGCCGGAGATAAAGATGAATCTATAGGACACTACGCAGACAAAGAACTTGCCTATGCTTATCTTAAAGTCAAAAACTATGACAAAGCGTTGGAACATGCTATGTTGGAGTATAACAGAAGACCAGATAATATAGACGTAAATGAAGCTGTAGCCTGGGTGCTATATAATCGAGCCGAATATGCTAAGGCACTACCTTATTTGAAAGTAGCACTTAAAACCAATTCTAAAAACCCAATACTTTTAAGCAGAGCAGGTCTTATATATTTTAGAAACGGGGATAATGTACAAGCTAAGAAATTGCTACAGGAAGCTGTGGCATCCAAAGCTGTAATAGGAACACCTCTGAATGCAGAAACGTCAGCCATTATGCAAACTTTATAGCGTGTTATGTTTAAAGAAGTTTATGGACACTTATACAAAAAGCATATAAAGAAAGAGGATAGAAAATCTGCAACATTCCAGAACGTATTGGGGCAGCACTATTTTGCCAGATATATTTTTTTGTTTTTATTGTTGATGCTTTCCGCTACTTCCTTTGCACATACAGTAAACTATGCCTTAGAGAAAGCCCCGACTAATCAGGTTGTTTCGTTTTATTTAAAGCTCGGCTTTACACATATTATTCCCGAAGGGCTTGACCATATTCTATTTGTAGTAGGGCTTTGTTTATTGAGCAATAAGGTAAAGGTTATTCTGTGGCAGGCTACTGCATTTACAGTAGCACATTCTATTACGCTGGCATTAAGTATGAAAAACATCATAGTTGCCCCAAGTGCAGTAGTTGAGCCAATCATTGCATTATCCATACTTTTTGTTGCTGTAGAAAATCTTTTGCTCACAGAATTAAAGCCCTGGAGAATTCTGTTGGTTTTTATGTTTGGTCTAATACATGGTTTGGGCTTTGCAAGTTCACTCAACGAAATTGGATTGCCCCGCAACAAATTTGTTACTTCTATTCTTTCGTTCAACGGTGGTGTTGAGTTGGGGCAAATCACGGTTATTTGTGCTGTATTTGTACTGTTGGTTATCCCATTTGAAAAAAATAAAAATTACCGTAAATGGATTGTAACACCCCTTTCTGTTCTGATAGGTTTAGTTGCAATGTTTTGGACAATTCAACGAGTGTTTTTTGTATAAAAAATTAAAATCCAACTTAAGGTTTTCTACGTAAATAAATTTGTGATTAAATAAATTCACAAGTTCACTGCATGAGGAAAACTATAGCATATTATTTACTGCTTATTTATATATCTGCTATAATAAGTCCTGCCATGCCGTTACTTACTGATGTTGTTGCTCATAACTTTAATCAAGCTGTTCATATTTCTACTGTACATATGGTTTATGGTAAGAATCATGTTGATAATGAAATTGCGGAAGAAGCTTCAAAAAGTAAGAAAAGTAATAATGAATCCAACCTAAAAAGTCTGGAAACCATTGCTGTTCACCTACTGCAAAATGGAATTCAAATTTCATTTGAAAATATCAGCTACAAGTCAATTTCCCCTCGATTTCTCGTTAATAAATTACCATTTTGGTTTCCGGTTCAAACTGTTCCTCCTCCTGATACTTTGGGATAAAACTTTTTTACGGCACTTAGCTTTGCCGGTTAAAGGTTTTCAGAAACCATTTTTAATGATCTTCTGTTCCAATTATTAATTTACTAATTTATTATCATGAGAAAATGTACACTATCAAGTGTGCTTATATTGATGTTTATTACTTCGTATTCGCAGTTAACAGTGAGAGGCAGGGTAATAGATGCAATAAACAGGCAACCTTTAGAATCGGCCAGCATCAGTTGTAGTAGCAGTGATAACAAAAATGTGCTTACTGATAAGGAGGGATATTTTTCAATAAAAATAAAGAGCAGAGAAGAACAGCTAACCGCTTCCTACATTGGTTATCAGAATCAGTCATTTCATGTTGAGGAGGGTCTTATGAAAATTGATATGATTCCATCTTTTGTAAGCCTTACCGATGTTGTTATTAAAAATGACGTAGGTCAACAGAAATTTGCACATATTGCTAAGGTTGATTTGGATGCAAAGCCAGTAAAAAATACCCAGGAACTAATGAGAGTGGTGCCGGGTCTTTTTGTTGCACAACATGCAGGTGGAGGTAAGGCTGAACAAATATTTTTACGTGGATTTGATTGTGACCATGGAACTGATATACAAGTAAGTGTAGATGGTATGCCCGTCAACATGGTATCTCATGCACATGGTCAGGGTTATGCCGATGCCCATTTTATTATACCCGAAACAATAAATAACATTGATTATGGCACAGGACCCTACTACACACAACATGGCAATCTGAACACTGCTGGCTATGTTAGTTTTTCCACTTTCAGAAGTATATCACAAAGTAGGGTACAGATTGAAGGAGGCAATTTTAATACTTACCGCAGTTTGGCTATGATTGATTTGTTAAAGGCTAATAAAGAAAAGCAGAGTGCTTACATTGCTACAGAGTATAATTATACAAATGGACCAACATTAGCCCCACAAAAATTTAATCGTTTTAATATTTTTGGTAAGTACATTTTGGCTTTTTCTTCTTCAACGGTACTTACCTTATCAGCATCAGCTTTTAAAAGTAAATGGGATGCATCAGGACAGGTACCAACAAGAGCCGTTGATAGTGGGCTGATAGAACGCTTTGGTTCAATAGACCCTACAGAAGGTGGCAATACAGAGCGGTACAATGCCAATATTAATCTATCACATAAATTTACCAACGGCATGTTATGGCAAAACCAGGCCTATTACAGCCGTTATGCTTTCAGCCTCTTTTCCAACTTTACTTTTTTTCTCAATGATCCTATTAATGGAGATGAAATAAATCAGGCAGAAAAGAGGAATATATATGGATATAATTTCAGCCTCAATCAAAAATATTACTTCAATAAATGGACCTTAAACTCAACTTATGGAGCAGGTATTCGATACGATGCAACTAATGATTCTAAACTTGCGAAGGTTGTTAATAGAGATTTTATAAATTTTGTAAAAAGAGGTAATATAAAAGAATCAAATTCTTTTGCTTTTGTGCATCAACAATTGACCACAGGTCGTTGGTTAATAGATGCCGGTGTGCGGTTTGATTATTTTCAATTTAATTATTATGACAGGCTTAACTCAAATCAATTACCTGTTCAAAGCAAGGAAATCATTTGCCCGAAACTAAATTTGCAATATAGTATAAGCAATAACTCACAGCTCTATGTTAAAACTGGTAAAGGATTTCACAGCAACGACACACGGGTTGTAGTTGCCAATGATGGCAAGGAAATACTGCCTCCTGCATATGGTGCAGATTTGGGTATTATCTTAAAGCCAAACAAAAATTTATTGCTGAATATTGCAGTATGGTACTTACATCTTAATCAGGAGTTTGTATATGTAGGTGATGATGGCAACATAGAACCAAGCGGTAAAACAAGAAGGGAGGGTATTGACATAATTGGTCGTTACCAGTTCAATAAGTACATCTATGCAAACGTAAACGTTAACATGACAAGAGGCAGAGCTATTGGCGCATCTAAAGGTGAAGATTACATTCCATTGGCACCTTCATTTACAAGTACAGGAGGTTTGTTTTATAAGAAAAAAGTAGGTTTGAATGGCGGGTTATCTTACAGACTAATTAAAAACCGTCCGGCAAATGAGGATAATTCCATAGTAGCAAAAGGGTATTGTATATTGGACGGTGCACTCAACTTTACAAGGCCGAAATATGAGTTAGGTTTAGCTTTAGAAAATATGCTGAATACCAAATGGAACGAAGCACAATTTGCGACAGAGTCAAGATTGAAAAATGAAACAGCCTCTGTAAGGGAGTTAAATTATACTCCGGGAAATCCATTTTCATTCAGGATAAAATTTGCTGTATTTTTTTAAGATGTTAGAAATTACGATAAAATTAAAGCCCCGGTAATTAATGCCGGGGCTTTATAATTAGATAAATCCATGAATTATTAATTCCCATTTCTTAAATGTCTGAACTTAGTATCTATCATTGATATTTTACCATTTTTTATTCGGTAATCGTCCATAACAAAAGCAGAATCTGCCTTGCCTGCATTGTCAACTATGTGTTCATTATACCACAATGAAACATATTCCTGATTTCTGTTTTTACTTCTCACACTTTCATAGTCGTTCATCTCAATCCTTACGGTTTTTCTGGCATCTCTAAAGTTCTTTAAGAATTTTACCATTTGATCAGCTGTTCCACTAAAGTTTCCATTGTCATAAATAAATTGAACAGTATCTGCCAAATAGTTACGCATACTAACAAAATCTTTATCCTCGTAAGTTTTTAAAAAATTCATTGCAATAGGTACATTGTTATCATCTCCCTTTTCCCAATCAGGTATACGGGCTAATTTATAGGGTAAATCCAGTGATTTGCCATCGTTATGTATTGCAACATCTTCCGTGGATTTTTTATCCTCCGATTTTGAGTTACAGGCAGTTATGGAAATAGTACATACCAGCAAAAATGTAAATAATTTCATGTGAAAATAATTTTTAGTTCGTCTAATTTACAACAGATTTTAATATGCGAAACTTATTTAGTAAGCTTTATTTGTTTTTTTTTAAAAATAACGGTTTACACAATGTATTTTTTTGTATTTTAGTCAAAAAGAAATAATAATTTATATGCAACACTCCTTAGAGTTTTTAGAGATTGTAAATGATGCAAAAAGCCGGGTAAAAGAAATAAATGTACAGCAGGCAAAAGAACGTATAGAGTCAGGGGCCACTATGATAGACGTTCGTGAAGATAACGAGTGGCATGCGGGCCATGTAGTTGGTGCAATACACTTGGGCAGAGGAATTATAGAAAGGGATATAATCAAAGCCATACCAGAAAAGAATAAGGAAATCATTCTTTATTGCGGTGGAGGGTTTCGTTCTGCATTGTCCGCTGATAATCTTCAGAAAATGGGCTACACCAATGTTGTTTCTATGGATGGTGGATGGAAAGCATGGAATGATGCAGGAGGTGAAATAGAATAGTCTTTAGATAAGTTCATTTTAAAAAGTTTAATGGATTTACTTTTTTCTTTTCAAATGATTGGAATTACATTTAACCCCTAAAAATTAATTTATAATGAAAAAACTCATTTTTACTTCGCTTGGAATTATTTGTTTCGCAGCAATGGCTATTGCTCAACCACCTGTTGCTAAACCTGCACCACCTGCCCCTCCTGAAAAACCACAAATGTCTAAGGAGCAAAGAATGGAAATGAAAGCAAAAGAAGAAGCTAATATGAATGAAGCTTTTAAAGCTGCAGAATTAGCTGAAGATGAAATGACCAAAGCAAGGGAAATAATGGCTGAATCAAATAGGAAAATGAGAGAACTACGTAGCAATGAGAAAATGACAGAAGAAGAAAAAGCAGCAACAAAAAAAGAAATAAACGATGATAAGACTACAAAGCTTAAGGCATTAATGGGAGCAGAAAAATATAAGCTTTATAATGAAGCCAGAAAAAAGCAAAAAGCCGCTATGGAAGCCAGGAAGGTTGCTGAATAAATTTCTTATTTGAGCAAAAGCATTATTAATATTATAATTTTCCTTTTCAAATAGAATTTTCAAATTATTTTGATAATGTGTTAAGTTAAAATCAATACTACATTTATAAAGTTGATTCTTATTTATTTCTATGCATTTTCTAAATAGGCATTAGGTTTTTAAGCCCAAACTTTAGTAATTAGAATTAGTTAAATAAACCTAATTAATTGGGGTTCTAAGTTTGATGGTATAACAATTGTATAGTTACTAATCTAAAATAATAAAAAATGAAAAAGTTGATTTTTATGTCTTTAAGCATTTTCCTTTTTGGAATAATGTCTTATTCACAAACTGAAAAAAAGGTATCCCCTAAGAGAGCAAAGATTGAAGCTAATTTAATTGAGGCTTGCAGAGCTGTTGGACTTACAACTGATGCACAGGTAAATCAGTTAAGAGGTATTTTTGCAGAGGCTAATAAAAAAGTATTGGATGTTAAAAACAACAAAACAATGACTGAAGCTGAAAAAAAGGCTGCAAAAAAAGTTATTGTAATGGACAAACAACAAAAGCTTGCAAATTTGATGGGCGGCAAAGAAAATCTGAAGAAATTTTATGATGTACGCAAAAAGCAAAAAGCTGAATTATAAAAAGCTAATGATATTTGTAATCAAGTAACATCAAAATTTACTGAACATTGCCGAAATTCCTGAATAGGGGTTTCGGCTTTTTTGTGATTTAGCAATGACAATAGCATACCAATGGAAAGATTAGCTTAACCTAGCTTATCTTACATTTGCAGCCAACACAAATACTGAAATGGCAAAAATTGCAATCAATATAGCTACAGGCACCCTTCAACAGGCAGAAATGATTGTTGGCATTGACCTTGGCACTACAAATAGCCTTGTGGCTATCATTCATCCTGATACAAGACAACCCGTTGCGCTAAAGGAACACGACAGTAGCAGCCTGGTTCCAAGTGTTGTTCATTTTGATGAAATGGGAAATGTAACAGTAGGAGAGGCGGCAAAGCAATACTTAATTACCGAGCCACACAATACCATTTTCAGTGCCAAACGGCTTATGGGCAAAAGCTACAACGACATTAAAGAGCACTCCTCTTTTTTTACATTCAAAGTCATAGATGACAATACCGAAAGCCTGGTAAAAGTGCAGGTGGGAGACAAATTTTATTCACCCATAGATTTGTCTTCTTTTATACTAAAAGAATTAAAAGCAAGGGCCGAGCATATTCTTAAAACTCCCGTTACCAAAGCAGTTATAACAGTTCCTGCTTATTTCAACGATGCACAAAGACAAGCTACCCGTGATGCAGGCAAACTTGCAGGTTTAGATGTATTACGTATCATTAACGAGCCCACTGCAGCAAGCCTTGCGTATGGACTTGGTTTGGGTAAAGAAGAAACTAAAACCATAGCGGTGTATGACTTAGGTGGTGGTACTTTTGACATTTCTATTTTGCAAATTACCAACGGCATTTTTGAAGTGTTGAGTACAAACGGCGACACTTATCTTGGTGGCGACGATTTTGATAGAACCATTGTAAAACATTGGTTGCAGCAGATTGGTTTATCAGAAGAAGAGTTGTCAACCAACAAAGCACTTTCGCAAACCATGCGTTTGAAAGCTGAAGAAGCAAAAAAACATTTAAGCAGTAATGATGCTTTTGAAGCTGGTGTAAATGGCGATTTGCTCAAGATTACAAAAGAAGAATTTGAAACCCTGATTACACCACTGATTGGGCGGACCATCAATAGTTGTAAAGCTGCAATTGCAGATGCAAAAATAGAAGTGAGTGCTATAGAAAGTATAGTAATGGTAGGCGGCAGTACACGCATACCTGCGGTAAAAAATTCTGTCAGCAATTTCTTTGGCCGACCTGTAAACGACACTGTTAACCCCGACGAAGTAGTTGCTTTAGGAGCAGCCATTCAGGCTGATATTTTAGCTGGTAACAACAAAGATTTTTTACTCCTTGATATTACTCCTTTAAGTCTTGGTATAGAAACCATGGGCGGATTGATGGATGTATTAATACCTCGTAACAGTAAGATTCCTACAAAAGTTGGGCGACAATATACAACACACAAAGATGGACAAAGCGGTATGAGAATCAGTGTTTTCCAAGGCGAAAGAGATTTGGTAGAAGACAACAGAAAGTTGGCTGAATTTAACTTGGGTGGCATCCCTGCTATGCCTTCCGGTTTTCCAAAAGTGGAAGTATCTTTTTTAATAAATGCCGATGGAATATTGGTAGTAAAAGCAAAAGAGTTGCGTAGCGGTGTTGAGCAAAGTATAGAAGTAAAACCCCAATACGGAATCAGCGATACCGACGTGGAGAAAATGCTGCTCGACAGCATTACACACGCCAAAGACGACATAGCAAAACGGGCACTGGTTGAGGCCCGTACCGAAGGTGAACAACTACTGGAAACCACTGAAAAATTCATTGGTAAAAATGCCGCTTTGCTTACACAGGATGAAATGATTGCAACTGCTGAAGCCATGCAGGCATTGCAGCTTGCACTCACCATGGAAGACAAAGACCTCATTCACCGCAAGGTGGAAGAACTCAACGACATCAGCCGTCCTTATGCTGAAAGGGTAATGGACCAAGCGGTAAGTGGAGCAATGAAGGGAAAAAGTATTTAGTGATTTATTTGTTGTCCAAACATTTGTTACTTGTTGATCTTTTGTTGCGTCGCACACTTGTACTTTGTAAATTCTATTGGGCTTTTTCCAAAGCGGATGTTATTCTCGTTTTGTTGCACTAAGCAAAATACCACAGACCTTAAACCAATATGCAAAACACTCAACGGCACCATTTCCTTTTTATAATAATTGCTATAACGACCGTTGTTGCAGGCTTTTGGCTGTTCAATCCTTTCCCGCTTTATTTTCTTAACGACGATTTTATACACATCCCATTAAGTAAGGCAGGTGCACTTTTTCAGCGAAAATCCTTCCGGCCTGTTTGTGATATATCGGTTGCCTTTGACTATTTTTTATGGAAGAAAGAAGCATGGGGATATCATCTTACAAACCTATTATTGCATATGGCAGATAGTGCATTGTGTTATGTTTTAGCCAGGATAGTTTTTAAAAAATATACAACTGTCAGCAATAATTGGGGTTGCATTTTCGCAAGCATTCTTTTCTTCGTTTATCCTTTTCACAGCGAAGCTATTTTTTGGATCATTGGCCGCTCAGCTAGTCTTGGAGTGTTGTTTTTTTTACCTGCTGTTATTTTTTATTTCAGAAGAAATGAAAAGCCATTTTATTTTCCATGTTCGATGTTGTTTTTTTCGGTTGGTTTAATGACTTACGAATCCGTTTGGGTTTTTCCTTTCATAGCACTTGGCATTAGTTGGCTCGATAGAAAATCAGGCTTGTCATTCTTCAAAAAAGAGGCTCGCTACATCATCACCATTGTAATGCTATTCATCGCTTTTCTGGTAATTAGATATGCCATAATTGGTGAGATCGCCGGCAACTATGAAGCTGCGGCTTTTAAAGGTGTAGAGTTTAAAAATTTGCTCCTCAATGCCGTTCGGTTAATGGTCAGAAGTTTTGTTCCTCCTGTAAAAAGTGTAATTTCCTTTTATGTATTTACTGCTTTGCTTTTAACTGGGTTTGTCTTATTTACTACCTTTTTGGTTAAGAATAAAGGTGTAAGTAAATTACTTATCACATTTATAATAGGAGGATTAATTATTTCATACATCCCTTATTTATCACTAGGTCTGGATACTCATGGAACTGAAAGTGAACGGTTTCTTTACCTACCTTCCTTATTCGTTTGCCTTTTGGTAGCATTATTTATTTTTTCCGCCAACGTAAAAGCTAAAATAAAAATATTCTTTTCGGTTAGTGTATTGGGTTACGCTATTTTTTTTCTTTTACAATCACAAAAAAATTACGAAACTGCTGGAAAAGTAACTAAAGCGACAATTACGGTATTGCAAAAATTAGAAGGCAAAAGCAGATTGTTTATTGACAGTCTTCCTGAAGAAAGTAATGGAGCGGTTATATTCAGATCAGGTTTTTATGAAGCGGTAAAATGGATGAAACCATTACCATCATTCCATAATATTTTTGTTGATTCCTCATTGCCAAATATTGAGAGATATATTGGAGAGTATAAAGTGATTTATAAGGATGCTTCTACTTTTGGAACCTTGAAAATTACAATACCCGATTATAATCCTACATCTGATATTTTATTTTTTTATTCTGATTCTGCATTGACTGTGGTAAAATAAAATTCTTATGTTTTAGCAAATGAGAGATTTCTGTAATTGCATCCTTACACTTAATTTTGGGTATAAATTTTTGAGTCAAAATAAGAGTCCAGAAATCTATAATAAGAATATTATGACACAGATAACACTCGATAAACAGATTAATACTTATCTCGGACAATTAAATTTAAAGCAAAAAAAGGCAGTTCTTACTGTTGTAAAAACTTTTGCCGAGGAACATGAAAGTGATCTAGATAATCCTGTATTTATGAGGGAAATGGAGAATAGAATTGAGGAATTGGAGATTGGTAAGGTAAAAGGATCTAAATGGGAGGATGTTAAGCTAAGAGCCCGAAAGACATTGAAAAAATAAAAGAATGGCTTTTAAAATTGTATTTCATCCCAAAGCAGAACTTGAATATATTGAGGCATTTCATTGGTATGAAAATGAAAAAGAAGGGTTAGGCGAACGGTTTGAAAAGTTAATAGAAAAGAAATTGAATCAAATCCAACTTCACCCTGAAAATTATGGCCTTAACAAAGGAGGTTTTAGAGAAACGTCGGTCGATATTTTCCCTTATACAATTGTTTATAAAATTCTTAAACAGAAAGGCTTAATTTACATCTCTGTTATTTTTCATGCAAAGAGAAATCCCAAAAATAAGTTTCGGAAATAGAAAGGTTTATAAACATTTATTATGAAACACCTATCACAACTCCCCATACTTTTTCACCTTATTCACATAGTACTTCCAAACTACAGAACCATGGTAAACAAATGGTATTGAAAACAACGATTTTGTTTTTTTGGGAAATTTATTTTTTTCAGTAAAAAACCACTTAAAGAAATCTTTGTAAGCCAGAAACACAGCTTTGCTATTGGCACTATCATCTGCAATAGAAAACTTTATTGCTGCAATGATATCCAGACAAAATCGTAATGGGAAAAGCCACAAGAGAATGTACCACGGTGAGTTTCGGAAACACATGATCACATTGTTTCTAAAGTTGAGATAGGTTTTGCGTGGCGAGTGATAAGCCAACGATCCACCACCCAAATGATATATGAACGAATCGGGGCAGTACATAATTTTATATCCTTCTGCTATTAATCTCCAGCACAAATCTATTTCTTCACTGTGCATAAAGAAGTAGCGGTACATGCCGTTCATTTGCCGGTAGGCAGATTTTCTTACAAGGCTGCATGCACCACTTGCCCAAAATATTTGCGCAGGCTGATTGTACTGACCAATATCTTTTTCAGATGATTCAAAAATGCGTCCACGGCAAAAAGGATAGCCTAAGACATCCATCATTCCACCGGCTGCACCGCCATGTTCCAGTATATCCCGTTGCAGCAATGCCAATAGTTTCGGCTGACAAATAGCAATTGATTTATCGCTATTCATCATATTTACAAGTGGTTCAATAAAACCAGAAGGTACTTCAACATCAGAGTTCATCATCAGGTAATATTCTTCTTCCATTTGTGCAAGTCCTCTGTTATAACCTTCTGCAAATCCATAGTTGTCTTTCAGCGCAATCACTTTTACTTCAGGGTGATTGGTTTCGATAAATGCAATGGAATCATCGCTGCTTTTATTATCAATTACATAAACTGTATAATTGGGGTAAGTAATGAGTTGCAGTTCAGGTAAAAGTTTTTCGAGAAACTTTTTACCGTTCCAGTTCAATATGCCAATGCCTACAGAAGGGTGGGGGTGATTCATGGGCATTTATCAATAGAGGAAATTCTGTTTACATATTTTCCAATCATGTCAAACTCAATATTTACAAGGTTTCCTTCCTCTAATTGTTGAATGTTTGTATGCTCATAAGTAAAGGGTATAATGGCTACTGAAAAAGTATGAACATCCACATTGAATATAGTAAGGCTGATACCATTGAGACTGATGGAACCCTTTTCAATCACTAAAGCAGCAAATTTTTCAGGAAAAACAAAACTGTATTCCCAACTGCCGTTGCTGTCTTTTTTGCTAGTGCAAATAGCAGTTGTGTCCACATGTCCCTGCACAATGTGCCCATCCAAACGCCCATTCATTTGTAGGCATCTTTCCAGGTTTACCAATGTGCCGGTTTGCCAGGTTTCGAGGTTGGTTTTCTTCATGGTTTCGTCAATCGCCGTAACCCTATGTCGGTTTTTACACACTTCTTCCACCGTAAGGCACACACCACTGTGTGATAGGCTTTGATCTACCTTTAATTCAGATGAAATGGGTGATGAGATCCAAAACGTCGTATTTGTTCCGGATCGTTCAATAGATTCAACCTCTCCAAGTGCTTCTATGATGCCTGTAAACATGGGTGCAAAGTAAAAGTATTTAGAGTAATGCTTTTTTGCCTTCTTTGGTAAAAGCAAAGCGTTTTATAGTTAAATGAGATTAACGGAAGAAAAAGAAAAAAATTATTTCATGTATTAACCAAACACAATCCCTAAATCAATATTCAAGTCAGGGAAAATATGTGGTTGTAAAATTTGTGGTTTAAAGTAAACAGCCTTTTGGTAATAAACTCCATGTTCATCCAAAACGAATTGGTCTACCATATTGGCATCGGGGTTTACCACCCAATATTCTCTAACGCCATTTTCTTCGTAAAGGTTAAATTTTTCGTTGTAATCCTTTTTTGCTGTTGCGGGGCTAAGTATTTCTATAATCCAGTCGGGGCTTCCTATGCAACCTTTTTCATCTATTTTTTGTGGATCACAAATAACGCAGATGTCAGGCTGAACTACTGTTGTAATGTTTTCCTCATTTTTTATGTCTTTAATAAGGCGAACATCGAAAGGCGCATGAAAAATCTGGCAAATTTGATTAGCAAAATGCGGCAGCATTTGGAGTAAAAAACCATTAGAAATTTTCTGATGTCTGCTTGCAGGGGCAGGACTTAAAATATACAATTTCCCCTTTATTAATTCAACCATTTGCTCAAAACTCCAGGTTAAATAGTCGGCATAGGTATATGTTCCATTTTTGTCTAATTGTTTCAAAGAAGTAATAATCATATAGAGAAAACTGAAATTTAATTGGTTTATTAAAATTGCATCCACAAATATATTCAAATAAAGATTTGCTCATCTCAAATCCATCCTTATCTTTGCAATCCTAAAAAAAATTACCAAAGGAGGTATAATTATTATGCTTATTATTGACTCAAAGGATTGCGAAAACATTGACAAGGCACTCAAGAAGTACAAGAAGAAATTTGAGAAATCAAAAACGCTTTTGCAATTGCGTGGCCGTCAGGCTTTCATAAAGCCATCTATCGTTCGCAGAACACAGGTGCTTAAAGCAGTCTATCGTCAAAAAATGGCTAACGGAGACTTCGAAAGTTAATATCTCGATATAATTTTCAAATTTTCGCACATTATTTAACCGGTGGTGTAGAGTGTATAACTTTATGTCCATCGGTTTTTTATGGTAACAACTTCTCCTTCTCACTTAAATGCTTTCCTGGAATACCTGCAGTTTCAAAAGCGGTATTCGCAGCATACTCTTATTGGCTACAAGACAGACTTGGAGCAATTTTTTGCCTACCTTGACAGCCAATATGATAGTCCTTTGGTGGCCGACATAAAAACCAATTATGTAAGATCCTGGTTGGCAGAAATGCGGGGAGAAAACATTTCTCCAAAAAGCCTTAACCGAAAAATTTCTTCTCTAAAATCATTCTTCAAATTTCTCTTGAAAATGGGAGAGGTGCAACATAGTCCTATGACTACTATAGTTGCGCCAAAAGTGGGTAAACGATTGCCTTCTTTTATTGAAGAAAAAGGGATGGAGAAAATACAAACAGATGTAGAATTTACAGACGATTGGGTAGGTAAAACCAATAAGTTGCTGATTGATGTTTTTTATGCTACAGGAATACGTTTAAGTGAGTTAATTGGCCTGCAGGAAGCACACATAGATCAGTCGAATGCTCAAATTAAAGTGCTGGGAAAAGGAAATAAGGAACGGATAATACCTGTGTCGTCAGATATTATATTGCAATTGGTAGATTATATTAATGAAAAGCCACAGTTGGAACTTGCCATAAAAGCTCCAAATTTATTTATTAGCTCAAAAGGAAAGCCACTTTATCCAAAGTATGTGTACAATGTTGTAAGATCAGTGTTAAGTGGAAATAATGTAACAACTATTAAGAAGAAAAGCCCACACGTACTTCGCCACACATTTGCAACTCACCTAAGTAACAATGGTGCAGACCTCAATGCCATTAAGGAATTACTGGGTCACAGTAGCCTGGCGGCAACACAGATATACACACATAATACGATAGAAAAATTAAAGGACATTCACAAAAAGTCACACCCAAAGGCATGATAGTTGAATAACTAAATAAGAAGGCAAACAATATCTGGTACAATATTGTTTCATTAGGAATCGTTTAAAATATAATAAGCAAATTGCTCCATACAGCAAAATTTTGAGAAATAAATTCAAAAAACTTGAAAGTATCACTTCCTTTTTCTAACTTCAATCTTATAAAACTGCTGTAGCCTATGCTCAAAATGTACATGTAAGTTCTTTATTTATTTATTCACATAAAAACAGCAATGTTATGGACGTAAAAATTCAAACTGTTCATTTTACAGGTGATCAAAAACTAATGGAATTGGTTAAAAGAAAGATAGACAAATTAAGCACCTTTCATGACCGTATAACGACAGTTGATGTTTTTTTAAAACTAGATAATGTGGTTCATGCTTTAAAAGACAAGATAGTTGAGTTGAGGGTACATGTCCCTAAACACGACTTCTTCGTAAAAGCTAGCTCAAAGTCGTTTGAAGAATCTTTTGAAAGCGCATTTTTATCAATTGTAAACCAGCTTAAACGCCAAAAAGAAAAACAAGCAGCATAAAAAATCCTCAAAAAAAATTTATTAAGGCCTCAATTAGGGGCCTTTTTTATTGCATCTTTACCTTATGAAAACAATTTGCAGCATTGCTTTTTTTGCATTTTTGGTTATTACCGCCTGCGGCAAAAAAGAAGAAGCCAAAGGAATAATATTTGAGCGTAAAGAGTTGCCCAATAACCGTTTACTTATCAGATATCACTACGCCTTCAACGATAAAACATATTACGATAGTGCTACTGTTTCCAATAAGGTGTTACCAATCGATTCTATAAATGTTATCCTTGATCCCTCTGCACCAACTCATGCTTTGCCGGTTTTAACCGGCAGGTAATTTTTTAGAATATAATTTATTTTATAAAAAATGTTTTCAAAATTTTGCTTTTTCAAGTTTTCGCTTACCTTTGCAATCCCGAAAATTTGGGGGTAGTTCTTGTTTTAAAATATTAGCCGAAATAGCTCAGTTGGTAGAGCAACTGATTTGTAATCAGTAGGTCGCTGGTTCGACTCCAGTTTTCGGCTCTATGTTCTTTTAAATTGAGGGTGATGGAATTAACTAAGTGACAGATCATCCCGAGAGATATCGGGTAGGTCGCTGGTTCGACTCCAGTTTTCGGCTCTATGTTCTTTTAAATTGAGGGTAATGGAATTAACTAAGTGACAGAGCATCCCGAGAGTTATTGGGAAAATCGTTGGTTCGACTCCAGTTTTCGGCTCTGAATATATTATAACCGGTATTAAAAATGGGTAGATGGCCGAGTGGTTAAAGGCGACAGACTGTAAATCTGTTCTCTCCGGAGTACGTAGGTTCGAACCCTACTCTGCCCACATTGCAATGTAAAAATGGCTCAATTGGAAATTTTATATGAGAGCCTTTTTAGCAGTTCTTTGTTTTAGAAAATCAGGAATTAACTCTTTGAAATATTATCAAATTGGAGTTTTCTCAAATTTTCAAATTATTAAGCGGAAGTAGCTCATTTGGTAGAGCGATAGCCTTCCAAGCTATAGGTGGCCAGTTCGAGCCTGGTCTTCCGCTCAAAACAATAGTCATTACGACATTAAGTCAATGAGTCACTTTTTGACCAGGTTTGACTTAATGACTACCTGACTCAATGACTTTTTAAAAGCTGTTGTAGCTCAGGGGTAGAGCACTTCCTTGGTAAGGAAGAGGTCGTGAGTTCAATTCTCATCAACAGCTCTATATCAGTTCTTTGTAGTTGTTGATTGATAGAGCAATCCCGATGTATCGGGAAGGTCGTCCCGCACAAATGCGGGATCAACAGCTCCATTTAGTTTCTTGTTTCACTACCAAAGTGTTACAATGAATTAACAAAGCTGAAAAAACATACTTAAGTACAAGAGTGCGACGCAACAATGTTTTATTATTTAAAAAAAGTTGTGGCCACAAAAATTAAAACAAAAAGCCTACTTTCGCAACCCGAAAGCGGGTTTTCAACTTTTTAAAACCACAATTTAAAAACAAATAAAATGGCAAAAGAGACTTTTAAGAGGGAGAAACCTCACGTTAACATCGGTACCATTGGTCACGTGGATCATGGTAAAACCACTTTAACGGCCGCCATAACCGATATTTTGTCAAGAAAAGGTTTGGCGATAAAGAAAAATTATGATGATATTGATGGTGCTCCTGAGGAAAAAGAAAGGGGTATTACTATTAATACAGCTCACGTAGAATATTCTACAGCTAATCGTCACTATGCACACGTAGACTGTCCGGGTCACGCTGATTATGTTAAAAACATGATTACAGGTGCTGCCCAAATGGATGGAGCTATTCTTGTAGTAGCTGCAACTGATGGCCCTATGCCACAAACACGTGAACACATCCTGCTTGCCCGTCAGGTAGGTGTACCTAGCATGGTGGTTTTCATGAATAAGGTTGACCTTGTTGACGATCCTGAATTGTTGGAACTTGTAGAAATGGAAATCCGTGAGATCCTTTCTAAGAATGGTTTTGATGGTGATAACACACCAATCATTCAAGGTTCTGCTACAGGTGCTATGGCAGGTGATGAAAAATGGGAAAATAAAATCATGGAATTGATGGATGCTGTAGATAGCTACATTCCATTACCTCCAAGACCGGTTGATCTTCCGTTCCTGATGAGTGTTGAGGATGTATTCTCAATTACTGGTCGTGGTACAGTTGCTACAGGTCGTATAGAAAGAGGCCGTATTAAAGTTGGTGAGCCTGTTGAAATTGTAGGTTTAATGGAAACACCATTAACTTCTACCTGTACTGGTGTTGAAATGTTTAAGAAATTGCTTGACGAAGGTGAAGCCGGCGATAATGCAGGTTTGCTATTGCGTGGTATTGAAAAGACTCAAATCCGTCGTGGAATGGTTCTTTGCAAGCCAGGTTCTATCACTCCTCATACTGAATTCAAAGGTGAAGTTTACGTATTGAGCAAAGATGAGGGTGGCCGTCATACTCCATTCTTCAACAAATACCGTCCACAGTTTTACTTCCGTACAACTGACGTAACCGGAGAAATTACACTACCTGAAGGAACTGAAATGGTTATGCCTGGTGATAACACTAGCCTTACTGTTAAGTTGATTCAACCAATTGCCATGGAAAAGGGTCTTAAATTCGCTATCCGCGAAGGTGGACGTACAGTTGGCGCTGGTCAGGTTACTGAAATTTTGAAATAAACCTGATACCCTTAACAGGGTTTGATTAAAGGTTTTCTATATTTGCAAAGTACTTAGGCGCACAGCTTGGGTACTTTGCTTTTTAAAAAGTTCTTTATTTTAGATTCTTATATTCTTTATTATATTATAAGGGATAAGTTTTTTCTACGGGCATAGTTCAATGGTAGAATAGAGGTCTCCAAAACCTTTGATCAGGGTTCGAATCCTTGTGCCCGTGCTGTTTAATATGATGATTTAATGATGTGATAATGTGATAATTTCTCATATTACACTGCCCTCAAATTTTCATATTGTGATGATTTTATTAGTAAATGGGTTTTAATTTATTATCAAATTATCAAATTATCAAATTATCAAATTATCAAATTATAATTGTGAATAAAATATCAACTTATTTTCGCGAAAGCTATCAGGAATTATCTGAAAAAGTAACCTGGCCAAATTGGATGCAGTTGCAGCAATCAACAATCATTGTACTTGTTGCTACATTAATTATTACGGCCTTAGTTTGGGTGATGGATTTCGCCTCTCAAAATTTATTAAAAGCTATTTATTCCTTATTTAAATAATGGAAAGTATTAATCAAGTGATTGAAACCACCGGAGCTCCCGAAACACCTGAACAACCGGATTTAACCAAATGGTATGTACTGCGTGTTGTAAGTGGTAAAGAGCGTAAGGTGAAAGAATACCTTGATAAAGAGGTGAACCGCAGTGGGTGGAGCCAAACTATCAAGCAGGTGTTTTTACCAATGGAGAAAGTGTACAAAGTACAGAATGGTAAGAAAGTAATGAGGGAAAAAAACTATTTTCCAGGCTATGTAATGATTGAGGTTAGTGATGGAAAGCTAACTGATGAAATGGTTCATCACATAAGTAACGTAAGTAATGTTATGCATTTTCTTACTGATGGTAAAGGTGCAAAAGGTAACGTTATATCCCTTCGAAAAGCAGAAGTAAATAAAATGCTTGGCAAAGTAGATGAAATGAATGATCAGGGTATTACAATGAATGAACCGTTCATAATTGGCGAAACAATAAAAATTATAGAAGGTCCATTTAATGATTTTAACGGAGTAATAGAAGAGGTGAATGATGAAAAGAAGAAGTTGAAAGTTACAGTGAAAATTTTTGGAAGATCTACCCCTGTTGAATTAAGTTATATGCAGGTAGAAAAATTAAGTTAATTGACTAAAATTATAAATAAGCCACAGTATAATCACTGTGGCTTTGTTTTTATAACTATTAAATAAAATAATATGAAAAAGAGTTTATTGTTTATGGTATTGTTGGCTACTTCTTTAATGGTTTTTGCAAACCCTCCCAAAGGGTCGGCTAAAAAAGGTTCGGTGTATGGTAAAAAGACAACTGCTACAGGAGCTATAACTGTAGAAGAGTTGATTTCTAAAGTTAAAGATGAACCAATGGCAGTAAAGGTGAAAGGTACAGTGGTAGATGTATGCACCAAGGAAGGCTGTTGGTTAAAACTTAAAACTGCCGATGGTAATATGATGGTAAAGATGAAAGATCATAATTTTCTGGTTCCTGTAGCCATTAACGGAAAAGAAATTGTTGTTTTAGGTACAGCCAAAATGAAGACTACATCAGTAAAAGAGTTACAACATTATGCTGAAGATGCAGGTAAAACTGCAGAAGAAATTGAGGAAATTAAAGAACCTAAAAAGGAAATTGTCTTGAATGCAACTGGTATTTTAGTTTTATAGAACCCGTTATTGAAATATTAATTTAAGCCTCCCATTTTGGGAGGCTTTTTGTTTTACAAAATTTTATGAATGAAGTAAATCATAACGGAGATTTTTATATTAAACGATGAAATATAAATTTTTTTAATCTGGATTAATCATCTTATCAAATATCTGTGGAAAGAATTTTTAAGATTTATGGAAAAAAAAGCATCAAAAACAAAATAAATAAACAAATCCAAAGTTTATAATAAGGTCGAATAATTCCTAACATCCTGTGATCTGTATAAAATTTTGATGAAAAATCTATGAAAGCCTTTAAATTTTTAATATTAACCCTGCTTATAATCATAGTCCAATGCATTTTTCATGCGACTGTTTCCGGTCAATTAAATGCAGAGTTTTCCGCAACATCTAATTACGGTTGTCCACCATTAGTAGTCGGATTTATAGATAATTCAACAGGAAATCCATCAAATTGGAAATGGGATTTGGGAAATGGAACCGTGTCTTACCTTCAAAATCCGTTTGCCACATATTTTAATCCTGGTAAATATAACATTAAGCTTGTTGTAACTAACTCTTTAGGAAAAGATTCAATTTTAAAAAGCCAATTTGTTGAAGTATATACCCTACCTCAACCCATTTTTAGCATTTCTGATAGTACAGGTTGCTTTCCCCTAAAAGTCAATTTTACAGATGGTAGTACACCTGGCTCAGGAACAATTACCAATTGGCAGTGGGATTTTGGTGATGGTACATTATCAAATCTCCCAAGCCCACAGCATACCTACACCGCGTCTGGTAATTTTACTGTTATATTAAAAGTGATTAATAGTTTTGGATGTACAAAAGTGATTACCAAAAACGCATTGATTAAAACTGTAAACGGAGTAAAAGGTGCTTTCAGTTACTCGGCAGTACAGGGTTGTAGTAATTCTGGTCCTGTGACTTTTACCAATACATCTACCGGTACGGGATCTTTAAGTTATTTTTGGAATTTTGGAGATGGTGGAACCTCAACGGCAACTAATCCATCACATAATTTTACAAGTGGAGGAAGTTATACTGTAACACTAATTGTAAAGAATAGTTATGGTTGCACGGATACCTTAATTAAGCCAAATGCTATTAATATTGGTTTTGTAAAAGCCAAAATGTCTATACCTGATACAGTTTGTGTTGGTGAATCTTTTAGTGCAACCAACATTTCTAACCCAAGCACATTTGTTGGCACAATCTGGAGTTTTGGTGATGGCACTGTTGGGCGTAATAAAGTATTTACCAAAACTTATACCACTCCCGGAAGTTATCTGGTGAAAATGGTTACTGATTTTGGATCTTGTAGTGATTCAGTAACTAAAAGGATTATAGTTGTTCCTAAACCTATACCAAATTTTACAGCAACTAATACAACTGCATGCATGGGGCCGTTAACCGTAAGTTTTATCAACACATCTATAGGTGCTGTTTCTTACCTATGGCAATTTGGAGATAGTGCAACATCTACAAGTGCCAGCCCCGTTCATACTTTTACGGGTAGTGGTAGTTATACCGTAACTCTTATTATTAAAAATGCCGGAGGTTGTACAGATAGTATTGTGAAATCGGATTTTATAATTATTTCTCCACCCAAAATATTAAAAATTGATAGTCTGCCCGCTAAAGGATGTGTTCCTTTCACTATTTATCCTAAAGTTATAATGCAGGACAGTGTTCAAATTTCTTCTTATAAATGGGATTTTGGTGATGGTACAACTTCTACACTGGCAAATCCTATTCATACCTATACAACTGCTGGTGCTTTTGATGTTACACTCATAGTAATTACCAGCCCAGGCTGCACAGATACCCTAAAACTAATTGAGGGAGTTAAAGCAGGTAACAGGCCTAATATTAATTTTAGTGCTACACCAAGAGATGCATGCGCATCTACAACCGTAACATTTACTGATCTTTCAAGTATTAATGGTGGAATTATCAATGAATGGTATTGGTCATTTGGAGATGGGGGTAGCTCAACCGATCAAAACCCTACTTACAATTATAATGATACGGGGTATTTTAATGTAACGCTTATTGCCTCAAACTTTGGATGTAGTGATACCCTAAAGATTGAAAAGTATATGCATATTTTACCTCCAATCCCAGTATTCGATACTGCATTTTTTTGTAATCAACCTATGAAAAGAAGGTTTATAGATAAATCTATTGGTGCCTTAACATGGTTTTGGAATTTTGGTGATGGAGCAACTTCAACACAACAAAATCCTTCGCATACGTATGCAGACACAGGTAGATATAGTGTATCTCTCAAAGTTACCAATGGTGCCTGTGAATATACAAAAACCAGTGTTGTGCCAATTATAAATGAGAATGGGATAATGAGTGCCAGTGATACTACAACATGCATACTTACAAGAATTACCTTTAAGGTGAATAACATTAACCGAAATAATATACAACAATATATTTGGTTGCCAGATGGTTTAGGACAAGATTCCACTATCAATAGCGTTTATGCATTTGCCCAATATTATTTTACACCCGGTTCGCGAAATGTTTCAGTAGTGCTAACAGATATTTTGAGTTGTAGAGATACGCTTACAGTACCAGCTAATATACGCACATATGGCCCCAAAGCTAACTTTTCAAGTTCTGTAACCAATATTTGCTATGGGTCAAATATTGACTTTTACGATTCTTCTACTACTGATAATATACACCCAATTGTAGAATGGAAATGGAGCTATGGAGATGGAGTAGTGCAACCCTACACTTCGGGACCATTTTCACATTTTTATAATAATGCCGGTTTGTATAGTGTTACTCTTCACATAAAAGACTCTTACGGTTGTAAAGATAGCATGACCAAACCCGCACTGATAACTATTACGAAACCTGTTGCTAGGTTTGCACCATCAGATACAATGATTTGTCCAAACTCAACTATAACATTTAATAATCAATCTGATGGTACTAATGCTGTTTACACCTGGTATTTTGGTGATGGGAATACTTCGAATGTAGTATCGCCCATTTATACATATAATCAGCCGGGAATTTATATTGTTAAATTAGTTGTAGCTGACAGAGGAGGATGTTCAGATTCTATGTCAGTAACGCTAAGAGTTTTTCAGGCAAAAGCAAAATTCAATCTTAGTGATACATTTTCTACTTGCCCGCCTTTGATTGTTGATATTACTAATCAATCGACTAACTATGTTAGCTTCAATTGGGATTTTGGAGATGGAGGTAATTCACAACTTATAAATCCATCACACATATACACTTACCCCGGTAATTATACTGTAAAGTTAACAGTAGAAAACAATGGTGGTTGTGTTGATAGTATGATAAAGAATATTGTAATTCAAGGCCCTACCGGAACATTTGGATATTTTCCTAAAACTATTTGTAATCCGGGTGAAATTCAATACAGCCTGATATCAAATAATACGGTAAAATATGTTTGGGACTTTGATGATGGAACTACAATATTTACAACCACAAATGTTGCATCGCATATTTATACAACTCCGGGTCTATATCTGCCAAAAGTTATATTGGAAAATGTGCTGGGTTGTAGAGTTCCTGTATTAGGATTAGATACTGTAAAAGTTATTGGTATAGAAACAAACATATTAACCGATAAAAGAATGTTTTGTGATAGTGGAACAGTAAGATTTAGAGATTCAACAGTTTCAAATGATATTCCTGTTGGTATTATGTGGAATTTTGGTGATGGTGATACCTCTACTTTTCACAATCCTGTTCATACCTATACAACACCCGGGTCCTATACTATAACATTGGTGGCATCTAGTGATTTTGGTTGTAAGGATACTGCTATGGATCCTCAATATATACAAATTCTTAGCTCACCCAAAGTGCAGATTACAGGAAACCTGTCTGCCTGCGAGCCGGGCAAAGTAAAGTTTGGTGCACAGTTAGCTGTAGCTGATACGGTATCTAAAACCTGGAGTTGGAATTTTGGAAATGGCCAAACATCAAATGTGCAGATGCCCGATAGCCAATTGTATAGTACTGCCGGTAACTACGGAGTATCTGTAAAGGTGATTAATAGCGGTGGTTGTAGTGGAACTGATGCGAAATCTGTAGTTATACACCCAAAACCAGTTGTTTATGCAGGTGCAGATACTGGTATTTGTAAGATGAGTCCACATACCTTACATGCTACAGGAGCAGATTCATATATATGGTCGCAAGATTCTACAATCAGTTGCACAACCTGTGCTAACCCTGTTGTAAAACCAACTACAACAACTACATATTATCTAACAGGAAAATCAGTTTTTGGATGTACCAATAAAGATTCTGTGACTATAACGGTAAAACAACCATTTACCCTAAAGGTTGGAAAGGGCGATACTATTTGTATTGGTAAATCTGTTCCCTTATCAGCAACAGGTGCGTCAACTTATCAATGGTCGCCTGTGGTTTGGTTAGATGATCCATTAAGTGCAACACCAAATAGCCGACCCGATTCTACCATAACCTATAAGGTTGTTGGTAGCGATAATTCAAACTGTTTTAAAGATTCGGGAACTGTAAAAATAAAAGTTTATAAATACCCTACCGTTAGTATTACTAATGGCTCAATAGCAAATGTTATAGTTGGAAACAGTATACAGTTAAATACCAGTGTTTCTGCTGATGTAATCAGCTACAGATGGAATCCGGGTCAATGGTTAAGTTGTAATACATGTCCTAATCCAAATGTAAAACCGCAGGAAAATATTAAGTATAATGTTACAGTGAGAAATATGGGTAATTGCGAAGCAAGCGATGATGTAACAATAACTTTGCTATGTAACGATGGAAATGTATTTATCCCCAATACTTTTTCACCTAATGGTGATGGGGCAAATGATGTTTTTTACCCTCGTGGAAGAGGTGTAAACAGTATTAAAAACTTTGCAATCTTCAACAGGTGGGGACAGGTGGTTTATCAAAAAAGTCATATTAGTGCCAATGATCCAAACTTTGGTTGGGATGGTATGTTGAATGGGGTAAAAGCACCTACAGATGTATACGTTTATTTGCTTGAAGTAATATGTGCTAACAATACGGTGTTCCCAATAAAAGGTAATGTAACATTAGTAAGATAATATACGCTTTTCGGTTTTAGAGTTTAGTGTTCTATAGTTTAAGGTTTGAAAAGAGGCTTCCTTTTAAGGAGGCTTCTTTATTTTAGTTAAAATAATATTTCTATGTAAAGAACCAGAATGATTTTGATAATTTAATATTATATTTTTTACAAATAATATAGTACTTAAATAATTGTACATGTTTCCTTAAAATCATAACAACTTAATACCAACATAAGATATAAAAAGGATTCTTTGGTATGCGCTTAAAATTATTTCTGACGATGTAAATTTTTATTGTATAAATCACTCTTCTAATAGTTGTTGTCAAATAAATACACCATTTAATTTACATTTTTATTATTACTAAAAGTTGCTACTCTTATCTGTATCAGGTGAAACCATAAATAGTGCAATAATTCCTCATCGTGTTGATAAGACAAAAAAGGTAAGGGTAAAAATAATTTTACCTTTTCTGTTATTGTTATATTCATTAATATAATAAAATGAAGAAATAAAATAACAGGACATCAAAAGAAATTTATTTCCTTAAAACCTCTACAAGCTACAAACATAGCCTTATCAGTCATAATGTTTAAAACAATAAGAAGGACATTTTTTTTTCGTTTTAGAAATACCTATGAAAACGAATTTAATACCTGTTGTTTACATTTTATTACCGTTGCTGCTGATAATAATGGTGTCCCAAGCACAATCTGTTAAACTACCCAATGCTTTTGCACATAACGATTACAGGCATAAGCGTCCATTATATGATGCTTTAGAAAATGGATTTACTTATGTTGAAGCAGATATTTATTTACGTGGTAACAAACTTATTGTATCTCATATATTGCCTATTTTAAAAAGGAACAGAACTCTTGAAGAGCTTTATCTGAAACCATTATTAGAGTATGTGAAAGATAAAAATAAAAGTAGTTTCCGAGATATAGATTCGAATATAACACTCATGATTGATATTAAAAGTAATGCACATAAAACTTTTGCTGCACTTACGGTTTTACTCGAAAAATATAAATCTATTATTTCAACCCTTGAAGATGGCAAGGTTTATCTAAGGGATGTAACTATTGTAATAACTGGCCATAAACCTAAGAATCTTATCACAAACAATTTATCTCGAAATTTTTTTGTTGATGAAGACCTGCGCATGGTAGGGCAGGTAATACAGGATAATAATAATCCAATTGCAAGTTGCAAATACTCACGTATTTTGAAATGGAAAGGGAGGGGAACTATATCACCTGCCGAGAGAGAAATCTTAAAAGAATATGTTAATAAGGCTCATGAAAATGGATTTAAGGTCAGACTTTGGGCGTCTCCCGAAAAGAAAACCGTGTGGAATGAATTACTTAAATGTAATGTAGACCTTATAAATACAAATAAGCTTGAGAAGCTAAGAGATTTTTTGGTATCGGAAAAGTTATCTCTAACAGAAACAGAACCTTTGTCAGCTGAAATAGAAAGTAATTTTCCAGCCGTGGTTTTAAAATAAGTCGAGTAGGTATTGTTTTGTTTGGTCATTTGATAAAATATTTTTTATAATTTATAAGAATAATTATAATTCAATATTTATAGAAAAATAGCATTGAATAAAAAAGCAAAAAGTATGTTCATTATTCATTAGATATTCTTTCCAAATTAAGTAACTGCATTAGGCGCAATTGTAACGATTGCGCCAATTTTTTTTTTTACAATGTTAAGGCATCAAGAAGGTTGTTGAAAGGCTCTAAATTATTGTAAATTGTGCCGGTTCTATGTAAACCATAGCCGGCATTTTTTGCTTAAAATAAATCGTTTGACAATTCAATTTTTATTTAAGTATAAATTTCATTTTAGCTTATTAAGCTGGGTAGTATTTTTATGTCTTCAAGGAAACGCACAATTAAGGGCAGACTTTACTGCAACGCCTGTAAAGGGTTGTGCACCTTTGGTTGTTCAGTTTACCGATATTTCTATTGGGTCTCCAACAAGCTGGTTTTGGGATTTGGGCAATGGCAATACATCTATATCCCAAAATCCAGGAGCTATATATTTTACTCCAGGTACTTATACTGTGAAACTTGTAGTAAAAAATGCAACAAATAAAGACTCTGTTATACGTGTTGGTTATATATCAGTTAGCGACAAGCCTGTTATTAATTTTAGTGCAGATGATACAATAGGTTGTACACCGCATCAGGTTGTATTTACAGATTTAAGTGCAGCAGGTACCGGAACTATAAGTCAATGGCAATGGGACTTTGGAGATGGTAATACTTCCACCGTTCAATCACCATCTAATTTATTTGTTAGTGCCGGTAGTTATAATATAACCTTAAATGTAGTAAATAGTGGAGGCTGCAATAATACTATTACCAAGTCCGGTTATATAAAAGTTATTCAATCTCCTTTTGCCGGTTTTACAACTGCTTCGTCAACTACATGTAGTCCACCGGTAACAGTCAATTTTACAAATACTTCATCAGGTAGTAACATCATAAATTATAAATGGGATTTTGGAGATGGTGCTACCTCTACAAGTATTAATCCCACACACAGTTTTACCACTACAGGGGTTTTTAATACACAACTTGTAGTTACCAATCAGTCCGGTTGTACCAATACGGTTTCAAAACTAATAAGTATTGGTGCTGTCGTTCCTAACTTTAATAATCCTGATACCGTGTGTGTAAATACAGGATTTAATATTTTTAATACTTCAACACCCGCCACCGTTTCAGCCTTCTGGACCTTTGGTGACGGTACTACTTCAACCCAAACTAACCCCTACAAAATATTTAATACAGCAGGTACCTACAACATTAAGTTGGTAAACAATTTTGGTGCATGTAAAGATTCTATTGCAAAAAAGATTGTCGTACTAAATGCTCCTTTGGCCACCTTTACTTATAATGCACCGCCTCCGGGATGTACTGTACCAATTACTGTTTCATTTAATGCTACCACAACTGCATTTTCATATTTGTGGGATTTTGGTGATGGAAATACATCAACAATTCAGTCACCTACGCATGTTTACACTACAATAGGAACATACAGTGTAAAGTTATTTGCTAAAAACGCTTATGGATGTGCAGACTCTATTGTCAAATCCAATATCATTTCAATTTCGCTTCCAAAAATTAACTCTATAGGTGGTTTGCCTTATAAAGGATGTTTGCCTTTTATACTCACATTTATTCCTAATATAACAACACCTGAACCCGTTACCACTTACAAATGGGATTTTGGTGATAATACGTTCTCGTCCTCCCCTAATCCCTCTCATACTTATAATACCACAGGAACCTACAATGTTTCATTAATTATTATTACAAACAATGGGTGTACTGATACATTTTTACTGCCACAGGCTGTAGCAGTAGGAACTAAACCTACAGTTAACTTTACAGCGTCGCCTTTAATAGCATGTGGGTATCAAAATATTAAATTTACCAATACAAGTATAGGTCAAACTACTGGGTGGTTTTGGTCATTTGGTGATACCGCTTATTCAGGTCTTCAAAACCCAACTCATTTATATAATGATACAGGTTTCTTTTCAATTCTATTTGTGGCAGAAAATAATGGATGTATAGACAGTATTAAAAAGACGAATTATGTCTATATAAAACCTCCTATTGCACTATACTCCGTAAAACATTATTGTGATACACCATTATTAAAAAAGTTTGTAAACAAATCTAAGGGAGCCTTGAGTTATTTATGGGATTTTGGAGACGGTAGTACCTCTACCTTAAGCGATCCAATACATACATATGCTGCCCTGGGTAGCTATCTTGTCAAATTAAGGGTAGATAATGCACCTTGTTATGATTTCTTTGAAGATAGTGTATACGTAGTGGATGAATATCCTGCAATCAATATTTCACCCGCTATAGTATGTAAAAACGGACCTGTTCTTATAAGCTGTACAAATATAAATCCAACAAACATCAGTCAGTATCTGTGGGATTTCGGAGATACAACTATGCCCTTTTCTACCTTCTCTCCGCAAATAACACACAGTTATACTACCTCCGGAACCTATAACATTACATTGAAAACTACAGATATATTAGGTTGTATAAAAATAGTAACCAAAACAAATGGCATGACTGTGTATGGACCTACTGCTAAAGTAACACATGCAAGTGGAGCATGTATAAATAGCAATGTAAAGTTCACTGATCAAAGCACTGCCTATCCCGGTTATCCTATTGTTTCATGGACTATAGACTATGGTGACGGATCTGTCTCAACATCAGCCTCACCGGTTTTTAACCATATTTATAATAATACTGGAAACTATACTATAAATTATAAAATAAAAGATAGTTATGGTTGTATAGATTCATTGATTGATAGTGCTGCAATTATAATTACCAAAGTTACAGTTGGATTTTTACCATCTGATACATTAGCATGCAGGCAATCACTTATTAATTTTACCAATACTTCTGTAGGTTCTACTTTGGCATATAAATGGGATTTTGGTGATGGTGGTACAAGTACGTTACGATCACCTGCACATTTGTACACTAGTAATGGCATCTATAATGTACAATTAAAAATAACAGATAGATTTGGATGTAAAGACAGTGTTCGAAAAGACAGTCTGATAGTTATAGGAAATGCTGTAGCAGATTTTACACTTAGTGATACGATTGTAAATTGTCCCCCCGCCCAAATATTATTTACCAACAAATCAACATTTTTTTCGTCTATTAAATGGGATTTTGACAACGGCAGTACTTCTACCCTTAATAATCCAACTCATATCTATGTGGTTGGGGGCTTATACAATGTTAAATTAGTTGTAAACGGGTTTGGAAGTTGTATTGACTCCATGATAAAAAGAATTAGGGTGAAAGGGCCACAGGGTACTATTTCTTATAATCCTAAAGGAAAATGTGTACCAGCCACCATTAATTTTAATGCTACAGCAAGCAATATTTCCAGTAATTTTATATGGGATTTTGGTGATGGAACCACCTTAGTATCCGGTGGTAATACAGTATCTCATACTTATGCTACAGTAGGCCGTTATTTGCCTAAATTATTGTTGAGGGATACCACAATTAATTGTATTGTTTTTGTTTTTGGATCAGACTCAATATCAGTATCAAATGTAAGCGCAATTATAAAACGACCTGTTGCTTTATTTTGCGATAGCACAACTATAGCCTTCACTGATTCCTCGGTCATTAAATTTGATACGGTAAGTCTTTATAAATGGAGTTTTGGGGATGGTGGAACATCTAATAGTCAAAATCCTGTACATACTTACAGTAGCCCGGGAAACTATACGATAAATATGAACCTTCAAACTATATTTGGATGTAAAGATACAGCAGCACCTGTTTTTATAAAAGTTGTAAAAGGTCCGGTTATTTCTGTTTCAGGCAATCCTACTTCGTGTGTTAACAGCCCTATAAACTTTGCCTTAACACAGGCTATGCCCGATACTTCATTTACAAAATACAAATGGACTTTTGGAAATGGCAATACTTCAACCTTAGCTATACCACCTCCGCAGATCTATACAACTCCTAATAGCTATATAATTAATGTAGTTGCAGTAAATTCAAGTGGGTGTACCGATACGGTAAATAAATCCTTAACTGTATTTCCGTTGCCAAATGTTGATGCAGGTTCGGATTCGACCATTTGCCGGGGGCAAACCATTACCCTTCTACCAGGAGGGGCATTGTCCTATACCTGGCAAACCAATGGTTCCCTTAGCTGTTCTGCATGTACAAATCCTTTAGCAAAACCAGATTCTACCATTAAATATTTTGTAACAGGAAAAAGTATAGAAGGATGCACAAATAAGGATAGTATAAAAGTAAGTGTAATTCAGCCCTTCAGGATAATTACAAGTATCAGAGATACAATTTGTCGTGGTGAGGCAACCAGATTATTAGCTAGTGGTACAGATACTTATACCTGGTCACCTTCTGCAGGACTTAGTAATGTAAATATTGCTAATCCATCCGCTAAACCTGATACCTCTACAATTTATAGAGTTATAGGTAGTGATCAGCAAAATTGTTTTAAAGATACCGGTTATGTGCCCGTTATTGTTTATAACAAACCTATATTTAATATCATACCAGATGTATTGAATATACCTGCAGGAAGTTCAGTAACCATAACTACAAATGGTTCTGCTGATATAAATGCTTATAATTGGTCCCCCTCTACAGGACTAAGTTGCAACAATTGTCCTCAACCCACTGCCACCCCGGCTGCAAACAGCACCACATATACCGCAATTGTTTCAAATGCCGGGGGGTGTCAAGCAAGTGATCAGGTAATAATCAATATGCTTTGTGGTTCAGGTAATATTTTTATACCAAATACATTTTCACCAAATGGTGATGGGTCAAACGATATTTTTTACCCCAGGGGTAAAGGTATAAAAGGAGTAAAAAATATGATTATTTACAACCGTTGGGGGGCTGTAGTTTTTCAACGTGGCAACTTTGAAATTAACAATCCAAATGCAGGTTGGGATGGCAGTTACAAAGGTCAGCCTGCACCATCAGAAGTTTATGTTTATCACCTTGAAATTATATGTGGTACTGGTAATCAGTTTTTATATAAGGGAGATGTAACCCTGGTAAGATAAGGCAGGGTTACCTTAGATAAGTTCAATAATGCGGGTTTACTTTTTTAAGAAATACTTCCTGTATTATTTTACTTCCTGCAAATCAACCAATCTTTTATAAAAACCATTTTTAGCTATAAGTTCATCGTGGGTGCCACGTTCTGCAATTTCGCCTTTTTGTAAAACTACAATTTCATCTGCGTGTCGTATGGTACTAAGGCGGTGGGCTATAACTACAGATGTACGGTTCTGCATCATATTGTTTATAGCATCCTGAACCAATCTTTCGCTTTCTGTATCTAAACTAGATGTTGCCTCGTCTAATATTAATATCGGAGGATTTTTAAGTACTGCCCGGGCTATTGTAAGTCTCTGTCTTTCGCCGCCACTTAGTTTGCCGCCCCGGTCACCAATATTAGTATCATAGCTATTTTCCTTTGTTGATATATAGTTATGGGCATTTGCAATTTTTGCAGCACTTTTGATATCATCTCTTTTAGCATTTTCTACACCCAATGCTATGTTGTTTGCTATTGTATCATTAAATAATATTGGTTCTTGTGTTACAATTCCCATTTGTTTTCTTACAGAGTATAAGGAGTAGTCCTTAATATTTACCCCATCTATCAGCAACTCACCAGAAGTAACGTCATGAAATCGGGGTATCAGATCGGCCAGTGTACTTTTGCCGGCACCAGAAGAACCAACAAGTGCAACTGTTTTTCCTTTTTCTACTACCAGATTAATATTCTTAAGAATTACATGATCATCATAAGAAAAGCTAACGTTTTTAAATTCAATTGTATGTTTAAACTCCGTCAGCTGAAGGCCGTTAATATTTTCATCTACTTTAACAGGAGCATTTAGCAATTCTTCTATACGGCCTATGGCAGCAGTACCTTGTTGCAGATTGTAAAATGAAGTTGACAAACCTTTTGAAGGATTAATAATCTGTGTAAAAATTCCAACATACATAATAAATCCCTCCGCATCTAACCCGCTTGCATGACCGGATAATACGAGTCTTCCACCAAACCATAATATACCACAAAGAACCATGACCCCCATAAACTCACTTAGAGGTGAGGCTAAATCTCTTCTGAATTGCATTTTATTGCGCAGATGAAACAAGTCCATATTGGTCTTATTGAACTTGTTTTGAAGTATCTTTTCTGCATTAAATGCTTTTATGACCCTTAATCCTCCCAGAGTTTCATCTAGTACAGAAAGTGCATCACCCATCATAGTTGCAGAAGCTGACGACTGTTTTTTTAGAGAACGGCTTATCCTTCCTATAATTAACCCGGTAAGTGGTAAAAAGATGAATAAAAACAAAGACAATTGCGGGCTTATATAAATTAATGTGCCCAGTATGATCAATATATTCAGTGGGTCTTTAATAAAACCTTCTAAAGCACCAACAACAGAACCTTCAACCTGTCCAACATCGTTGGTCATACGGCTCATTACATCTCCTTTGCGCTGCTCTGTAAAATATCCAATAGGTAGTTGAAGTAGTTTATTGTACAGTTCTACCCTTAACCTTGTCATAATACTATTCTTGGTAGGAGTAAGAACATAATAGGAAAAGTATAAAAATGCATTTTTGAACATAACTGAAACAATTACCACAAGGCAAATTAATCCCAAAGCTAAAACGGGTCCTTTGTCACCATTAACTACAATTAAATGGCTTATTTCATAATTGATATAATTAATAAAATCGCCAGAACCGTGAATTGCTGCAGGTTTTTCTAAAACCAGTTTTTCATGAGAAAATATTAACCGCAGAAAAAAGGGGAGTGTTCCCAATGAAATCAATGAAAATAAAATAGAAAGTACTGTAAACAAAAAGTATAATGCAATATTTCCTTTATAAAACCGGAGATAATTAAAGATTCGGGAGTATTTTTTCATTAGTGTTTAAATCAGTCAAATCGGTGCAAAGTAACTACTTTTACCGCCATAAAATTGTGAATATATATGCAGGAGGGAAAACGACAAAAACAAGTAGCTGCGGTTATTCAGCAAGAGATGAACGATATATTTATGCGTCTTGGGCTCAATATGATAGAAGGAGGTATGGTTTCAATATCATCTATAAAAGTAACACCTGACCTGCTCGAAGCTAGAATTTATCTAAGTTTTTTTAAAATTGCTGATGCAAATGCTGCTTTGAAGAAAATAGAGGCACAGGCCTGGGAAATAAAAAGGGAGCTTAGTGATCGCATAAAACGACAGCTGCGCCGTATACCTGTTCTACAGTTTTATTTAGATGACACGCTGGACTATGTTTTTAAAATGGAAAACATTTTTAAAGAGATTGAAATAAAACCGAACGAAGAGGAAGAAAATAAGAGTTGATAAAATAAGTGATTGAAGGGTAAAAGTGTCCCCTAAACCCCAAACTCAAAACCTTAAACCTAATCGTGACCCTACTATTTGCGTGGAGATATTTTAAAGCTAAAAAAACAACCAATGCTGTCAATTTGATATCATGGATAAGTATTTTAGCAATAGCTGTAGGAGCTGCTGCACTTATTTTGGTCTTAAGTGTTTTCAATGGTTTTGAAGATTTGGTGAAAAGCCTTTATGCAGATTTTTATACAGATATAAGAATTGCTCCTGCAAACGCTAAATTTATTAATCTTACAACTCAACAGTTAGATAACATAAAAGCCAGAAAAGGGATTAAACAAATCTCTACAGTTGTAGAAGAAAAAGCTGTTTTGGTTAATGGTGAATTGCAAAGTATAGTATTTCTTAAGGGTGTAGATAGTAACTACGAACAAGTAAGTGGATTGGCAAGGCATGTCTACAAGGGACGATTTAATACAGGTACCACTGAACAGCCTTTGCTAATTACAGGCGCAGGAATAGAAAATGCTGTAGGTGTTCAACCCGGATTGAATATTTCTCCATTAACGGTATATTTACCTAACATAAAATCTTCTAATGCCTCGGTTGTTGATGCATTAAACTCCTATAATACGAACGTAAGCGGAAGCTTCATATTGCAACAGGAATTTGATAATAAATACGTTATAACCAATATTGGCTTTGTTAAGTATATGCTTGACTTGTCTGAAAGTCAATATACTTCCATTGAAATATCGCTTAAGAATTCAGAACAGGCCGAACAAATAAAGACAGATTTAGAAAACTTATTAGGAACCGGTTTCAAGATAGAAACCCGTTACCAGCAAAATCAAAGTCTTTATAACATTATGCAGGTAGAGAAATGGGTAATTTATGGTATTTTATCCCTGATATTAATCGTTGCTGCCTTTAATATGATAGGTTCTTTAACTATGCTTGTGCTTGAAAAACAAAAAGATATTGCAGTATTGAAGGCTATGGGTGCAGACGATTATTATATACAGCGTATATTTATAAAAGAAGGTTTTTTGCTAGCGGGTATAGGAGGGGGAACAGGAATTGTTGTGGCTACAATAATTTGTTTATTACAAATCAAGTACAAATTAGTGAAGTTAACGGGGGGAAGTTTTATT
Organism: Segetibacter sp.; assembly: GCA_031423805.1. Taxonomy (GTDB): domain Bacteria; phylum Bacteroidota; class Bacteroidia; order Chitinophagales; family Chitinophagaceae; genus Segetibacter. The sequence goes on along the minus strand of JANPGE010000285.1, from coordinate 6,649 downwards.
ATTGATTACTATCCGGTTAAGTTAATTTTATCAGATTTTCTTCTTGTAATTGGCACTGTTTTAGCTATTTCAATCTTAGCATCATGGTTACCTGCCCGAAAAGCGGCTGAACAACTTTTTTCATTAAAAAGTTAATAGTTCGTTCAATTATATGTTTAAGGTTAAGCATCCGTTGGTATACTTAATTTGTCTAGGTATTGGTTTTTAGTTATTATTGTTGATAAATTAAATTGCAGTTCGGATTAACAAACATTTCGTTAATAACCTAAAATGCGTTTAATTTGCTAACAAACCCTAAGAATAGTTGTCGTCACCTAAAAAGGCTGTAAATGCAACAAATTTTAATCGGAGGAATATTTGCTTTCGTTGTAACCCTGCTCGTAATACCTGTAATAATATTGGTTGCGAAAAAGAAAAAATTATATGACGAACCAGACGATAAAAGAAAACTACATAAACAGCCCATCCCTTCACTCGGCGGTTTGGGTATGTTTGTCGGATTTATATTAAGTATTTTACTTACAATAAATTTTGCAAAAGAGGCACCTGAATTTCAATTTTATATTGCTGCATTATTGCTCATCTTTTTTCTTGGTATCAAAGATGATATTATGATAATTTCCCCGGGAAAAAAATTTATTGGTCAACTTATTACAGCCGGTATACTGATTTTTAAAGCCAATCTTGTTATAACTAATATGCATGGCTTTCTAGGATTTAATGCGATACCTATGGAAGCAAGTTATCTTTTGACCGTTTTTGCAATTGTAGTTATAATTAATGCTTTTAACCTAATAGATGGTGTAGATGGTCTTGCAGGTGGTTTAGGCCTTATCTCTTCATTGGTTTTTGGAATTTTCTTTTTAGTAAATGGTAATATTCCTTATGCAGTTTTAGGGTTTACGTTTGCCGGTAGCTTACTGGCATTCTTATACTATAATTTCAATCCTGCCAAGATATTCATGGGTGATACAGGTTCGCTTATGATTGGTCTTATCAATACTATTCTTGTTATTAAGTTTATTCAGACAGGTGCTGAATATGCTGCATATCCGGTTGCTGCTGCACCTGCAATTGGATTCGGAATTTTATTTTTACCGCTTATGGATACCCTAAGGGTTTTTGGTCTAAGAATAATTAATGGAAGGTCCCCCTTTAGCCCCGATAGAACACATATACATCATTTATTACTTAATCGTGGTTTTAATCACAAACAGGTTACATTGATTTGCGTAGCCATATCTATTGCAGTTTCAGCTGTTTCATTTTATTTTCAAAATTTAGGTACAGGATTTTTGATTATGTTATTGGGAGGCATATTTTTCTCCCTCGTTTACTTACTTCATTTTAAAAAATATACTTACAAGCTACGTGTTATTAAAGGTGAAATGCCCACTATTGTACCAGAAGGTGGAGATGTAAGACTCGTACCACTTTACGAGAAAAAAGCTGCAATGGTGGAGGAAGAATAAGTATTTCCATTTTAGCCCCTCTTTCAAAACTACTTATGATTATTTTACAATTGTTATTGTAGTTGTATTTTAATATTTGTGCTTTTGTGTAAATTTGCGCAGCAAAATTTATAATAACATGACTGAAGAACTGGAGATGATAATTGAAGATGCCGAATCGTCAATGAAAAAAGCAATCAGCTTTTTAGAGATTGAGTTAGGTAAAATACGAGCTGGTAAGGCCACCCCGGCTATGCTGGACGGTATATCAGTTGAATACTATGGTGCTCCAACCCCAATTAGCCAGGTTGCAAATATTAATGTAATGGATGCAAGAACTATAAGTGTTCAACCCTGGGAGAAAAGCACTTTGCAATCTATTGAGAGAGCTATAATAGCGGCTAATATTGGTATTAATCCACAAAATGATGGAATTAATATTCGTTTGTTTTTGCCCCCGCTTACAGAGGAGAGGAGAAAAGAGTTGGTTAAAAAATCTGCAGGGGAAGCCGAGCATGCTAAAGTTGCTATTAGAAATATTAGGCGAGACGCAATTGAAGAAGTTAAAAAAATGCAGAAGGACGGTTTAAGTGAAGATACCGCCAAAGATTCTGAAAAAGATATACAGGAAATAACGGACAGGTATATTGCTCTTATTGAAAAACATCTTGCGATAAAAGAAAAAGATGTAATGGCAATATAAACTTAAATAGTCTTAAATAATATATCCCGGCTTAAAATAATAAGTCGGGTTTTTTTATCCGGTATTTGTCCTGAATTTTTGTTTTCGGAAAAAAAGCATTTCGGTAATAAAAATAAGAAGCAGACTTACTCCGGTGGTCGCCGTCACTTTCCCTATAAAGTAAAGAAATGTTCCAAAGTGCATCCACTCTATTAGTACAAGATAGAAGTGATGTAAAAATGTAAAAACCAGCACATATAAACTATAAGGTGTAAGCCCCATACTTTTAATAGAAGGTTCTGCGTAGTTTAATTCAGCTCCCTCCTGCGATATTAATAAGTTTATTAAAAAAGGTCTTAAATATGCAATAAGCACACAAGGAGCGGCATGAAGTCCGGGAACACCTAAAAAATAATCAAGTGTAAGTCCTAAACAAAACCCCAAAATAAGCAGTGCGGTTCGTGAAATTGTAAAGGGTAACCAAAGAATAAATAAAAAGTATAAATATGGAGTAATAAATTGATGTAATGGAGGTACCTGGCTTAATATATAAACCTGTATTAGTATAAACAGTATAAAACGGATAATATTTTTTATTAACAGACTCATTCGTTCTTTACTTTTACTGCCTCCAGTTTACGTTGTTCATCTAATTGTAGATTGTCTACGAGGTTTACATATTCAAGACCATAAAAATTTGTAGATGATTTAACCTTAATAATAAAATAATTACTGCTGGCATCTTTGGCTACCTCTGTAACCGTACCAATCATTAGATTAGGGGGAAAATTAGCAGAATAATTGCTTGTAACTACTGTATCACCCTTAGATACAGTAGTTGATTTCGGAATTTTACGAAGTGTGAGATAATAAGGATCATTTCCATCCCACTCTATACTACCAGATATTTTTGATTTTTTAAGCATAGAACTGACTTTGCTGTTGCGGTGTAGCAAACTCATTGCACGGCAATAATTTTCACTTACATCTATAACAGTGCCTGCTATGCCATTTGTACTTATTACAGCCATATCTTTTTTTACACCCTGATTAGAACCACGGTGTATGGTCATATAATTATATTGTTGCGATATAGTATTGTTTACAACTTTGGCAGGAAGCCACAGATATTTTCGTTGTTCACCTAAAGTATCATTAATCAGGCTATCTACATGTTTTATATAAGCGGTGTCTGTAGTTTCAAAATTATTTCCCAGCAAGTTTTTCAATCTTGTATTTTCTTCCTGCAACAAAAGATTATTTTGTCTAAGGTTAAAAAAATTATGTATCTTATTATATTGTGTATTTACCTGACCTGTTATTTCATTTGCAAAATTTGCATAAGTAGCACCATAGGTATCACTGTTTTTTACCAATAAAATAATGCAAATAACCTGCAGGGTCATGAAGAATAGAAAGTTGAAGTAGCGCCTTATGAAAATAAAAATATTCTTCATGAAAATCCTCCTTTACTAATTGCGGAGTATAAACTTAGGGGAATGATTTTAAAAAGTTAGCGGATAAGCTTACTTAGTAATTAAGAATTGTTACGCTCCAATTTATAATAATAGGAAAGAATTATTATTGTTATACATTTTCAAAACCTTTAATTGAAGTTTAAAAAATTTAGACATTAACAATCTACCTCATTATAAAAGGAAAACGTTGGTAATTTTTTAAAGCAATACCCGTACCGCGAACTACACTTTTCAACGGATCATCGGCAACGTGTACTGGAAGTTTTATTTTTTGACTTAAGCGCTTGTCCAAACCTCTTAGCAATGCACCACCACCGGTAAGATATAATCCTCTGCGGTAAATATCAGCAGCCAGTTCGGGTGGAGTAGTTTCCAAAGCTTTAAGAATGGCTTCTTCTATTTTGAAAATGCTTTTATCCAATGCTTCGGCCACTTCCTGGTAGCTAACCATTATTTGTTTAGGAATACCGGTAACCAAGTCGCGGCCGTTTACAGGAATATCATCAGGAGGTGATTCCAAATCTTTCATAGCAGCACCAATCTGAATTTTTATTTGTTCTGCAGTTCTTTCTCCAATTAGCAAACTATGATAGCGCCTAAGTGCTTCCATAATATCGGCTGTAAATTCATCACCGGCAATACGTATACTCTGATCGCAAACAATTCCCGCAAGGGCAATAACTGTAATACCCGTTGTACCACCGCCGATGTCTATAATCATGTTGCCTACCGGCTCTTCTACATCTATACCAATACCCAGTGCTGCGGCCATAGGTTCGTGTAGTAAGTAAACTTCTTTTGCTCCTGCCTGTTCTGCACTGTCTCTTACGGCTCTTTTTTCTACTTCAGTAATGCTGCTTGGTATGCAAATCATCATTCTCCAGCTTGGGGGAAATAATGGCTTCTTGGGATAAATCATTTTGATCATTTCCCGTATCATGAGCTCTGCAGCGTTAAAATCCGCTATAACCCCATCTTTCAAGGGGCGAATAGTGCGTATGCTTTCATGAGTCTTTTCGTGCATCATCAATGCACGTTTGCCCACGGCTAAAACAGTTTTCAGGTTGTTGCGATCCAGCGCAACAATAGACGGTTCGTTTACCACTACTTCCTCATTATGGATAATAAGGGTATTCGCTGTACCCAAATCCATAGCTATCTCTTGCGTAAACCAGTTGAACAGTCCCATTTATTGGTTCCTTGTGTTTAAATTAATTGGTGCAAAGTTGTAAGAAATAATCCGAATAAACAAAGTTGAAATAAAGCAGGCCCATGTTCAATTTAATCGGTCATTTTTAAGCTGGTCTGTGATTTTTTTTAAAAAAATATTGGCAAAATCTTTTGGTAAAAAAGTCTCTTTTTTCTAAAAAACTGACTTGTAAATTTAATTGGGTTTTCTTACAATGTAACAAGGTACAGTAAATTCCTGCCATCTATAATTCAATTTTGTCTATGTGTATAATTTTATTTTGGAATTAGTTAAACTCACAATAAAAATAATTTGGTGAATATGGAATATTAATCGTAATATTGCGATTAAATATGGGCATAACAAAATCATACGAGTTTAGCGCAACGGAAAACAGGTTAGCGAAATATGCTAAGGCATTGGCGCATCCTGCTAGAATTGCAATATTGAAAATTCTAGCAAAAAAGGCAACCTGCATCTGCGGAGATATAGTGGATGAACTGCCGCTTTCGCAGAGCACCGTTTCTCAACACTTAAAAGAGTTAAAAGAAGCGGGACTTATACATGGCGAAATAGAAGGTGCCAAAGTTTGTTATTGCATCAACGAGAAAGAATGGAAAACAGCACAGGCATTCATCAATCAGATTTTTGAAAGTTATAAGGGTTGCGATACGAATTGTTGTTGATTTTTTTTGCGTATAATCATCGTGATATTGCGATTGGGTGGGATGTAAGATAGGAGATATTAGATGTTAGATAGGAGATGAAAAACTCCTGTAGTTCTCTGTGGTAAAGACGTTCGAATAAAATTAGAAACTAAAAAATAAAAATCATGCAAACACAAGATCAGTTAAAAGAAATTGTAAAGCAGAAGTACGGAGAAATAGCTTTACAGGATAAAGGAACAAATCAAAGCTCATGTTGCGGTGCCGGTGGATGCTCCACTGAAGTGTACAATATTATGTCTGATGACTATAATGAGTTAGAAGGCTACAATCCTGATGCAGACTTAGGTTTAGGCTGTGGACTACCCACACAGTTTGCGAAAATAAAAGAAGGTGATACTGTTATTGACCTGGGTAGCGGTGCAGGCAATGATGCTTTTGTAGCCCGTCACGAAACAGGTGAAACAGGCGAAGTAATCGGCATTGATTTTACACCGGCTATGATAGAATTAGCAAAGCGAAATGCAACAGTAAGAGGCTTTGATAATGTAAGCTTTAGGCAAGGCGACATTGAAAAAATACCGGTAACTGCCAACAAGGCCGATGTTGTAGTAAGCAACTGTGTCCTCAACCTTGTACCCAACAAAGACCGTGTTTTCAAAGAAATATATCGGGTACTTAAACCTGGTGGACATTTCAGCATATCAGATATTGTGCTGGAAGGTGAGTTGCCAAAAGCAATACAGGAGGCTGCAGAAATGTATGCAGGTTGTGTGGCCGGTGCTATACAAAAGCAGGTTTATCTTGAACTAATAGGAGCAAATAGCTTTGCCAATATTACCATTCAAAAAGACAAAGCAATCATTATTCCTGATGACATATTGAGTAACTATATGACTCCGGAACAAATTTCTGATTTCAAAAAATCCGGCACTGGTATAAGAAGTATTACTGTTTATGCAGAAAAGCCATTGGAAGCAAAAGCTTGTTGCAAGCCTGGTTGTTGTAATTAGAAATACTTATAAAAAAATTTCCGAAAAATATTTATGTCAATAGAACATTGTGCCCCTGCTCACGAACGTAAGCAATTGAGCTTTTTAGATAGATACCTTACCCTTTGGATTTTTTTAGCTATGGTGGTTGGAGTATCAATCGGATATTTCTTTCCTTCGTCTTCAACTGTT